>CAYXGJ010000038.1:0-1569 GCA_964464535.1 uncultured Thermodesulfatator sp. | reverse complement strand
TAAAAAAATGATTTATAATAAAAAAATTAAAAAGGAGAAAGAAGTATGAGAAAATATTTTTTGATACTTGTGGTGTGGATTTTAATAGGGGTTTACTGTCACGAGTTTGAGAGAAATCCAGCATTAGAAGTTTTCCTCAGTGATTCACTCTCTTATCATCCTCTTAATTATTACTCACCCGTATGGGCTCCTTCAGGAGATAAAATATATTGTATTGGAATGAAAGTAAAAGAAATGGGTACTGTTGTGCGGATGTTGATCTGTATAAATTTACCGAATAAGAAAAGGTCCGTAATTGTTAAAGATAGTGTGATGCACTTTACTTTATCCCATAATGGGAATGAAATTGCATATGTAAAGGGAGCAACGGGTAGAGAGTATGTAGGTGAACATACTACTCCACTTATTGAAGAAAAAATTGTATTTATTAATTTAGTTACAGGAGAAAGAAAAGAGTTTTCTCCTACATTACCTTATATAGAGGATTTAAAATACACTCATGATGATAAATTTTTAATATTTTTAGCAAAGGGTGACACTTCTATTTCAGGATTCTATTCTTTAAATTTATCTACCTGGGAAGATTCATTGATTTTAAAAATTCCTATTAAAAAGGGAACGCCCCTTTCTTTTACTTTGCATCCTCAAAATGATCGCATCATTATGGATGCCTCAGAAGATATGTGGTATCCTCAATTTCACCCTAATAATTTAACTCTTTTATGCACTGTAAGAGATGCAAATGCAAGGGATCCAAAAAACCCACCTGCCGGGGCAGATGAAGATGAAGAAATATTTCTTTTAGACCTTTCAACAGGTGAAAAAAAGCCACTTAATGCAAAACCTTATTGGGCTACAGACATAGGCAGGCTTTCTTTTTCACCCGATGGTTCAAAAATCATTTTTTCTGCTGCGCGACCACATTACTTTGAAGGAACTCCTTTTTTCAGCTGTCAAGAGCTTTGGATTTTAAATTTAGAATAAGGAGGGTAAAATGAAAAGATTTTTTTATGGAGTTATGAGTTTTCCGTAAATGGTTCATCTCAAAAGGAGGTGTAGAAAATATGAGAAGGGTTCTTTTAATAATTTTATTATGTATTCTAATAGAGGGTGGATGTTTTTGGAAAATATTTGATTTTAAATTTGAGAGAAATCCTGATCTTGAGTTCCTTGCTGGTGACACACTTTCTCATTCGGTCCATCTTACAAATCCTGTAGTATCTCCTGATGGGAAAACTGTGTATTATCTTTGTGCACCTGGAGATAGTTTAAGTTTGGGCGATTTGGATTATGCATTTGGTGCAATTTATGCAATAAATGTAGAAAATAAAAATAAGAAATTAATATTGAAAGGTAAATATAGATTGCTTACAATTTCACCGGATGGGAAAAAATTGGCAGTGCAATCAATGAGAGGCTCTTATTTACAGTTTTCTTGTGAAAGTTTAATTTTGGTTATAAATTTGAAAAATTTAAATGTTGATACTTATCCTCTTCCTGTGAGGGGAAATAGAATTATTGATTTAAAGTTTTCACCTATTGATACTAACTATATCTATTATCTTTCCT
>CAYXGJ010000037.1:0-1932 GCA_964464535.1 uncultured Thermodesulfatator sp. | reverse complement strand
CATTTCCATTTTATGCTCTCAAACTTTATATTACTGTTTTGTTTAGGTTTTGAAAATTATAACTAAAGTTTGTGTTTTTAAAACTCTTTTAGCTCTGCAAAAAAGAGCCAATATTTTTATGTAATTTTTTTATAAAAAATTGTGTATTGACTTTTTATTTTTTAAAATATAATAATAATTTATAAATTATAATTAATCCTTTTATAAAGCTTCTATTAGAGCTCTAATTAAGGTTTCTAATCAGAATTAGAGTTCTAATAAAGCTTTACAAAGGGAAGATAAGATAGAGAGGTTAATTCTTTGAATTTTTATAAAACCTCTCATCTTTCTCTTTTAATAGTTTTTCTTTTATTCTTTATCTACGGTCATTTTTTCATTTTTAGAGTTAAAAATCACCAAATCAGTTTAAAGACCAAATCTAACTTAAGAAGAAATTTAGGGGTAATTATAAAATTGAGAATCTTCAACCAACTATTAGTTTCCCTTTTTAAAATTTCAAAATATTAGAAAGGAGGTAGTGAAGGTACAGAGGATATTTGAAGTTTAAACAATTTCTAAACAAAAGGGGGGATTAAAAATGAAAAAGTTATTATTTGCGATATTTATTTTTGCTTCTTTATATGTTTTTTTATTTACCTTTTTAGCCTCTTCACAACCTCCTATAAAACCTGTGGAGCCAGCTCCAAGACCTCGTCCGGATTTCCAGCCCTCACAACCTCCTTCAGGATTTCAAAAAACACCCAGTCCAAAAGATTTTCGTCCACTTCCAAGACCTTGTAAGGGAGATTTAATGGTTATATCACCTATAACGATAAAATATTATACTGTAGAAAATAATAGATTAATAGAAAAAACAGATACATTATCTAATGGTGAATATAAAAGAATACTGATAGTTGCTCAAGATTCCCCTCAATATTACATAAAAGCTAGCTTTAAACTCAAAAATACGACTAATGAGTCATTTGAATTATATCCTTTATGGATACAATGGGGTGACAGAACACCACTTACTCTTGCAAGAGCCCATTTTGGACCTTTTGGAGAGATCGAATTTTACGCTCCAAGAATAGAAGTCAGTGATGAGAGGTGTGGAAATCTTATATATGGTAACTGGTTGAGAATAGGTGGTCCAAAAGATAAATGTTTTAGTAATGAGACACTGATTTTTTTTTAGCGCCACATTGGATATTTGTAGGAAAACGGGCGCGATATCACAGATATTAATAATGTCTCCAAAAGCAGGTGAAATATGGGAAGCAGGAAAATCATATCAAATCAAATGGGATGCTGTATTAGTAAGTGGTCCTTTAAAAATCATGCTTATATACGAAAATAAAGACACAGGGCTTACAAGCTCCCATCCTATTGCTGAAGTTAACTCTCCTTCAGGTATTTATACTTCAGGTATTTATACTTATACCGTCCCAAGAAGTATGCCTATTGGGATTAACAAATATAGAATTCATATAACTACTTTAGATGGTTCAGTTCAGGCCTACAGTGGATACTTTACGATAAAATGAGCAAAGAAATTTAAAATCAAAATGCTGAAATTTACATTAGTAGCCAGAAAATTTATCTTATATGATATGCATATTAAAGGTGGAAGAGTTAAATAAAAGAAAATACAGGAGGATTAATTCTTTACAAGAAGAATTTAATGCATAAAGAATTGAAGATAACTAAAAATATTAATTTAGAGTAAATCCTTGAGAGAAGACATTTCTGAATCAAAAAGGATTACGCTGGTTTTAAAAAGCCTTAGGTCTTATAGGCTATTGATTTAATGGGGATATACCGTGCAAAAAAAAACAAAAACCATACTAAAAAGGAGGGAAATCAAATGAGTAAAAAAATTATTATTCTGTTTTTTATTTTATTTCTTTTCTCAAGTAATGCAATAGCACAACCTGAACTAAAAGAGGGCTT
>CAYXGJ010000036.1:0-1949 GCA_964464535.1 uncultured Thermodesulfatator sp. | reverse complement strand
AATGAACATCAATCATAAAATCTTATATTAGAAGATAGTCTTAAAAAGAAATAGTTGTTTAAAATTCATTTTTTATAGTTTTGTAATTCTTTCACCTATTCTTCCAAACTCTTTATTCCTCCATGGTACTTAGCATTAACATTAACTTCAAGCTTTCCATCTCTGCATTCGAAAATACGTTTGCCTATGCGCTTCATCACGTAAAGAGCTTCAGGATGAACAGGTAACTTTAAAATAAAATAGTTGCCTAAGATTTCATGGAATATGCCTAAGATTTCTCCTGAACTTCTTAAGTATATTTCAAAGAGGGGTGGAGTAAGCTCACAAAGTCTGTTGTTGAGCTCCCTGGCTTCTGAAGGCATACCGGAAAGCTCCTTTTCTGCTTTTTCTAAACACTCCTTTCCATAGTCTCTTACTCTAATTATATAGTGATGCTTTCCTAGAGCATACTCTAAAAGTCCTAACCTATCTTTCACATACTCTTCCTTTCTAAAGCTTGATGGTCTGTTTGGCCTAAAATCTTTTAGGGATTTTTCCTTTGTCGATCTAGTTAAATATTTAATAGCCAACCCTTCCATACATAAACCATCAACTTTATAATCACCTTCTCTTATATCCAAAGCGGAGAAGAGGCCACCAAGACTATGATAGAATCCATCATCGTAAAAAGAAGATCCTTCAACAAGCTTTTTATCTATACTCTCTAGAATTCTGAGAGCAAACTCGACAGCTTTTGACATAATTAAAGTTTTATGTAAAACTTTTTAAAACTTAAACAATTAACTTTCTTGTATGGAAGAGCTAGAGTTAGAAGAATATGCAAATAAAGTAGCTGAAAGGATGAGTTCTAAGGATTTACACGTAAAAGTAAAGCTAAACTCTAAACTAAAAAGTGATGGTAAACTATCTATAAAGCCTCATTCTATAAGTAGAGTAATTTTAAGTGAAATCGAAGAGCTCTTGAATAAAAGTTTGGAAGATAATGTATATTTTGCTATTGGAAAGGAGCTTGAAAGTAGAACAGAAAGTTTTTTAGAAAAATATAAAAAATGGTGGAAATACTTACCACCTGAAATTGAAATAGAAATTAATCAAAATATAAAAAGTGTAGAAGAGCAGAAATATATCATAAACCATGAACTAGGACACTACTATACTTTTATAAACCATCCGAAAATCAGTAGGATACTTGAAGTTTTAAGCATCCCAAAGAAGTTACGAAGGGTTGCTCACCCACTTCCAGAAGTTGTTACCGGAGCTACAGCATTTTTAACCTCATTTACTTCTGCAGCTTCTGCAACAGGTCATCTTTCACCACTTTTACCTTTAGCATTTTCTTCCTTAACATTTTACTTTTCTGCTCCCTATCTTATTGGGGAGCTTCTCGCCCACTATTACGGAAAAAAAAATATAAAGTTTAAGTTTAACTCTCTAGAATTATGTCCAACCCACTTTACTACAGGTATATCCTTGAAGACTTTGAGCTTTATGAAAAAAAGTTAATTTGTACAATAGTTTAGATGTTTTAACTAAGCTGAAGAGAGCTATTCCAGAATTGGTTATTCCTCGTCTCACTCGCTTAATTCTCAGCTTCTTGAGATTGCTGCCAATCTTTGGAAAATTCTTTTGCCTGTTTAAGTCCCATTTCTTCAGTTTGTTTATAAGGCAATTTTGGATCGTCTAAAGTTGTTAAGCGAAAAACTATAAGAGGATACAAACATTTTCTTGGAGCATCATTTGAAAGAGTGTCTAAAAGAATTTCATTATCCATTTATCAATGGAATATCTTCAGCATTTTTAACATTAGATGATCTACTCCAAGTTCTAACCAGAATTTGTTGCTTCTTCTACATTTCCCCAATGCTTATTTTGGCCACCTAATATCATTCTTTAGGTAAAACTAAAAATCCTTACATTTAACTTTAAGATCTTGAGAAAGCTATTCAAAA
>CAYXGJ010000035.1:0-2126 GCA_964464535.1 uncultured Thermodesulfatator sp. | reverse complement strand
CAGTTATAACTGCTGATACAGCAACTTTACATATAGCAGGAGGACTAAAGAAGCCGACAGTTTTACTTTCAGGACCTATTAATGGTGAGCTAAGAGCAAGGACTTATCCTACGGTAATTAGTATACTTTCGAATTACAGAGGTCAAACTTGTGTTGCTCCTTGTGGTAAACATGCTATAGATGGTCCCTGTCCTGAGGCAGAACTTAAAGGAGAATTTTATAGCCCATGTCTTCAAAGCATTCCTGCTCGAGTGATTTATTATGCTTTAAAGGATGCTGAGCTTTTGGCAGAAAAAGATTATGCTAAGCCTGATAAGTGTTTAGTTTGTGAATATAAAGGAGAAATTCCTCTTTTTGAAGTGATAAACGGAGCAAGAATTTTTGAGTGCCCCTCTTGCGGGCTTCAGTTTCCCTATCCTATTAAAGCAGAAGATTATGATAAGGTCTATGATAGTAAAACTAAGTATATGGGACTACTAAACCTTGAAGCTACAGCCTATGAAGCTTATAAGCAAATTTCTGATGAAAAAAGTGAGGTTAAAAAATGGCTTAAAGTTCCACGTTTTACTGTACTTCAGGCAATACTTGACCGATTGCCAAAAGGTAAGCTTTTTGATGTTGGCTGTAGTACAGGTTTTTTTCTTCTTATAGCTAAAAAGTTTGGTTTTGAAGTCTATGGAATGGAGGCATCTTCTGAGGCAGTTGAAATAGCTAAAAGAAATTTTGGTTTAAAAGTATGTAAGGCTTTAACTTTTGAGGAGTTACCTCCTGAGTTT
Source organism: uncultured Thermodesulfatator sp. (assembly GCA_964464535.1). GTDB lineage: Bacteria > Desulfobacterota > Thermodesulfobacteria > Thermodesulfobacteriales > Thermodesulfobacteriaceae > Thermodesulfobacterium. Next base: position 1,350 of record CAYXGJ010000035.1, on the reverse strand, counting down.
AGAGGACCATACAAAGTAGTAACTGCTTTTGAAGTGCTTGAGCATGTAGATGAGCCTTTAAATTTTTTAAAAGGAATCTATAATCTTCTTTCTTCTGATGAAGGCTATTTTCTTATAAGTTGCCCACCTTTTTACAAATTTGAAAACTTAGCCAAAGGTTATCGTAAGTTTAAGTGGTGGTATAATGATTTTCCTCCCCATCACCTCACCCGTTGGAAGCTTTGGACCCTTTTTTATGCCTTAAAAAGGGTTGGTTTCTCACAGGTTTATATCTTTACTGAGCCACTTATTCCTGGAACAGTTCTTGAAGGTATAACACCCTTAAGTTTTACCCTAAAACTTGAAGATGGAAGAATGCTAACTCTTAATAGTGCATCCATTCTTCTTGAAAATCTAAAACCTCTTTATCTTAACTCTCGCTATTTAGGAAACTTTATGTATGCTCTTGCAGTAAAGGGAAGATCTAAAATAGATTGGGAAAGGGTTATTGAAAGAGCTATTAGGTTTTCTGCTGTAGAAATTATTTGGGGAGAAGGAGATAAAATATAAAATCAGATTAAATCCCAGAGCTTAAAATTGCGCACACTAAAATAGACAGAATACAAACAGGGAAGATAACCTATAGCATTAAGAAAATAAAGTTTTTCAGGTTGTATTTTCTTTATCTCCTCAAGATCTCCTATAAGAACATTTTTAAATTCAGCCTGTCCATATTTAGTGTCTATGGTAAAATTGATTAGCTTTAAAGCTTTTGCCTCAAAAAGTTCTTTTGCAAATTCAAGTGCCTTCTGATAATCAAGGGCAAGTTGGGTTAATTCCTCTTTTACACTTAGAAAATAAGGGGTTTCTGCTCCATTTTCCTCAAAAATAAAATGACCTTCTTCTTCAAAACAAGCTTCATCAATAATAACTAAAAACTCCTCTTTACCTTCTCTAATTTTTTTAATAACTCCAAAAGGATAAACCACCACCCATTTTGGAATATAATCTACCTTAAAATATCCATCTTCATTAAGATAAACGTTTTTCCCATTAATTCCCATTACAGCAAAAGGGAAAATATTTCCTTTCCATATTCCGAAAAACACAGGATAATATATAGAGGCTGAAATAAGTTCAGAAAAACCAAGAGGCACTGTTTCAACAGTTCTCATAAATTCAAAATTAGAAATAGGTTTAACTTTTACATTTTTATGGAATTCTTTTTCAAGAATAACAGGTTTTTTAAAAGCTGAATAAGGACTAAACATATTTTCCTCCCTTATTAAATTTTCTTGACTTCCTTTAAATTTAATCTTATAATTTTTAAAACAAAGTATTAATTTTTAAATAATCAAAAATTATGCCATT
>CAYXGJ010000034.1:0-2907 GCA_964464535.1 uncultured Thermodesulfatator sp. | reverse complement strand
TTATCAAAAGTTTTTGCACCTCCAAGAGTAATCTTACCAGTTAATTCTTCTGCCAGTATTTTGTTTACCATATACTGCTCTTCTCTTTTGTATTAATATTGATTTAAATTTTTTAAATTTTTTATAATTTTAGCAATTCTTCCCATTGTTTTAAAATTTTCTCTACCCTAAAATCTTTTGCCCTTTCTTTAGCCTTTTCAGCATAAGTTTTTCTTAATTTTTCATCAGTTAAAAGTCTATCTATCACCTCAACCCACATTTTTTCTTTTCCATTAAGAGGCTCATCTGCACTTTTATATTTTAGCTCAAAAACTGGCATCAAAACACCATACTCTGCAAACTCTGATTTATCTGTTTGATAGTAAAAGTCTGTATTTGGGGCTAAAATCTCTCTCGGTCCGCTTCTACAATCAGAAGAAATAATTGGAACTCCACATGTCATAGCCTCAAATAAAACATTACCTAACCCCTCCCATAAAGAAGGAAAAGCAAATATTTTAGCTCTTGCCATAAATTTAAAAGGATTTTTCTGAAATCCTAGAAAATAAACATCATAGTTTCCTGAAATAATATCTCTATCCCAAACATAGGTTTTTAATTTAAGCTCTTGGGATAGATTAACTAAATAATCTTTTAATCTACCTTCACCAAGAATTACAAGTTTTAAATCCTTATGCTTTTCCTTTAATGCCTTAAAAATTCTTAAAAGATACCACTGACCTTTTTGTCTTCTTAATCTTCCTGCGGTAAGGATAACTGGATGAGTAAAAATTTTCTCATACTCATATAAGTTTTCTTGTGAAAGTTCCTGTATTTCTTCGTAAAAAATAGGATTATAAATAATCTTCATCTTTTTAGGGTCAAGACCAAAATTTTCTATAAGGTCTACCGCAACTCCTTTAGAAACTGCCACAAAATAATCTGCTTTATTGTATAATAAACTAAATAATTTAGCATAAAGTTTTAAGCTTAATTTTTTAAAAAGGTCTTGTTTTTTCTTTGGATTTAGCCTGATTGAATAGTAGTTGTGAAAAGAAAGGATTATCTTTTCATTTTTGGTTTTAGAAAGCACATTGTAAAAATTAGCTGGTTCTAAAAAACTAATCGCGCAAGTTGGTTTTAGTGTTTTTTTGATTTTTTTTATTTTATATAGTCTAACCAAAAAGTTAATTAAACTAATAGAAGGGGGACAAGTTATAAGAATTTTTTTAGCATTTATATCATATTTTTTTTCTTCACTGAAGACAATAATATGTCTTTTATAATTCTTAAAGCTTTTATAAAGATTTACCAATACCCGTTCAGCTCCACCTCCTCCTAATCCCTTAATAAGAAATAGAATATTTTGGGTTTGCATAAACTTTTCTATAGCCTTTTCCCCTTTGATCGAGCCCACTCTGTTCGTTTTCTAATTAGCCAAATTTTAAATTTTACTAAAGATTTTACAAGCCAAGCTGGTTTAATTCCGGAGAGCGCTAAATAGTAAGATAAAACTTTTTTAAAGAAAGGTTTCCCTTTATCCCCAAAATATTCCTCAAAAGAATAACCAAGTTGTGCAAGGTCTTTAATTTGGTATTTTAAAGAAAAACGAGGATTACTTATAACCCTTGATACATCTAAAAACCAAAGAGTTTCGGCATCTTTATCCCAAAAGAAATGATTAAGATAGCAATCTTGATAGTAAAGCCTCTTGAGATGTAGGGTTGAAAGTAGCTCAGCAAGTTTATAAATAAGATTATCTTGCAATTCTTTATTTTTTAATAGCTTCAAAAGGAGCTTTCCTTTTAACTCAAAGGTTGCTATTTCAACCTTATCAGGACTTTTACGCCTAAAAAATGGCTCCGGCACAAAAAATCCTAAATTACGCAGTTTAAAAAGATTTTCCCACTCTAATTCTGCTTCTTCAAGATGGTTAAAATATTCTTTTATGTAAAATTTTTGACCGTTTATTTCATAACCTTTAATCTTTCGGTATCGTTTTTTATGTTCAAAAAAGGGAGAAGGAAGAGACAAACTTTGAGAACTTTGGTCAAAAATTTGATCAAAAAGCAAGACATGCCTTTCTAAAACTTCAAAATTTGCAATTTTAACTATACCCATTAGCTAAAAAATCTTTTTAAAAATAAGTTTCGCTTTAAGCTTTAAAAAATTGAAATTTTTATTTAGTTCTGGTAAAAAGTTTTTAGCCTCTTCCAAAAATTTTTCAGCCTCAAAAAAGAGCCTACCTTTATAAGCCATCTTAGCAAGCTCAAGGTAAGTGTTGCCAAAAGCGTAAGGTTTTAAGATTTGGTACTCAGAAGGTAACCTACTAAATAAATCTTCAACCGAGGCTATCGCATGCTCAAAGTAGTAGTTTGGTGTCCTTCTCAGTCTTTGAGGACTGTCCCTTATTATAGCAAAGGGTTTGTTTATTATTTTTATTTTATTAAATAAAAGATAGCATACTTTTGGTCCTAAATCCTCTCTAACTTTTAAATTTGGATTAAAAGAAATTTTTTTTGCAATTTCTGTCTTTATTAGATATAAAGCTTCAGAAAAAGCTCTATCAAGAAAACATTTTAAAAGCTCAACTTTAGTGAGCCCTTCAGGAAAGGACTTAAACTTTAGTTTTTCTTCTTTTTGACGGTAGCTGTTAAGTACATAAACTTCAGCAGTTTTGGAATCAATTAAATTTAGCATCTCATTTAAAGCTCTATCAAGCAGAAGATCGTCTGAGTCCAAAAAAAGCAAATAATCCCCTTTAGCCATTTGAAGGAGGGTATTCCTTGCTGAGCCCACACCTAAATTTTTCTCATGCTTTACTACCTCAATAAAAGGATATCTCTTTCTTAGCTCCAAAACATACTCATAATTTCCCTCAGTTGAACCATCATCAACTATAGCTATATGAACAGGTTTTTCTTGAGC
>CAYXGJ010000033.1:0-3009 GCA_964464535.1 uncultured Thermodesulfatator sp. | reverse complement strand
GGTCAAAAGACATTGGCCAAGCGTGTTGTTTATCTTATGAGCCCCTGTATGACAGGCTCCCCCGCGTTTTTTAAGTTATTATAACCTTTCTTTATTATTTTACAACTGTTTTATTTCAAAAACAAAAAACTAAAAAAGACTTGTATACCCACTTGCAAAGAGCAAAATTAATATATCTTAATACATTTTGTTTTAAATTAATATCACATATTATATAATTTTTAAAGTTGTTTTTCTCGGTTAAAGAAGTTTTAAATTTCCTAAATTTCCTATAAAAAGTAAAAAAAAGATAGATTTAGACTATGTAGTTTTATGACACTTTCCTTTAAAATTTTTGTATAATAATCCTCAGGAAAGCTCCTATGCTCTTTATTATCCCTCTAAGATTTACTCAATTAATGAGACCCTACCTAAAGACCTTGTATAATTTTTAAAAATTTTTATAATATTTTAAGTAATACTTATAAAGGAGGTAAGAGATAATGCAAAATCTTACGATGAGTTCTATTCTTACCAAAAAATCACAGATTACAATACCTAAAAAAATAAGAGAGTTTCTTGGTCTTAAACCCGGAGAAAGGGTAGCTTTTGTAATAGAAGGGGATACAGTGAAAATCGTTCCTTTGAAGTCAAAACTTGAAGAAAATTTCGGCAAAATAAAACCTTTAAAAAAGCCGGAAGATTTTAAAAAAATAAGAAATTTTGTTGAAAAAGAGATTGCAAAAGATGCGATGGAAGAGTTGAAATGAGAAAGTTCTTAGATACAAATATTTTCCTTCGCTACCTTACAAAAGATGATGAAGTAAAAGCTCACAGAGTTTTAGAATTATTAAAAAAGATAGAAAAGGGTGAAGAAAAAGCGATAACCAGTCCCTTGGTTATCTTCGAATTAGTTTTTACCCTTCAAAAGTATTATAAGCTTCCAAGAAAAGAAATAAAAGAGTTATTATTGCCTTTGGTCAATTTAAGAGGGTTAAAATTACCATATAAATCGATTTTTGAAAGAGTCCTTGAAATGTATCCAAAAGTAAACATCTCATTCGCAGACCTTTTTAACTACCTTTTTATGTTAGAAGAAGGAATCACAGAGATTTATAGCTATGATGAAGATTTTGATAAACTTGAAGGAATAAAAAGAATAATCCCTTAATATTTTATTAAGCTGGCTAAAGGATAGACGAGAAAATCGGAGGTAAATCATGAAGAAAGTGATATTATTAGGCACTTATTTTAAGCCAGGCTATTGGGAAAAACCTAACGAAGCACAGTATCCAAGATTATATACACAACTATCCGACTGGGAAGATTTATCTAAAAACTGCCCCTTACCTGCATTAGGAATATACATCCAATATAAGGAGCAACCATTTATTTATTTAAAAATAAAAGGCATGCGATACGATCTAACTAATGAAAACCCTTTCTTTGATTTCGAACCAATCAAAGTATCTGGAGCAATTCAAAAAAGCAGCCAAACAAGTGAAAAATTATTAGAAAAGTTAAGTGATATTGGAATTAATCTTAAAGGGGATTTATTCTCATCAATAGATTTTACTCAATTAGAAAGCATTCTGAGGGATTTGGGTGAGGAGCCTCCCCAAGAATGGAAAAATCTTAAAGATTTAGTTAAAAAAACCCCTGAGTGGCGCTGTTATATCGGAAAATACTTTTTAGAGTTGGAAAGTGAGAATCTAAGTAATAATGAATTTGAAGATAGGGTTGCTGCTTTACTAACTGCTTTAGGATTCTGTGTGGATCAACAAGGTTATAAATTAAAAGGAGCATATCCTGATGGTGTTGCCATCTTTGATGGAAAGTATGCGATAGTATATGATTGTAAGAATAAAAAGGATTTTTACCCAACAGAAGAAGATAAAAGAGCGCTTTATGATTATTTGATGAAGGAAAAATTAGTTAATGAAGATAAGGAACATTTTTGTGCCTTTATTGCTAAATCTTTTGCTGGCGAAAAGGAGGAAAAGAATATTTTTTATTTTTCGGTAGAAGATCTACTTTACCTTTTATATAAAAAACTTATTCTAGGTCCTAAGTTTAGTCTATCACCATTAAAAAAAATACTTTATGAAAAAATGACTGTAAATAAAGAAACAATTGATAATGAATGGAGAAATAAATGTTGCTTGATTATAGAATATTAAAAGATTCATAGCTCAAAGTTTGTTCTTAAAAATCATTCAAGTAAATTAGTTAAAATTAAACTTTGCATTTATTTTTTATAACTTTTTCAAGGATTTTCTACAGGGCTTCCTTTGAAATATCAAACACATTGTTTAAAAAGATATGAGAGTCCTTAATTTAACTTCAATTAAATCTTTTTAATTTCCTTTAGTTTATTCTCTCATTTATCTCTTTCAAAACCAAATATATAAAAATCTCTCAGCTGCTCCTTCAATTGGAAATATTTTTACTGCCTCTAATATACTTTTTATTACTAAGAATTTTTAGTAGCTTATTTACTTGCTGGTGAAACAATATTAGAAACTCCTCCGAGAAATGAGAAGGTTGCTAATTTTTGATTTTTAACCTTAGGGAAGCTACAATGCTCTTTTTACTTCTCAAAGATTTACACAATTAATGAGACACTACCAAAGTTTACCTCACCTTTTCCTTAATCTCAATATCCCTCCTTTGCTTCCTCTTCTCTCTCTGCTCGATATATCCTGATTTAAACTACTCTTTAAAGTATGCAAGGCACAAACTTACCGATTAGACGATGGATAAATTGTTTTTATAGCATTTTCAATTATTTTAGGATTTAAGCTACCAAATACCTATATCATAGTAAGCAGTTGCTAATTTTGTTTAGCCAATTAACTAAAATGTTACATCCTTGGCAATTTGCTTTTCCTTCAGGGGGTTTATCTAAGGAGAGTATTTCAAAAATATTTCTGCATAAGTCTTCTATCCATTCAGTGTCCATAAGTTTAACCGGGACAACTTTTGGTTTAAAGCCAAAGAAGAATTCATCCTTAGTTCTGTGGAAAATAA
>CAYXGJ010000032.1:0-3109 GCA_964464535.1 uncultured Thermodesulfatator sp. | reverse complement strand
TTTCAAAACCTAAACAAAACAGTAATATAAAGTTTGAGAGCATAAAATGGAAATGGTTTTCTCTTTAATTAATCAAATACTTTTCTTTTTCGAAAAGAGTGGTTATTTAGGAGTGTTTTTTTTAATGGCTTTGGAGTCAACATTAGTTCCCATTCCCAGTGAGGTAATAATTCCTCCTGCAGCTTATTTAGCCTACAAAGGTAATTTATCCCTTTCAGGCGTCATTTTATCTGGAGTTTTAGGTAGTTTAGCAGGCTCTTTGTTTAACTATTTTGTCGCTTTAAAAATAGGTCGCCCTGTAATTGTTTATTTTATAAAAAAATATGGAAAGTTTTTCTTAATTACAGAAAAAGCTTTTTATAAGGTGGAAGATTTTTGGGACAACCATGGACACATAAGCACTTTTGTAGGAAGACTTCTACCTGGTTTTAGACATGTAATTTCTATTCCTGCTGGTTTTGCAAAAATGAATTTATATCTTTTTTCCTTTTTTACTACCCTTGGAGCAGGAATTTGGTGTTCCTTCTTAGCCTTTTGTGGTTATTTTTTTGGGAAAAACGAAATGCTATTAAAAGAGTATTTAAATAAAGGCTCTTATGGATTTATAATTTTTTGTATTATTTTAATAGCCTTTTATATAAAATTTAAACTTAAAAAATAGATTTAATTTTTTTGATAAACATTAACTATTTTTGAATCCCGAGGAGGAACAAAGGTAAACAGGCTATTTTCCAAGTTAAGATTATATTCCAAATTTTTAAATACTATTTTTATTTTTTCCCCAACAGTATTTATAAAATAGAATTCTTTTACTTCTCCTGTATCAAGATTTACCGTTAAGACTATCTTTTCTATATGGGGATCTTTTTTAAGTGGAAGAAATGAGATTTTCCACATATTTTTACTTAAAATTTCATAGCTTTCAAGCTTTAAATCTTTTTTAATACTTCCTCTTCCATTCATAAATCCAAGTGCAAGCTGAGAAGATATCATTTTTCCAGAGGGATAAATTAGAACTTCCTTTTCTTCAGGATAATAGATAAAAATTTTAACTCCATCTGAGATAATTAAAAATCTTTCAGGTTTCTCATATTCCCAACGAAATTTTCCTGGCTTTTTAATCAATACTTTACCAGTTCTTATTTCTCTGCTTCCGTCTAAAAAAATAGTTTCTTGTATAAAATTTGTTTTTAAGGTCTTTATATTTTCGTAAAAAAACTGAATTTTTTCTAAAACCTCATCCACAGCTTGAGCTTTTAAAGAACTAAAATTGCCTACGAGGACCAATAACAGGACGAGGACGAATCCCATCACTCGGACCAACAATTCCCTCCTCCTCCATTTTTTCTACTAATCTTGCTGCTCTATTATAACCTATTTTTAATTTTCTTTGAAGCATAGAGACAGAAATTTTACCATATTTATAGGCAATCCTTAAAGCTTCCTCATAAAGTTCATCTTCAAAACTTTCGTCTTTTTCTAAAATTTTATCTTCTTCATAGCTTTTAAAATCTGCCAAATATTCCGGCTCACCAAAGGCTTTTAAATATTCTACAATATTTTTTATTTCTCTTTCTGAAATAAAAGGTGCATGGATTCTTTCTAAGTGAGAAGAACCTGGTGGCATAAAAAGCATATCTCCTGCTCCAAGAAGTCTTTCAGCACCATGTGTATCAAGGATGGTTCTTGAATCAACTTTAGAAGTCACTTGAAAAGAAATACGTGCTGGGAAATTAACTTTTATGGTTCCTGTTATTACATCAACTGAGGGTCTTTGAGTGGCAACTAAAAGGTTTATTCCTGCTGCTCTTGCCATTTGAGCAAGCCTTGTAAGAAGGGTTTCTACTTCTTTTAAAGAAATAAGCATAAGATCTGCTAATTCGTCAATAATTAACACAATGTAAGGCAATTTTTCTTCAAAATTTTCATTATAAGACTCAAGATTTCTTGCCCCTACTTCTTCAAAAATAGCATACCTTCTTTCCATTTCATCAACTAACCATCTTAAGGCTTTTGTTGCAGTTTTAGGATCTAAGACTACAGGATGAAGTAGATAAGGAATTCCCTCATATACTGAGAGTTCAATCCTTTTGGGATCTATCATTAAAAATTTAACCTCTTGGGGTGTGCTTTTATAAATGAGACTTAAAATTACACTATGAAGAAAGATGCTTTTTCCTGAGCCAGTGCTTCCTGCTATCAAAAGATGAGGGAGTCTTCTTAAATCGGTTATAACAGGATTTCCTGAAATGTCTTTTCCAAGGGCAATAGTTAAAGGGGAGTCAGAGTTTTTAAAAGCTTGGCTTTGAAGGATTTCTTTTAAATAAACCAGTTCTCTTTTAGGATTTGAAATCTCAATTCCCACAACATCCTTTCCTGGAATAGGTGCTATAATTCTTACACTTTTTGCTGAAAGTCCTAAGGCAAGATCATCTGCTAAACTCAAGATTCTACTAAGCTTTATTCCAGGAGCAGGTTTAAATTCAAAAACCGTAATTACTGGGCCAGGATTAATTCCTACAATTTCACCTTCTACCCCAAACTCTCTTAGCTTTGAAACTAAAATCAGTGCTCTTTCTTTAAGTTCTTCAGGTCTTATATGATGAGAAAACTTGGGGACATCATTTAAAAGTTCTAAAGGAGGTGGGAAAAATTTTTTTGTTTCCTTTTCTTTTAAAATTTTTTCAGATTTTTCAGATTCTAAGGGCTCAATAACTTTTTCTGTTTCTAAGTCTTTTTCTAATTTTAAAAACTTTCTTGGTTTAGTAGATAGATTTTTAGGGATTCCAAAACTAAGAAGTAGAATAACAATCAAAAATAAAATAAGCAAAGAAAGAAAGCCGAGCACACCTAAATAATCAATTATAAAAGAGGAAAGTTCACCTATTAATCCTCCATTAAGAGGATATTTTCCTAAAAGATAAGTTGTCTTTATACCAGCATTTTGAAATAAAAAAGAAAAGGTCAAAGAAAGTAAGATAAGAGAAAGTAAAAAAATGCTAATTAATCTTTTAAGAGAGATTCCTATAAAGTGTGCAAAAAGGCTAAATAAAAGGATTGGAGGAAGGAGGAGGGCTGAGAAGCCAAATAAAAAAAAGGCAAGTGATGC
>CAYXGJ010000031.1:0-4026 GCA_964464535.1 uncultured Thermodesulfatator sp. | reverse complement strand
TTTTTATAAAAATTTATGGCTTTATAATTAGTTTTTCCAACCCAAAGTTCAGCAATTTTTTTATCTTTTTTAACTCCGTAAGATAAAAGATGTCTCAAAAGCTGAGAACCTATGCCTCTCTTTCTAAATTCTGGGAGGACAAAAATTTCATGAATTTCCAAAACCTTTTCTCCTTCAAAATTTATCCAATTAGCATCTCCTGCTGCAAAACCTACAGATTTATTATTTTCTTCTGCTACTATAAAACCTTCCTTATCTCTATTATAAAGCCATTTAAAATAGTTTTTAATTTCTTTCCTTGTTCTATATTTATAATTCTCTAACTCTTCGTAAGCCTTAATATAGCTTTCTATAAAATCGTTTATATCCTTTAGATTTACTTGCCTTATTATCATAATAAAAGTACAAATTTTTATTATCCAAAAACTTCCCAAAGTCAAGTTTTTTTGTCAAATTTTATACCAGATAAACTTTTTTATTTACTCTTAAAAGTCTAAAGTTGAAATTTTTAAAACCTTGTGTAGTTTAACATAGTAAGTTTAAAAATTTTTTCTATGAAAAAAACAAAAGATTCCGAATTTTTCTTTAAATTACTCCCAAAAGGTAGGAAATTTTTAGCTTTTATCAGGTACCCTCATTTTAAAGAATTAGAGAAAAAATTTCCAATTTATATCGGATCTTCTAAATCTAACAAAACCCGCCCTTGCATCTTTTGGAAAACAAATGAAGAGGCAAAAGAATTTTATAAATTAATATTTCTTATCTCTTCAAAACAAATACCTATTACCATTAATTTGGCTCTCTGTCCTGAAAGGAATAAAAATTGTTCAGATTATCATTTTTATTTTAACTCCTATGTTTTCCAAACTCTAGATCACAAAATTCTTTTATTCAAACTTAAATTACCTGAAATATTAGATGAGTTTATTAACTGTGGGTCTTATAAAAATTTAGAAATTTTTAAAAATATTGAACAGAATTTAAAAGAGTTAGCATTAATAATTTTATAAGAAATAAAAAGTGTTATGAAAGATTATAAGCCGATTTTAGAAAAATTTTTTAAAAATCAGCTTTCATCTTCAGAATTTGAAACTCTTTTAATAAATCTAAAAAAAATAATTAAAAAAACTTTTAAAAGACTGTTTGACGAGCATGTAAAAAATCTTTTTGTTAAATATTATGGTTCTGATTATCTTGAAGCTCTTTCTCAAGAACTTTTATTAAGATTACTTCATCAAAAAAATGTTATTCTAAATCTTGCTTTTGTTCATGAAAATTATTTAAGTTCAGTAATAAAAAATCTTATTTATTACCATTTATCTTCTGGATTTAAACTCATAGAAAAGGAAATAAATTTTGAAGACCTATTTCTAAACATAGACCCTGAAGAGCAAGAAAATCTTAAACTTGAAACAACACTCCCAAAGGTAATAGTTGATTATTTAGAAAATTTAAGTCTTACTCATACAATCGAGATTCTAAAAGTTCGTCTGACCCCCAAAGAGATAGAAACTCTTTGTTGGTATGTTTTAACTCACATATATAAAGAAAAAATAGAATATAAAGTTAATAAAAATGTACTCTACAAAAGATGGGAAAGATTAAAACCAAAACTTGGAAAAATTTTAGGAAACGAAAATTATGAAAAAACTTTATCTTTTAAACTTTTTGAACTGATTAAGTCAGAATTGTGTAAAGAGTTTTATTATAAAAAATAAAGGATACTGAGTTTATATATGCTCAAAAAGGATCTAATTAAAGAGGAATTTTTGAGTTATAAAAAATGTCTAAAAAAGGAAGAAAAAATTTTGATGGTAGAAAAACCTAAACCACCAAAGACAAAAGATTTAAGAGAGCTTCAGCTTTTTCCTCCTCTATATGTAGTTTTAGTTGATAAATTTTCCTATTATAACGAATTTCTATATAAAGCAGCTATCTTAACAGAAGAAATAGAGCTAGGTTGGCTTACGCCAGACGCACCAATATTGAAGTTAGATTTTACAAAGACTGTATTAGTAGGACTCCCTTTTTGGGTTTATTTAGAAGAAAATTTTCTTTACAAATATTCTCGTAGGCTTGGGAGTCTTAAAGAAAATGAGCTTTTTAAATTAGTTGAATATGTAGAGAAAACTAAAATTCCTGAAACTCTACAAGGGGAGTATATTCGTTTAGTTATGAAAAGGCTTGCTTCCTATAATACTGCAAGTCTTCTTGAATATCTTGAGAAATTTGAAACTATGGAATCCTTTCCAGAAATAATACAACTTCCTTTATTAATATCAGAGTCTTTGGAAGAATACAAAATTCAAAAAGCTGCAAGTTCAAAAAATGTATTTAAAGGAAAAAATTTCCTAGCTATAATTGAAATGCTTCCTGAGTATGCAAGACTTATAGTTTATCTACCTCAAGAATATATAGGAAAAACTATATCTGTATGGATTAAAAGGCAAAAAGTGTTTGAAGGAGAATTAAGGCAAGATAAACTCATTTTTGAACCGCTTCCTAAGCTTCTTGATTATTCATTTCTTGAGGAAGAGCTTAATGTTCAGGTTTGAAGCCTTTGAAAAAACACATTTCTTAGAATTTCTTTGGCAAGGGTTACTTGATGAATACATGGAAGAATTGTTTAAAAGATGGGAGTTTTTTTCTCCAAAAATTCAGTTTGAACTTATTTTTTATGTAAGAGAAAGACTAAAGGAAAGTCTAAATCCTAAAGTTTTGGCTCAGGCTTTAAAAATAAATATCTCTGATGCTAAAAAAGTAATAGCTAATAAAGGTAAAAGTTTTGAGATTTTTCTTGTTGAAAATAGAGAAGATGAAACGAAAGTTTTAGTCAAAACATGTAAAGCTCTTGTTATTCCTGAAACTTCAAAAATTATAACCAATCTTTCGCACATTCGAAATCATCTTTTAACTTTAAAAAAATTATTAGGAAAAGGCTTTGCGGTATTTTTTGAAGAGTTTTTTATCGGAAAGAGTTTTATGCTTTCTCTTTCTGTAGCTTTAGAGATAGAAAAAATTCCTGAAGATTTAAAATTTACAGGAGGGCTTAATACCAAAGGAGATATTTTAGAAGTGGATTATATTCGAGAAAAATTAGAATATGCAAAAGAGCATAATCTAAGGCTTATAACTCCTTTTCAAGTAAGACATTTTAGCACGATAAAAGCTTATCTTGAAAAGTATGATTGGGATATACCTTTTTATATTACTAATGCGGGAAAAGAAGAATTTTTAACTTTTTTAAAGGCTTATCAGGGAGAAAAGACCATAGCCGAGTTTGATATTTTGAAGGGTTTAGAACTTTTTTACGGGTTATCTGAGGAAACTTTTTACATAATTACTGGTCAACTTACTTCTAAAAAAGATTGGGAAAAGGTTTGCGAAAATTTTTATAAAAAATTATATCAAATCAAAAATCGTCTACCTGGTATAAAAACTTTTCATTTAGGAATACGGGGGGCTGTTGCTCTTGGTTTTGCTCTTGGAGTTGTCTTCTCTCATTTTGACCCTTTTGTTTTTTACCACTATCAAACAATAGGAGGAGTAACTAAATACTATCCTATAATCGTTGATGAACCAAGATTTTTGAAAGGAAGGGCAAAGGAATATAAATACTTAAAACCTAAATTTGAAAAACAGGGAGAAGATTTGGTGGTGGTACTTAACTTTTCTCACCATGAACCCACAGCTGATGTTAAAAAATATGTAGCCTCATTTTTAAAAGATTCATCTTTTCTTATTCTTGAAACAGAGCTTAAAGGAAATTTGCCAATAAAGATTTTCCACGAAGTAGCAAAGGAGTCTGCAAGTTTTATTCAGAATATAAGAGAAGAATACTCCTTTAATAATTATCACTTTTTCTTTTCATGTCCTGTTGCAATTGCCTTTATGGTAGGACTCGCCTTTGGACATTATGTAGACGGATGGATTTACAATTATCAGAAGGAAGAAGGTATGTATCAACCAGTTCTTGATTTCAAATTTTTAAGAAAAATTAGGGAAAGTGATGTCAGAAAATTAGAA
>CAYXGJ010000030.1:0-4571 GCA_964464535.1 uncultured Thermodesulfatator sp. | reverse complement strand
TTCATAAACCTTCTAAATATAAACCCTTTTGTATTTGGACACCTAAAATATTTAAATTTTATCAATCCTCAGGTTTAGAAGATGAAGAAGATATATCTAAAAAATTAACAGTGACTATCAGCTTTCTTAAAGATGAACTCTTTTCTCCCTTTTTATTTGAACTTACAGAAAAAAGAAAAAACTTGTTTTTAGGCCCTTATAAGGTTTCCATTTTACAAAAACCAGGAAGTCTAATTAAAAATGATGAATATATGACTTTTGAAGATTTTTTTAATATTGAACCAAAAACTTATCTTTATTTTCAAGCTATAACACCTATTTCTTTCAAAAAAGGACAAATTGACTATCCTCTGCCTGACCCTCAGATTTTCTTTAAAAGTTTAATTAAGAAATGGAATTACTTTTCTCCTTTTAGAGTAGAAGTTGATTTAAGAAAAGCCTTAGAAGAAAAACTTTGCGTAGTATACTCTAAAATTAGAACTTATAAAATACATCTCTCGCTTGGAAGTGCTGTTACAGGTTTTAAAGGAAAGGTTGTTTTTTATGGGAAAGGTCTTACAGCTGAGGAACTAAAATGGCTTAATATCTTTGGACATTTTTCAAGATTTGCAGGAGTTGGTAGAAAAACTACAATGGGACTTGGTATGGTTGAATTTGTAAGTTTGAATCATGAAGAATTATCTCGAGAAGAGGAGGTTTTTAGTGAAGCTAATTTACCAAATAGGACGCCTTGAAAGAGGAGCTTTTAAACCTATAAATTTTGATATAAAAGAAAAAATTTATCAATCTCAGTTAACTTCTTTTGCTCTTCGCAAATTTTTTCAAGAACAAGGAGATATAGCGAGAGTTGTGCTTATTTATCCTGTAAGTCTTCTTCTAAATAAAAATGCTCAATTTTTTGAAGGAATTACCGAAGAATTTAAAGAAATTATTACTAAGCTTTTGAATGACCAGACAGAGCTTACTAAATATTTATCAAATCCCCGTTTTTACTTTAAAAAACATCCTCATTCAAAAGAAGCAGATGATTTTATAGTAATTCATAGTATAGGACAATATGAAGGAGTAAACTTTTCAGCGACTTTAGGAGAGCTTGTTCTTGAAATTTTTATAGATATGTTTTCTCGGTATCAAAATGAGCCCTTTTCCGAGCTTTACCTTGATATATCAAGCGGACACAACATCTATGTTTCAGCCCTTCTTGAAGCAGGAAGATTATTTTTAACTTTTTATAAACTTCAAAATTTTCACCTTCAGAATGAGCATCTTAAGGTTTATATAACCTTTTCTGACCCGATTTTACAACCCTATGATAGGACTTTTAAAATTCATGAAGAGTTTCCTTTAGAAGTAAAAGTCTTTTTCAGCTACCCAGAAAGACCTTTTGAATATTCTCTTAAACAAGGCTATATGAAATTTGCAGGAGAGTTAGCAAAAGGAAACCGAAAAATTAAAAAATATTTAAATGATCTTTTTGCCTATGGACAATTCTTTTACTCTGCTATTAAAAATAACACCCCTCTTGTGCTTTATACCTGGGTTTATCATTCAGAGAAAGACGTATATAAAGGAATACAAATCTTGATAGATTTGTTAAAAAACAACCTTATCCAAACTTATCAAAAAACTCCCGAGCTTAACTTTGACCTATTTCGCAAAGCTTTTCTTATGTTAGCTCTTTATAAAGGGATTATAAAAGTTCTTAAAACTTATGAAATTACTAAAAAAGAAGAAGTCTCAATATCCGAACTTGAGGAAAAGTGTGCAGAAGAAAGTAAAAGCTTTTATAAGTATTTTGGATTAGTCCAAAATAGAAATTACTTTTCTCAAGAGATAAAAAACAATTTTGAAAGAAATAAGGATAAATTTGAGAAAGAATATAAGCTTTTAAAAGAGTATATAGGTGGAGAAGGTGAAGATTTCAATCCAAGAAATTTTCTTGCTCATTGTGGATTTGAAAGAAATTGTGTTTATGTCAGAAAAACCTGCGAAGAAGTGTTAATAAAATATAAAGAAGATAGTTTAAAAAAAATAGAAAAGATTTTGATGGAATATTAATCAAAATGTATGGTCGTATATTAATCTACTATGGACAAAATGTAACAATTTCTAAAGATATAGCTTCTATTATAAGTTTTAGAAATGGATTTGAAAAAATTGGTCTTCCTTTAATTAAACTTTTTCCCTCTAAAAATTATTCAAGAATTTACTTAAATTTTAAAGAATCATCAATAATTATAAAAAATATGTATTTAAATTTTTTTAGAAAGCGCAGAGTTTGGATAGAGGAATTTCAAAATGTTGCTTATTTTGCATTAAATTATAGAAATCATAAGCTCTATGGTAAATCTTTTGATGAACCTATTCCTTATAGAGTATTAGTAAAAGAGGTTTCTACTATAATTAAAGCCTATTACAAATATTATAGTATTGCCTGTGCTATTTTGACTACTCTTTTCTTTACCAAAGTGGGGTTGCCTAAAATTTTGCCTAAGGTTATTGAAGAAGTTTATGGACAAGATTTTTTGGATGATTTATTCTTTGCACCAGCTTTTGTTTTTACTGTATTTGAATCAACCACAGACTTATTATTAGGGGAATCTTTTGAAGACGAAGTTTATATAGCAAGAAGTTTTCTTTCTTTTCTTCTTTGGAAGCATGCAAAAGCTTTACTCAAAATTCCTTATTTTAAATTAATTCATGCGGGAATTAAAAGGGAGCTTATATGGATTACCTTATAGTATATGATATTTCAGACCACAAGAAAAGACTTAAGGTGGCAAGGATCTTACAAAAATTTGGTTATCGTATTCAATATAGTGCTTTTTACCTACCTGAAACAAAGGGGAATGTAATAGATTTTTTATTTAAAGAAATTTTTAAATTAGTTGATAAACGAACTGATCGAGTATTCTTCTATCCTGTTCATCCTCCAGAAATTTTTAAAGGTTATCCTCTTGAGCCTTGGAAAATTTTTATAATTTAAAAAGAATAAATTGAATTATGAAACAGACCGTTATTATTTATAGCAATTATGTAGAAATAAGTCGTAAAGGAGAAAGATTATTTGTTAAAACTCCTAAAACTAAAAGTAGTATACCTCTTTCTAACATAGATGGAATACTCATTTTTGGAAAATCTTATCTTACCTCTGAAGCTATTTCTCTTTGTATGAAAAAACAAATTCCCATTATCCTCTTTACTATTTATGGGAAAATAAAAGGGCAAATTTTACCTCCTGCTGTTAGTGAAGCTACAAACAAAAGAATAAAACAATTTGGGCTTTATTTTTTTGAAAGACTTGAAATTGCAAAATATTTAGTGAAAATGAAAATTACTGAAATAGAGCACACTTTTAATACAGAACTTGAGGAACTTAAGCTTAAGATAGATAAGGCAACTGATTATGCATCCTTACTTGGTATTGAAGGTATAGCAACTAAGGTTATGTTTCAAAAATTTGAGAAAATGATAAGAGATAAAGGTTTTAAGTTTTTGGATAGAAATTATCACCCTCCCAAAGACGAAGCAAATGCCCTTTTAAGTTTCGTTTATATTCTTGGTTATAACTTAGCAACTGGGGTTATCATTTTAAAAGGATTCGACCCCTTTATATCCTTTCTTCATTCTAAAAGAGGTAAACATGCTGTTTTTGCTTCAGATTTGATGGAAATAATTCGTCCTAAATTAACTTTATTTTCCGCAAAACTTATTATTGAAAATAAGATAATTAAAGAAGATTTTGTTAAAGAAAATAATTATTTCTTACTTAAAAAACAAGCTATTTATAAAATTTTAGAGGAATTTAATCAGTTTAAAGAAGAACTAATAACTTCTATGAAAAAGTTTTTAACTGAATTTGAAAATTTTAATTTTTAGAAGATTTAATGGGATGAGGATTATAGTTTACGATTACGAGACAGAGAAAGTGAGAGGAAAGGTTAGAAAAAACTTAAAAAAGCTGGGAGTGCATGCTCAGTGGAGTGTGTTTGAGAGTTTAGAAAGTTATGAAAATTTGATAAAAGTTTTGCTTGAAGAAGAGGGAGAAAATTACAGAGTAGCCATTTTTAGAGTTGATCTAAAAAAAGAAATAAGAAAAATTGGTCAAAACTGGGAAAAAGTTAAATTTATTTTTTAAAATTTTTGAATATAATAAATTTTAATAAAAAAAATTGTTCTTTGAAAATTGAATATTCACAAGGGCAGGTTTTTAATTTTTTTATTTCTTATTAGAGCTTTTTAAGAGGAAGGTGTGTTTTAATTAAGGGACTACATAGGTATGTTTAGTAAAGGATTAAATAAAATTTTTGAGTAAAATTTTAAGAGGTAATTCTAAAAAGTAAAAATTGAAATTCAATTACGATTTTTGATTAGAGGTTTTAAATTTATAAGTTATTGATTTTAAGTCAAAAATTTTATTTATCCTTTGTCTTATAGCTCAAAATAAATGTGTTCTCCGAGGTTTAATTTTTAAAAATTTAAATTGTTCTAATATTCACATATAAGATTTTATAAGACTTACATAATATTAAGGTTGAAACCTGCCCTAAATGAAAAGGGATTGCGACATG
>CAYXGJ010000029.1:0-5015 GCA_964464535.1 uncultured Thermodesulfatator sp. | reverse complement strand
GATTTAACAAATTATTAGTCAAAGTCTTATATCCAAAAGCAGACCTGGTAGTAGCAGTTAGCAAAGGTGTAAAACAAAGTTTAATTCAACTTGGCACAGAAGAAAATAAAATCAAAGTTATCTATAATCCTCTTCCAATAGAAGACATAGAAAAGCAATCCCAAGAACTCCTTGATAAGTATGAGAAGATTTTTAACCATCCCGTAATCATAACCGCAGGAAGATTAACAAAACAAAAAGGGCAATGGTATCTGATAAGAGTTTTTAGGTACCTAAAGGAAAAACACAACAACCTAAAGCTTGTTATACTTGGAGATGGAGAACTAAAAGACTATTTGGTTAAACTCTCTGAAGACCTTGGACTAAAAACCTATGTTTGGGATAGGAACAAACTCTCTGATAACTTTGATGTTTACTTTCTTGGCTTTCAGAAAAATCCCTTTAAGTTTATCGCAAGGTCAAAAATTTTTGCCTTTCCTTCCCTTTGGGAGGGATTACCTTATGCACTAATGGAAGCTATGGCATGTGGTGTGTCAGTGGTATCTTCTGATTGTAGAAGTGGCCCAAGGGAGATTTTAGCACCGAATACAGATATAGACTATCAAACAGACAAACCAGAATTTACAGAGTATGGAGTTTTGATGCCTGTTTTTGAGGTAAAATTCAAGAAAGCTACAGATGAGCTTGAAGAAAAGGAAAGAATGTGGATTGAAACCTTGAATTTACTTTTAAAAGATGAAAGTCTTAGAAAGGATTATTCCTATAAAGCTAAAAAAAGGGCTGAGGATTTTAGGTTGGAAAAGATAATTAAAGAGTATGAGAAGGTTTTGAGGTTTTAATATAATGAAATAGATGCCTCAAAGAAGATGGTAGGAACATTTAAGCTAACAAAAGTAAATAATTGTAAAGATATTTTTTAGCCTCAAAAATGCCTCTATAATCAAACGAAGCTAAAAAACTAATATAATAAAAACTTCTTCCAAACTTTCCTTTTATTTTGAAGCAAAAATAAAGGCAGGTTTAAAATTTATGTTAAAATTAAAAAAATATTTAAACAATGCTAACAAGGCGTTGTATTGGTTTAATTTTAATTATTACTAGTATTTTTTTATCAATTGTAGGGTTTTTAATGATTGATTGGAAGCACATATATAACATATATTATTCAGAATATTATCCAAGAGAATATTTTTTAAATAAAAAATCTTTTAGTAATTTCCTCTTTACTGAAGCAATAAGACTTTATATTAATACTCATAAACATTGGCTACTCCTTTGCCTTTTCTTAGCTTTTATTGGAATTTTATTAATTATAACTTCCAAAAAACCAAAACCTTCTAATCTGGAAGAAAAGAAATCTAATCTGGAAAAAGAAAAATAAAATCTCAATCATTTAGATTACGAGAACCTTCTTTTTTAGCTCTGAAAAGATTAAAACTTTTTATTTTGGCTTGTAATAAAAAGAACTTAAACAGGAAATATAAAAAATCCTTTACCTTAAAACTTCCTTTGATTTTAAAGCTATTTATGAGGCTCTTTTTGAAAGCTAAAAAAGCATAAGCATTAATAATATTGTGAAAAGTTAAGAGATTCAAAATGAGTGTAGAAGTTAAAACTAATACTAAAATCTATTTTGCGTATCCTGCAAATGTTGCTACCAAGTATTCAAAATTATTGAATTTTATTTATAATGGATATAAAAGAAAATTAAGAAAAGTAGAAATATTAAAATGAGAATACTATTTATAAATGTTTTATATGCACCATTTATAGGTGGTGGAGCTGAAATTGTTTTAAAAGATTTAGTAGAAGGTATGTATAATTTAGGTCATGAAGTGAAAGTTTTGAGTTTCTGGGACAAAAATGATAAAGAAGAAGTCATAGATGGAATCACAGTTTATAGAGCAAAAATTCCTAATCTTTGGTTCCCATACGGGAAAATTAAACCACCTTTCTTCAAAAGAAGACTATGGCATATTTTAGATATTTATAATCCCATCTCTAAAAAAATTGTAGTTAAACAGATTAAAGATTTTAAACCCGATATTATATCTATTCACAATGTTTATGGCTGGTCTTGTTCTATATGGGATGCTGTAAATGAATCTAATGTGCCAGCTATTCAAGTTCTTCACGATTTATATCTTTTATGTCCAAGAAATATGTTCAAATTCAAAAATAGCACCATATGCAAAACGCGGTGTTTAACTTGTAAGATAATGAGATTTCCTTACAAACTGAAGTCTAACAAGCTTAAAGCTGTTGTTGGTGTAAGCAATTTTATTCTTAATAAATATTTGGAGTACGGATACTTTAAAAAGGTTCCAATTAAAAAAGTAATATACAATTCCAGAAACTTGAAAACTCTTGTCATTAAGAAAAGTAAATATTCTAACTACATAAATTTTGGTTTTATAGGTGCCCTGGTACGGAGTAAAGGAATAGAAGTTTTATTGAAAGCCTTTAATAAGATTAAAAAGCCTAACTATAGATTGTTTGTAGCTGGATCTGGTACACAGGATTATGAAAAGTATTTAAAATCAAAATATAAAGATGATTCAATTATTTTCATGGGAAGAGTAGAACCTAAGGACTTTTTTGAGAAAGTAGATATTACTATTGTTCCAAGTATTTGGTATGAACCTTTAGGTATGGTAGTTATTGAATCGTTTGCTTTTGGTATTCCTGTAATTGGAAGCAATATAGGTGGTATACCAGAGATGATTATAGAAGGAGTTAATGGAATGCTTTTTGATCCTTATAAAGAAGGGGATTTAGAAGAAAAAATTTTAAAGTTTGAGACTGAGATCTCAGAGTGGAGGAAAAAATCTGAAATCATAAGGCAAAGTGCTTATAGATTTTTAGACTATGAAGGATGGTTAAAAACTTGGGAAGAGTTACATAAAATTGTATGGGAGAGATTAAACTAAATAAGTTTAACTCAAAAGCAAAAAAAAACCATAAAAATAAAAAGAGCTCTTATTTTTTGCCTAAAATAAAAAGAACTTAAACAGAAAATATAAAAAACCTTTCCTTACCTTTTTCCTTTGATTTTAAAGCCATTTATAAGGCTCCTTTTTTGAAATCTAAAAAGACCCCTTTTACTAAAAAATATATCACTGGAGCCAAGGTAGGGCTGCCCAATCCTTAGGAATACCTAAAAAGACCCCTTTTACTAAAAGATATATCACTTTTGCTATTTTCTTAAGGAAAGACTATACCTAACCTTTAAGCCTTTCTCTTTAGCCCTTTTCAGCTTTCTTTTTTTGCCTGAAAGGATATATTGGCGCCTTGAAACAAGCACGCACCAAGGGTGCAAGCTTTAACCACCTCAAAAAAGAATTTCTGGAGAACCTCTTTTTGTTTTAAAGTTCAGGAACCGAATAAATATCGATTTCAAAAGGCTTTTTGTTTAAGTCTACTCCGAGAGACCTCAAACCTTTATCCAAGAGGAACCTAACCACTTCACTTTGATTAAGTCCATTATATTTGCATAGATCGAATATTCTCTTGCAAATACCAAACGGTGCTCTAAAAACTAACGGTCGCTCATAACAACGACCAAAAACCGGCTTGTATTTCTTTTTGAGCTTTATCCAGTTATCATGCCAATCATAAAGTATAATTTTGTAATGAATATACTCTATAAACTTTTGTGGCGGAGTAACTTCTATTTTGACTTCAAACGGATCTTTATTTAAGTCTACAGCCAAAGATTTAAAGCCACGAACTAAAAGAAATTGGATAATCATGTTTTTTGAAATCTTGTTATAGTTAGCTAAATCCCTTATTCTGTAGGAAATGAAGTAAGGAACTTTTACCGCAAAAACGTAATCTTTTCTAAGGTAAAGAGGAGCTCTTTTTCCCCACATTATGCAGCGCCAGCTCTCACTCCATTCAAGAGCTTTTTGTATCTCTTCCTCTACAGTCATAGGCTCGCCACGATAAGCTCTTCTTAAAGTCTCTGCTAAATAATCTCTTATCCCCCAAGGAGAACATATATTCTCTTCAGGCAAATAAAGCTTTACTCCTATATAAGGATACCTTTTGATTGAAATAGGATTTATTACCACACGAGTATCCATTTTAATTTTAAAAATAACATTCTTTACTATTTTTTTCAACTTTTTTTCTCAAAATTAGTTTACAAAAAAAAGCTGGTTTTTATGTTTACAGCCCGCTATAGCTCTTAAAATCTTAGCTTAGAAGCTTTTTTGAAAAGTTTACAATTAGTTACTGCTTAACAGAAGTAACTAAAAAGAATAAGGAAGCTTTTTTTGAGGCTTGAAGTTTTGCGTAGCAAAAAGCAAAACCTCAGCAAGGAGCTTTTCAGAGGTTAAGAGAAGCTTTTTTTTTGAGAGCAAAGGCTTTTTTTTTCTGAACTTTTCAAAACAACCTCTTCAGAAGGGGTTTTTATTTACACCCTTTTACTAAACATAGTTGTACCTATCCTTCAAGCTTTTCTCTTCAAGCTTTTTATCTTTTTTTGCCTAAAAGGCTACAATGGCACTTTGAAGAAGTGTGTTCTGAGAGGGCAACCTTTATTATCCCCCAAAAAAATTTTAGTCTAATTAGTCTAATTTTGATTTTAGACTGTTTACCTCTTCAGAACGTAGATTTTTCAAAGGTTTCAGAAGGTTTAGTCTAAAGTCTAATTTTTGATTTTTCACTTTAGACTTCCTGAAGCTTAGAATTTTTCAGGTTTTTAAGGAAAAAGTCTAAAAGTCTAAAAAAGTATATTATAGTTTTGATAAAAATTTTTCAGTGATTTTTTTTCTGAAGAGGAAGGTTTCAGTATACACGTCACAATCCCTTTTAAAGAGTCAGTCTGAGGCTGTGATGAGAAATTGTAATGATTTGTAATAAAATAACTCAAAATCCCTTTGCTCTTTGCAAGTGGGTATACAGGTCTTTTTAGTTTTTTAGTTTTTAGTAAAAGCAAAAAAAAATTGGTTTGCTCTGTGTTTTATCCATGTTTTATTAAATGCCTTATATGCAAGCGAAAAGGGATTGAA
>CAYXGJ010000028.1:0-6166 GCA_964464535.1 uncultured Thermodesulfatator sp. | reverse complement strand
ATATTAACTTTAAGCATAATTGGATATTTTAAAGTATAAAATAATTTTTGTTTTATCTTCATTTTACTCCTTTTTCATCATTTTCATATAAATTTTGGAACGTGGCAATGTATGAATATTTTTTATAAAGAATAAACAAATTCTATTAAGCTTCTGTCTCAAAAGGATTCTTTAAGATAAATGTAGCTTAAGCATTTCTAAAGCTTACAAGATGAATATAGAAAGCTAATCATAGAATTTTAATACGTATAACTTTTAACTAAAGATTTAATACTTAAAATAAGAAAGCATATAAACTTTAAGTTACCATATTTGTTCTGAAGAAAAAGTTTTATATATATAAAACAAAAGTAATAAGTTTAAGGGATTCAGAAATGATGAAAGAATATAAAAAATTTAAGCTTTACTGGGGAGACTTTCACACAAATATTCATGGCAAGGATTTATTCTATCCTCCTTTAACATATAAGAGACTTAGAAAAATTATGAAAGCAGCAGAAAGCCATCTAGATTTTTTTCCAATTGCTTATTATCCCTTTAAGTGGTATCGTAAGAAGGGTTTCATTATTGAGTCGTGTGGCTCTAAGGATCGTTTTCTTAAAGATTGGAAACTTATACAGAAAGTAGTAGCTGAATTTAATAAACCTGGAAAGTTTGTAACATTCTTAGGTTATGAATGGCATGGAAATAGAAGAATATATGGAGACCATAATGTGTACTACCTGAAAGATTATGAAACTTTGGATGGTTCTGAGGATATTCGAAAACTCTATGAGAATTTAAGGAGAACCACAGCTATAGTTATACCACATCATACGGGTTATAAGGTTGGGGAAAGGGGAAAAGATTGGAATTTTTATGATGAAAATCTTTCACCCTTTGTAGAAATATATTCAAGTCATGGTTCATCAGAGGGCTTTAATTCACCTCTTTCTCTTGATAACAATCTTCGTATGGGGCCACGTGTTACGGGTGGAACGGTACAAGAGGGGCTTAACCGTGGATATAAATTTGGAATTATTGCTTCAGGAGATAATCATCGAGATTTTCCTGGCGAATGGGGAAATGGGTTAGCAGCTGTGTTTGCACATGAGTTGACACGCGAAGCTCTCTGGGATGCTTTTAAGAAAAGGCGAGTCTATGGTGTAACAGGAGATCGTATTAAACTTTATTTTACCATAAATGGCCACATCATGGGTGAATCTTTTGAGGAAAATAGGCCTATCAATATAAATGTAGAAGTTGAAGGAAGCTATGCAATAGATAGAGTTGAAATTATTAAAAATGGTAGAGTATTTTACACATATTGTCATTCGGGAAAATGGGACTTTCCCAAAAATATGGGAAATAATGTTGTTAGGGCTAAAATTAGATTACAATGTGGTTGGGGTCCAGGACCCCCTTACAGGTTTAAGGAATATAAAAAGAAAGTCTGGAAAGGTTCATTACAGTTGTCTAATGGCAAAATAATATCGATTGAACCATGCTTTACATATTTTGGGCAACAAATAAAACAAACTTCTTTCAAGAGCTGCGAGTTTATATTTACAAATCAACCAAATGTACCTCTTAAGCATTTGCTACCCCACCATCACAGAATTAATTTTCAAGGG
Organism: uncultured Thermodesulfatator sp.; assembly: GCA_964464535.1. GTDB lineage: Bacteria > Desulfobacterota > Thermodesulfobacteria > Thermodesulfobacteriales > Thermodesulfobacteriaceae > Thermodesulfobacterium. Next base: position 4,553 of record CAYXGJ010000028.1, on the reverse strand, counting down.
GCTATTATTGAATTAGAAACACATATGGATGATAAAATCCTATTAAATGTTAATTCTTTAAAAATTACTTTTACTTTAGAAGAGGCACTAAACAGTGAAATGGTCATAGCATTGACAAAAGAGGCTAAAGCAACAATTCATAAGCAATTTGGTCTAAGACCTAATGAAATTGAAAATCCAGATATCTATTGGCATAATGCTTGGAAGATGAAGATATATAGAGCAATACCATTTGAAGGATATCATGCAAAGTTTAAATGTGTTGATGAAAATTTAAACGTAGGAGAAGAAAATTACTATTATGTTCGTGTGACACAATTGAATTGCCAGATGGCATGGTCTTCGCCCATATGGGTAAAGGTTAACCAATGATTATTATAATAAACATTAAAACATTTCGGATCCAGATTAAAAAAGATTGCCAACTTAAGGCTTAATAAGTAGTAGCTGTAGAGACAACATCGATGTAAAATAAAACTAGGCTTTCTTCTTAAATTTAATTATTACTTTTTTTAAATCGTCAAGGAGTGATTTTTACAAATTGATGTTCAATAGTCTTTTACATGACTTTAAGTATTTTCTCACAACTTGAATGATATTTGATGAAAACAACTTCAAATCTCTTTTAAGTTATCATAAAATCTTGATGTTACTTCATACTTATATTTCTCATAATCTAGTTTGATTAAATAAGGATCTTTAATGTTACTTAAAAAGTCTTATAAAGTTATATCCTTGTGGCAGGATTCTCTAAGAATCTTTTTGAATTAGTATCTTAATTTTTTTTTTATTTACTTTCAAGAACTGTTCCGACATACTCAAATATTTCTTGAGAAATTACCATTTTTAATTTTATTCTTCAAAAAAAGGACTTTATTAATTTCCCATATAAATTCTTTTCTTTAAAAAATTTTAAATGAAAAAGAAAAGAGAAAATGAACCATAAATGTTTATTTTCTCATTACTTTATTTAAATGATTTTGCTTATGGGTTACCTATATTGTGAGACCAAGTCATCTGTCTATTTAATCGAAATACTTGTATATGATAATTTTCTTCTTTTTCTTAGATTTTTGTCTTTACAGCTGAATATTAAAAAATGATTTTTTTCTTTTGAAAAAATAAGTTTAAACTATTAAAAAGATTTTTTTCTATAAAGCCCAATATAAAATAAAAGCTTAAATAGTTTTAGAGTAAATTTTTTAAAATGAAAAGAAGAATGGATATGATAGAAAAAAAAGCTGGTCTAAATCAACAGAGTAATGTATGTGGAGAATGCGCATATGCAGAATTGCAATGCCCACCAATAATACGATGTAAAATCAAAAATAAATTTATGTATTTAGAAACCCCTGCATGTGAAAATTTTAAAATGTACAAAGAAGAGTAAAGTTTTCTTTAAATTAAGCTTCTAGCCTTTTCTTCTTTATTAAGAGAATTTTCTTTTCTAACTTTCTTTGCATTTCTTTTGCTATATCACCTTTTTCTTGAATTAGATTATTCTTTTCTGCAACATCTTTTTCCCAATTATAATCTTCTGGTTTAGGTGGTATGTAATCCCTTCTTGCCTCATAAAGTTCACTTGAAACGATTTTTCCCTTATCAAGCCATAAGTATAATGTATAGTTTTCATCTCTTAAACTCCATGAATATTCATAAAACCCACTAATAGCAAACTCACGTATTTTTTCTTTTTCCTCTTTTAATAATGGGATTATACTTTCTCCATCTATTAATCCATTATATTTAATTTTGAATGCATCTAATATTGTAGGCATTATGTCTATTGTTTCTATAAAAGCATCAATTTTTTTACCTTTCATTTCAGGATGTTTAATAAGTAAGGGTATTCTTGCAAGTTCCTCGTAGGGCCATGGTCTAACTTTCTTTATTATACCATGTTCTCCAATAGGACAACCATGGTCACTTAATATTATTATCATGGAGTTTTCCCAGAGACCTAGTTCCTTAATTTTTTCAAGAAATATACCTACCCACTTATCTACTAAAGTAACCTTGCCTGCATATTGGGCTCTAATATGTTGAATCTCTAAGTTAGTAAATTCTTCAGCATTTCCTCCTCCAAATATTATAGGCTTATCTGCATACTCTTTTGGGGCATAAATTTTATAAAATTCTTCTGGAGGATTCCAAGGCTCATGTGGATCAAAAGAATCAAGCCAAAGAAATAGTCGGTCCATGTTACCTGCTTTTACTTGATCCTCTAACCATTTTATACCAGCTTTAACAACTTGAGCTATAAATTGATCTTCTTCTCCTTTCCAATTCGAAATATTCTTAAGATATTGGATAAAATATTCTTTTCTTTGTATTTCTGTTCTAAACCTTGGACTTGGCCCACCGATATCAGCTGCAAAAGTAGCATATTGTGAAGAAGAATAATTTTTTTCATGCCATTTTGACAAATCCACTTTTATATTAATGTCTATTTTATATGGATCCATCTCTTGCCCTCTTATAAATCTAACATAATCAAAACCTCTTTCATATGCCATCTGAGGTTTATGCATATGATACGTGTCTGTTATTAGGGCTGTTGTTACACTTTTGTCCCATAAAATTTCAGCTAAAGTTATGTCGTTAGGTTCAAGCCTTTGCCAACCCCTAAAGGGTAATGTGTAAAGACCAGTAAAAAGTGCTGTTCTCACAGGAAGCGTAGGTAATCCTTCAGCATATGCTCTTGTAAAAAGGAAAGCATCTTTAGCAAATTTGTCAATATTAGGGGTTTTAATCCATGTGTTACCATAACAACCTAAATGATCATATCTTAATGTATCTAACATTATTACTATAACATTCATCGACTATCCTCCTTTTTGCATATCTATGGAAAAAACTACTTTTATACCTTTCTCTAAACTTCTACTCATCAGACATCCTTCTTCAAGAAGATAGTTTTTTACATTTTCAAATCGCTGGTAGGCACTATCTTCTCCATTTATTTTCACATTTATTTTTACATTTATTTCTTTTACTATATATTGTTTATTTTCATCTAATCCTGTAATAGCTTCAGCTGATGCTTTTATAAAATCAGTTTTAACTCTTGATTTACTTAAAAGATATGCAAGCCAGCTTATCATACACTCTGCAACAGAAGCAACCAAAAGCGCACGTGCTTCTCCACCCAATTTTTCTTGTGGAAATTTTGATTTAGCTAAAAAAATATCTGGAAGAACCTCACTATTAAAATGAATCAATATATCATTATTTTTAAAACATTCTAACTCAATTTTAACTTTATTCGGTAGCATCATAACTTTTTATCTGTTTATTGAGCAATATTTAAGCTTTTATTTTATATTGGGCTTTATAGAAAAAAATCTTTTTAATAGTTTAAACTTATTTTTTCAAAAGAAAAAAATCATTTTTTAATATTTATTCATTTTAAGGTAAAAACCTACGAGTAATTAAAAGAATTTCCCTTTTTTATAGCTTTATAGAAAATTAAATTAAGCTTACTAATATAAAAATATTATGAACTATAATTTTAGATAAAATCTCTTTAAATAGCATTTTGTATGATTTAAAAAAGAATATTTCTAAACTTTAATTTTAAAGCATTGAAAATGCTTTCAGATTTTATTTCCTAATTCTATAAATTCAAGAATAAGCTTTCTCCAAGCAAGATATCCTTTGAAAATCTTCCAGTGCTCTTTTTAGGAAAAATTATAGATTCTATTCCTAAATCTGATAAAAATTGAATATTTTTCCTAGAAGAATAAGCTGAATCTCCTATTATCTTAGAAATATTTAAAAATTCAATTACTGAAGCGGAGAAGACAAGAAAAAGAAGTTGAAATATTTGCAACCTACCTTTTAATTCCAGAAGATAAGTTAAGTGAAAAATTAAAGGAAGAGTGGGTTAAGGAATCTCCAGGCTCAATCTCAGAGCTGGATGCAGAAAGCCGATCCAAATCTTAAGCTCTAATGGAACCTTATTCCTCTCAAAGACGCCTAAACCTTCAACCAGAGACCTAATACTCAACATAAGAAGAGATTGTCAACTTAAGACTTAAATGGTCCATACTTACCCTAAGGCAAAAGGAGGCGATAAACCTTGGGATAAGTATGGACCAGCTTTACTTAATATTTTCTAATAGAAAAACTTTTCCTAGGAGAAGATTTGATCCTTATATAAAAGCAATTGCAGTTAAAGCTTATGTTAAAGGATTAAGCTTAAGAGGAGTAAGCAATTTCTTAAAAGAAATAGGATATAAAGTAAGTCATGAATCTATTAGAAAATGGTTTTTAAAAGCTGGAGAAATAATTTCAAATAATAAAATAAAGAAAAAAAGCTATTTATGGGCTGCTAGAGAAGTAAAGAGTGGAGAAATAATTGCTTTACATCTTAGAAAAAGTAAAAGAAGCTTGTATTAACAATCTTACAATTTATACTGATAAACATAGAAAGAAAATTTTTTGAATAAGAAATTCAATAGAATCTTGGTTTAATAAATTGAAAAGAAGGGTAAAGCAATTTAATATTTGTTTTCCTAGCTATAAGCTGAAAGTTTCAGAAAAATGGATAT
>CAYXGJ010000027.1:0-10488 GCA_964464535.1 uncultured Thermodesulfatator sp. | reverse complement strand
GGGGATCACCAACATCTCGGTGGTCCCCAAAAAAATAATCATATAAAATTTTTTTTAATCTAAGGCTGTTCTAAAAATCTAATAAGAACTCAAGTATACCTGTAAAATAAAATCAAAATATCAAGACCAAAGATAAGAAGATAAGAACTAAGGAGGTTACCAGCACATAAAAGTTCCATAGAATAGCACAGGCAAAGGCTTCCTTTCTTGCTAAGTCTTCCCTAATCAGATTTGAACTTGAACCGATCTTTTGCTTAATGCTCTCAAATATCTGCTCTATCATGTATCTCTTTTTTCTCTTTGTGGTTTGTCGGTTTGAACTAACTCTTTCAAGAAAGTGTTTAACTAAAGCTTAAAGTTTTTTCAGAACTAAAGCACTTCTTCTCATACATAAAGTCTTAGTTTATCTCTTGTTCGCCATAAAATCATATTTTTAGAACAGCCTTAGTAATTTCTTGACAAATTTAGAAAAAAGTTTAGACTTAGCAAAAACCTAAAAAGGGAGGGTTTCTTTGGCAGGGATAATAGTTAAGGATGGGGAATCTTTCGAACAAGCATTAAAAAGATTTAAAAGATTAGTTGAGAAAACAAAAATACTTTCTGAAGTTAAAAAAAGAGAGTTTTATGAAAAACCTGGAGTAAGGAGAAGAAAGAAGTCTCAGACGGCTCGTAAGAAACTGCTTAAGAAATTGAAAAAGGTTCAACAAAAAACTAAGGGTTAATTTTTAAATTTATTTGGAGTGTTAAAATCTTTAAATAAGTTAGATTGGTTAAGAATATTAAATCATTTAAGTAATTTTCTTTATTCAGATTTTTCAAAAGAACGTTGTCAAAATTTAGTGCCCCTTTTTTCTTACGAAGAGGCTGTTAAAGCACAAGAGAAAACTAAATTTATCTGGAATCTATTAGAAAAAGGTGAAAAATTAGAGCTTAATTTTTTGAAATCTTTAAAGAATCTATTTGAAAAAGCATCAAAAAGGGGATTTTTCTTACCTGTTGAACTTTCAGAAATTAAAAAATGGTTTCTTACCTTAGAAAAACTTATTCCTTATTTTGAAAATTCACCTTTTTCACATTTAAAAACCTTATACGAAGAAATCAAAGAAATAGACCTTTATCTTAATAAAATACTTGATTGGGAAAAAGGAGAAATAAAGGATAGAGCCTCTTACGATTTATTTATTATAAGAAAAAAGCTAAAAGAAGCAAAAGAAATTTTATTTACAAAATTAGAAAAAATAAGAGAAAATCTTTTTAAGAAAGGTTATCTTCAGGAAAATCTTTTTACACAAAAAGAAGGCAGATATGTATTACCTGTTAAGGTAGAATATAAGAACAAGATTAAGGGTATATTGCATGAAGTTTCCCAAAGTGGAGCTACAGTATTTATAGAGCCCGCAAGTATAATATCTTTAAGTAATGAAATAGAAAATCTTCGTCATATAGAACAAAGAGAAGTAGTTAAAATTCTAAGGGAAGTCTCTCAAGAAATCTTTTCCTATTCCTATTCTTTTTTCAATTTAGAAGAGAGCTATACAGATTTTGAAATTGCTTTTGCTAAAGCAAGTCTCGGAAAAACTTATAAAGGAAGTTTCCCTCTTCTAAAGAAAGAAGGTTTAATAAAAATTCGTTCAGGTATTCATCCCCTGCTCCTATTAAAAGAAAACTCTTCTAAAACAGTTTATAATGATTTTATAATTGAAAAAGGTCTTCTTATCTCTGGTCCCAATTTAGGAGGTAAAACTGTATCTTTAAAAACTATAGGTATTCTTACTCTTATGGGACAAAGTGGTTTTCTTATTCCAGCTGAAGAGGCAGAACTTCCTTTATTTTCTAAAATCTTCGTAGATTTGGGAGATGATCAGGATATAATCGAAGGTGAGTCCTCTTTTTCTTCACATTTAAAAAATTTAAAAGAAATTTTAGATAAAGCTGACGAAAAAACTTTGGTTTTGCTTGATGAACCTGGAAAGGGTACTAATCCAGAGGAAGGAGCAGCCTTGGTTGCAGCTATTATAAATGAAATTCTTAAAAGAGAAACAAAAGTTGTTATTACAACCCATTCTCAATTTCTTAAAACCCTTAGTTTAAAAATGAAAGATTTGAAATTAGCTACTATGGAATACGATTTAGAAACAAAAGAACCAACTTATAAAATAATATACAATATTTGGGGAGAATCCTTAGCCTTTGATCTTGCTAAAAAAATAGGATTTTCAGAAGAAATTTTAAGTGAAGCAATAAGTTATTTAAAAAATAGAGAGTATTGGGAATGGTATAAAATAGTGGAAAAAGAAAGAAAAAAACTTAAAGAGCTAGAAGAGGAATTTAATTTAAAATTAAAAAACCTGGAATCTAAAGAAAAAGAGCTAGAAGAAAAGAAAAAAGAATTAAAAAGTCTTTATAAGAAAAAAATAGAAGAATTAATCTCTATTTGGAATGAAGAATTTCAAAAAATGATAAAAGATATAAAAAAAGGAGCTGTAAGTTATAAAAAGGCAATTCAAAATTTTGAGGATTTTTTAAATAAATTTTTAGAAAGTTCAGTAAGAGAAGAAGAAATAAAAGAAGGAGATAAGGTACTTGTTTTACCTTTTAAAAAAGAAGGTGAAGTTTTAAAAGTAAAAGATAAACTGGTAGAAGTAAAACTTGGGAATTTTAGGATAGAGGTTCCTAAAGGAAACATAATAAAAGATTATACAGAAAAACCTTCCTTTAAATATTTCAAACCTAAGGATTTAGAAAATTTTCAAAAAATTTATGGAAAAATTGAAAAAAAAGAAACTTTAAAACTTATGGGATTAACTGTTGAAGAGGCTTTAGAAGAAATTGAAAAGACTCTAAATAAAGCCTTTTTAGAAGGAGTCTCAAAAGTTTATTTAATTCATGGACATGGAACTGGTAGACTAAGAAAAAGTATTAGAGAATATCTCAAAAACCACCCTCTTGTTAAAAATTTTAAATTTGCTGATCCTATGGAAGGGGGTACTGGAGTTACTGTAGTTTATTTAGAAGAAAAAAATTAAAAATAAAATTTGTAAATAACTCTTGAACTTTTTAAAAACTATGTTAGAAAATATAAAAATCTTTCATATTAATTCGACCGAATATTCGATGAGGTTAATTTTAAAAGTCTTTTATTTATCAAAATTTTTTTCTCGCTGCAAAGGGGTTAAGCAAGTTACTAATTTTTAAAATAAATTTTTAACTAAAAATTATTTAAATATGTCTTTTGAAGACCTTTTTGAAGAAATAAAAAATTCTTATGACATTGTAGAGGTTATATCTTCTTATGTTAGGCTTAAAAAGGTGGGGAAAAATTTTGTAGGTTTTTGTCCCTTTCATTCAGAAAAGATACCCTCTTTTGTAGTAAGCCCTGAAAAGCAGATTTTTAAATGTTTTGGATGTGGAGCTGCCGGTGACGTGGTTACTTTTTATACAAAAATTAAAGGTCTTTCTTTTAAAGAAGCCCTTTTAGAACTTGCTGAAAAGGCAGGTATTTCAGTAGATAAAAAATTTTTTGTTGAAAAGAAAAAAGAAAAAAGTTTAACAGAATTAAATTATAAAGTTGCTAAGTTCTATCATCACCTTTTATATTTCCACAGTTCCTCAAAGGAAGCTCGAGAATATTTAGAACAAAGAGGTATAAATGAAGAAACTATCAAAAACTTTCTTTTAGGTTTTGCCCCTCAAGATGGAAGAGTATTAGCAGGTTATCTTAGAAATTCTTCTGAAGAGTTAGCTAAAGGAGAAGAGCTTGGCTTAATAAAAAGAACCTCTGATGGTTCTTATATAGACCTTTTTAGAGGAAGAATAATTTTTCCTATTTTTAATCTTAAAGGAGAATGTGTAGGATTTGGGGCAAGAGCCTTAGATAAAGATGCAGAACCAAAGTATTTAAATACTCCAGAATCAAAAATCTTTAAAAAGGGTGAAATTTTTTATGGGCTTTATCAATCAAAAGAAGCTATTAAAAAAGAAAATCTTGGTCTTTTAGTTGAAGGATATTTTGATTTTCTTAGCCTCTGGGAAAAGGGTGTGAAAAATGTAGTTGCTACCTGTGGAACAGCATTAACAGAAAGTCACGTTAAACTTATGAAAACTTTTACAGAAAATTGGATAATCCTTTACGATGGAGATTTGGCAGGTAAGAAAGCTACCCTTAGAGCTATTTCTCTCTTTTTAAAAGAAGGAATTTTACCAAGATGTGTAATACTTCCTGAGGAACACGATCCAGATTCTTGGACAAGAAAAGAAGGATTAGAAGGGGAAACCTTAAAAAGGAAAATCGAAGAAATTAGTGTTGATGCTATCACCTTTGTTATTAATTTTTATAAAGAAGAATATAAGCTCAATCCTTCTAAAGCATTTAAAGAAATTATGGAAGTTTTTAAGTTAACCAAAGATCCCTTTTTAAGAAACCGTATAGCGAGAGAACTTAGTTTTTATTTGGGAATTCCAGAAAATGAAGTTTTAAAATATTTTGTAAAAGATGTGTATACAGAAGAAATATTGGAAAAGTCTATAGAAAAAACTAAGGAAGATGTTCCAGGTTTAAGAAATATTGCTCAGTTTTTAATAAATTATCCAGAATATTATTTTGAACTTGAATCTTCAGGACTTTCTAAGCTTCTTGAATTTTATTCAGATACCATTTATGGTAGATTTTTAAAACATCTTTTAGAGGAATTTAAAAAAGGAAACAGAGAAGTTGATTATATCCCTGATTTGGAATTTCAGGAAATTTTAAGTGATCTCCTTTTAGATCCACCTTTTGAGAATAAAGAGGAAGTTCTTTATCATATAAAAAATTATATAAAAAGAGAACTTGCTAAGAAAGAAATAAGAAAAGTTACAGAAAATTTAAAACTTCTTCAAATAAAGGGTTCAAAAGAAGAAATAGAAAAATATCTCTGGATTTTAAAAAGTTCTATAACAGGAAAGCTTATAAAAGAAACTAAAAATTAAAGGAGGGGTTATGAGCCTCCAAAAAGATAAAAGATTTTGTTTGTTTAAAGATGAAGTAGATTTTGAAGAAATATTAGAAGAAGAAAAAGATGATTGGTTAGATGAAGAAGGGGAAAAATTAAAAATTTCTAAAAAGAAAGACACTGAAGATCCTATTAAGATTTATTTTAAAGAAGTATTTTCTCATAAACTTTTGACTCGAGAAGATGAGATAAGAATAGGAAAAACCATTGAAAAAAATGAAAAAGAAATTTTAAAAGAAGTTCTAAATTATTATTCTCAGCTTATAAAATTTTATCATCTATTAATAAAAGCAGAAAGAAGTAAAAATCTTTCTTTCCTTTTTAAAGATTATGAAGAACTTTCAAGAAATAGTGAGAGAACAAAAAAATGGTTAGAAGAGATAAAAACAAATATTAATAAATTAGTGGAAAATTTTAGAAAAGGAAAAAAGAAAAAATTAATAGATAAAGTGATAGATTTGATTTATGAAACAAGACCTACTAAGTTTTTACTTGATGAACTTGCTTGTGAGATACTTGAAAGTTATGAAAAAATTAAAGAATTTTATAAGTTTAAAGAAAGGCTTCAAAAAGATTATCTTCTAAATGAAAGAACTTTCCAAAGAATTTTTTCTCTAAATGGGAAACATGAAAATATTGAAAAATATTTTAAAAAGATAACCTTAGAAAAATTTAACATAGAAAAAATTAAAAAAGACATTAATGAATACAACAATTTCATGAAAAAAACCAATAATTATTTTGGAGAATCTTTAGAAAAGATTTATGAAAGTGGAGAGAAAATTTGTCAAGCCTTTCGAGAAATTAAAAAGAATAAAGAAGAATTAGTAAAAGCTAATCTTAGATTAATAATTTCTCTTGCTCGTAAATACTCTCCTAAGGGAATGTTTTTAAGTGATCTCATTCAAGAGGGGAATATTGGTTTATTAAAAGCTATAGAAAAGTTTGATTATAGGAAGGGATTTAAATTTAGCACTTATGCTACCTGGTGGATAAGGCAAAGTATAACTAGATATTTAGCTGAAAATACAAGAACCATAAGAGTACCTGTCCATATTATTGAAACCATTTATAAAATAAGTAAAATTATTTCCACCAAATTTTACCAGGAATACGGCAGAGATCCTACTCTTGATGAATTAGCTAAGGAAACAGGTCATTCTATTGAAAAATTAAATTACATTTTTAAAGTTATGAAACAGCCAATCTCTCTTGAAACTACAGTTGGAGAAGATGAGGATGCAACTTTGAGAGATTTTATAGAAGATCAAAATACTCTTAAACCCGATGAAGCAACATTTAATACTGCACTTTCAGAAAAGATTAGGGAACTTTTAAAAACCCTCTCTCCAAGGGAAGAGAAAATTATTAGATTGAGATTTGGAATAGGAGAAAGAGAAGCCTGCACTTTAGAAGAAGTAGGTAATAAATTTGGCGTTACCAAAGAAAGAGTTAGACAAATTGAAAGCATGGCTTTAAGGAAACTTAAACATCCAAACAGAATCAAATTACTGAAAAACTTTTTAATTTATGGCTCTTAATAAGCTTTCCCAAACAACTGAAAAAGAACTTCTAAATATTATCCAGAAGGAATTTCCTTTAGAAAAGCGCCCCTTTTTAAAAATAGGAGAAAAATTGAATATAAAAGAGGAAGAAGTAATAAAATATTTAAAATATCTCAAAAAAAAGAAGATTTTAAGGCAGATCTCAGCTATATTTAATCCTTGGTTTTTTGGTCATAGATCTTCACTTTTTACTTTTAAGGTTCCTTCAGAAAAACTTAATAAAGCAATTTCTATTATTAATAAACATCCGGGAATAAGTCATAATTATTTAAGAAATCACATTTATAATCTTTGGTTTATTTTGGTTAGCTTACCAGAAAAAGATCCTTTAAATGAAGTTGATAGATTAGCTAAACTTTGTGAAGTAGAGGATTATTTATATTTACCTGCTTTAAGAACTTTTAAGATTTCTACAATTTTTGAAGATAGGATTTCTAATTTTGATAAAGAAGAATTTACAGAAATAGAGACCATTGAGGTAAATGAAAATATTACTGAAAAAGATAAAATTTTGGTGAAGGTATTACAAGAACCTTTACCTTTGGTTAAAACTCCTTTTAAAGAAATAGCAAACTCTCTTGGTATTAAAGAGGAAGACCTCTTTTTATGGCTTAAAGAAATGAAAGAAAAAGGTGCTTTAAGAAGATTTGGAGCACTTTTGAAACACGATAAAGTGGGATTTAAAATAAATGTAATGGTAGCTTGGGAAGCAAAAAGGGATGAAATTGATTTTTTTATTGAAGAACTTTCTAAAGAACTTTTTATAACTCATTGTTATGAAAGAAAGACCTATCCAAATTGGGAATATAATCTTTATACCATGTGCCATTTTAAAGAAAAAAAAGAAAAAGAAAAAATACCACTACTTGCTCAAAAATATGGTATTAAAAATTTTATTATGCTTGAAACAATAAAAGAGTTAAAAAAAGTCAGATTAAAGCTATTTTATGAGTTAGAATAAACTCTATTTAAAAAAGGAAATCACATAATTAAAAGAAATAAAAAGGACTGCGCCTGTAATTATTATTCTTATTAATCTTTGAGGCATATATTTTTGAATTCTTGCACCAAAGGAAAGACCTAAAGCTCCTCCTATTCCCAAAAGTAGCCCCAGTAACCAATCAGGGGGATATCCACCTAAGGCAAAAATTATAACCCCTGCTATAGAGGTGATACAAGTCCCAGCAAGGGTTGCTCCTGCAAAGACATAAGCTGGTATTCTAAAAAAAGCAAGTAAAATAGGAACCATTAACGCTCCACCACCAATTCCATAAATTCCTCCAATTATTCCAATAAAAAAAGCAAGAGAAGAAATAAGAACTGAGTTAAGGGTAAATGTTTCTTCAGAATAGATAAATTTTGTTATTCTCCAATTAAAAATTAATGTTTTTGGAGGATCTGGGGAAAATTTGGTTTCCCTTTTGACTGCAAAAAATTCATATATCAATCTTATGGCAATAGTTAAGAGTACAAGACCAACTAATAATTTAAATCTTTTCAATTCTTCAAAAAAAGAGATTCTTAAAAGGTAACCTATAATTACCCCCGGAAAGGTTCCTAAGATAATTATTAAAGTTAAAGGATAATAAAATCTTTTTTCTTTCCAGTATCTATAAACTCCAAAAGGAATGGCAAATACATTATAGAAGTGATTGGTAGCACTCACAGAAGGGGTAGTAAATCCAAGAATACTTACCTGAAAAGGAAGAAGTAAAAAAGCTCCACTTATTCCACCAGAAGCACATAAAAAGGATATTAAAAGACTAACAAGAGGGGGTATTAAAATAGAAGTAGTTACACCAGAAATAGGAAAGGTATAGATAAAAGGTAAATTTATTATTAAAACCCCCTTAGTTTATTATATCTATAATAACAATCTTTATACCAGGATTCATTTTTAGGTCCTAATTCTAAAGCTTTTTCATAATTTTTTAAGGCTAGATTAAAATTTTTCTTTTCTTCATAAGTTCTTCCTGCATAATAATAGGAAATTCCGTTAAAAGGAATCAAAGATTTTCCTTTTTCAAAAAATTTTAAAGCATTCTCAAAATTTTTAAGTTTAAAATTAATTATTCCAGAAATTATATTAGCAGTAAAAAAATTGGGGTCATAATTAAGGGAGTATTCTGAATATTCCTTAGCTTTATTTAAATTTCCTTCTTCCATTTCTAATTTTGCTAAATAAATTGAAGCAACTGTATTTTTCGGATAAAGCTCTAAAGCTTTTTCAAAAAGGTTTTTAGCCTCCCCTCTTTTTCCGTTTTTATAAGCTTTTTTACCATTTTCTACATATTCGTAAGATTCTTTAGTTTGCAGAATAAGATTTCTAATTTCTTGAAATTTTTGAGTATCCTTTATAAGGATACCAGTTGGTTTAAAAGTTGCTATATATTCTTTAGTTTCTTTAATTCTTGATTCTGGTAAAGGATGAGTAGAGAGCCATTCGGGTGGTCTTTTTTTCTCCATCTTTTTAAATTTTTCAAAAACTTCTATCATTCCGTGAGGTGAATAACCAGCCTCAAAAGCATAAAGAAATCCATATTTATCTGCTTCTCTTTCCTGATCTCTACTAAATTTAAGGGTTAAAAGAGAAGCTGAAACTTGACCAAGCTGAAGTAATATTTCACCAGTTAAATCTTGAGGAACAAGTAAGCTTCCAATTTGTAAAAGCATACTTAAGGCTAATTGTTTTTCTAAGAATTTTACATGATGTCTTGCATTAATATGCCCTAATTCATGAGAAAGGATTCCAGCTAATTGACTTTCATTATCAATTTGTAAAAGAAGTCCTCTTGTGATTACAACAGGTCCACCAGGAAGTGCAAAAGCATTTACAATACCAGAATTTACTACATAAAATTTATAAGGAACTTTTCTTTCTGCTACTTTAGCAATTTTTAAACCTATATTATTTACATAATTTTGGATTTCTTCTTCGGGATAAAGTCCCTCAAACTCATCAATTGAAGAAGGGGTATAAAGTTTTCCTAATTCTATTTCTTTTTCTTCTGGTATAAGAGTAAAAAAAGGTTTATTGGAATTAGATGTGGTACAAGAATTTATAAAAAAAATAAAAAATAAAAGGATTAAAAGTGTAACAATTCTCATAAGTGGTTATAATTATATACAAAGTAATTTATTATGTCAAATTAAAAATAAAGGGGGTGAGGGGAGATGAGACTTTATTTAGTTCAGCATGGAATACCAAAGCCAGAAAGTGAAGATCCTCAAAAATCTCTTTCTGAAATTGGTAAGGTTGAAGTTGAAAAGGTTGCTCAAGTTCTCAAAAAATTGGGGATAAAGGTTTTTAAAATTTTTCATTCAGGAAAACTAAGAGCTAAGCAAACAGCAGAGATTATAGGAGACTATCTAAATCCTTTAGAAGGTGTGATAGAAGCAGAAGGATTAAATCCCCTTGATCCTCCAGAAATATGGGCTGAAAAGTTATCTGGCTTAAAAGATGATACAATGTTAGTTGGACATTTACCTCATCTTCAAAAACTTTGCTCTTTATTAGTTATCAATGTTCAAGAAAAACCTGTTATTAAATTTAGACAGGGAGGAGTTGTAGCCCTTGAAAGAGATGATAAAGGTAACTGGATAATTTCTTGGGCTCTTTATCCAGAATTTATTTTATGAATAGAGTTTAAGTTGCATTTATTGACAAAAGTAAATTTTGGGGTATTTTTTAACAATACGGGCGGATAGCTCAGGGGGAGAGCATCGGCCTTACAAGCCGGGGGTCAGAGGTTCAAATCCTCTTCCGCCCATTCTTTATTTAAATTTTTCAAATTATTTAAAACTTCTTGAAAATTTAAAAAAATTTTATATAATTTTTTAAAAGTAAATTCGGGGCTGTAGCTCAGCACGGTTAGAGCGCCTGCCTGTCACGCAGGAGGTCGCGGGTTCAAGTCCCGTCAGCCCCGCTTTTT
>CAYXGJ010000026.1:0-10488 GCA_964464535.1 uncultured Thermodesulfatator sp. | reverse complement strand
ATCTTGACATCTTCTTAAAATTTGTTATGTTATCTTAATTAAGAAAAGAAAGGCGCGTAGCTCAGTGGGAGAGCGCTTGCTTGACATGCAAGAGGTCGGCGGTTCGATCCCGCCCGCGCCTACCATAATTTTTTCTTAAGGAGTTATAAGTTAAATTTTGAAAATTAAAATCAAAGGTCTGGGAGAATTTCAACTTACTCCTGGCTTACCCTTAAAATCTCTTATTCCAGAAATCAAAAAAATAAGCTCTAAATTACCTGTAGGTTTTAAGTATAACCAAGAATATATAGATTGGCACTATTCTTTTAATGAAAAGGATTTAGAAAACTTAGAACTTGAGCCTATTTTTACTTCAGATGAAGAAGCACTTATTTTTCTACGCCATACAGCTTCTCATGTGCTTGCTCAAGCAGTAAAAGAACTTTTTCCAGGAGCAAAACTTGGTATAGGTCCTCCAACAGAAGACGGCTTTTATTATGATATCTATTATGAAAAACCCTTTGATGAAGAGGATTTAAAAAAGATAGAAGAAAAAGTAAAAGAAATAATCAAAAAAGACTTTCCTTTAGAAAGAAAAGAAATTTTAAAGGAAAAAGCAAAAGAGCTTTTTAAAAACCTAAAAGAAGATTTTAAACTTGAACTGATTGAAGAATTGCCTGATAGTAAGGTTTCTATTTATTCTCAAGAAAATTTCATAGACCTTTGTAAAGGTCCTCATCTTCTTTCAACAGGGGAGGTAAAAGCAGTTAAACTTCTTTCTGTTTCTGGTGCTTACTGGAGAGGAAATGAGAAAAATCCTATGCTTTGGAGAATTTACGGAACTGCTTTCTTTTCAAAAGAGGAATTAAAAGCTTACTTAGATAGACTTGAAGAGATTAAAAGAAGAGATCATAGAAGACTGGGTAAAGAGCTTGAACTTTTTACTATTGAAGAAGATATAGGTCCTGGTCTTGTAATTTGGCTTCCTAAAGGAGCTATTATAAGAAATATCATAGAAAATTTTTGGAAAGAAGTTCATTTGAAAAGAGGTTATCAATTAGTTTATACTCCCCATATTGCTTTAAGAGATTTATGGAAAGTTTCAGGACACTTAGATTTTTATATAGAAAATATGTTTCCTTTGATGGAACTTGAAAATAGAGCATATCAGATAAAACCTATGAACTGCCCCTTTCACATTTATGTATATAATCAGAAAAGGAGAAGTTATAGAGAATTTCCTATAAGATATTGTGAACTTGGGACTGTTTATCGTTTTGAAAGAAGTGGAGTTTTACATGGGCTTTTAAGGGTTAGAGGCTTTACTCAAGATGATGCCCACATTTTTTGTAGAGAAGATCAGTTAGAAGAAGAACTTATTGAAGTTTTAGATTTGGTAATATATTTTCTTAAGGTTTTTGGTTTTTCTGAATATAAAATCTTTCTTTCTACAAGACCTGAGAAGTTTGTAGGATCTCCAGAAATATGGGATAAAGCTGAAGCTGCACTTAAGTCTGCACTTGAAAACAAGGGTCTTGAATATGAAGTAGATCCTGGAGAGGGAGTTTTTTATGGTCCTAAAATTGATCTAAAAATTAAGGATGTTTTGGGAAGATTTTGGCAGTGCTCAACCATTCAAGTAGATTTCAATATTCCAGAAAGATTTAACATTGTTTATATAGGAGAGGACAACAAATTTTATAGACCCATTATGATTCATAGGGCTTTACTTGGATCTTTAGAAAGATTTTTAGGTGTGCTTATTGAAAATTACGCAGGTGCCTTTCCTTTTTGGATAGCACCAGTCCAGATTAAAGTTTTAACTATTACTGATAGAACTATAAACTACGGAGAAAAAATAGTAGATATTTTAAAAAGAGAGGGTTTTAGAGTAGAGGCTGATTTTAGAAATGAAAAACTAAATTATAAAATAAGAATAGCTCAGCAAGAAAAAATCCCTTATATGATTGTTCTTGGAGATAAGGAAGAAAAAGATCAGGTTATTAGTGTAAGAACAAGAAAGGGAGAAATTATTAATAACCTAAAATTAGAAGAATTCATAAATAAAATAAAACTTGAAAATCAGCCAAAATATCTATTAAATGAATCCTCTTAAGTTTAAGTCACACTTTAATTTCTCTATAAATCTAATTTTAAAACAACCTAATCACATTTTAAGGAGGAAAAAAGAGGGATGCAAAAGGACTTGAAGAAAAAGTATAGAGTTAATGAACAGATTAGAGCAAGAGAAGTAAGGTTAATTGATCCTAATGGAAAACAGATAGGAATTGTTTCTCTTTCAGAGGCACTAAGATACGCAGATGATTATGGGCTTGATCTTGTGGAAATTGCGCCAACTGCTAATCCTCCTGTATGTAAGATTATGGATTTTGGAGAATTTCTATATCAGGAAGCAAAAAAAGCTAAGGAAGCTAAGAAAAAACAAAAACAAATAGAAATTAAAGAAATAAAGCTTAGCCCAAAAACAGATAAACATGATCTTGAAGTTAAAATAAGACATATTCTTAGATTTCTTGAGGATGAAAATAAGGTTAGAATAAGAATTATTTTTAAAGGAAGAGAAATTGCTCACCCTGAGATGGCAGATAGAGTTTTACAAGCTATTTTTGAAGCAGTTAAAGACAAAGCTCAGATTGAAAGTCCACCGAAAATAGAAGGGAAACAGATGCTAACAGTTATTGCTCCTATATTAAAAAAATAAACTTTTTAAGGGGTCCATTCACAAAACTGTTTTAAAATTTGTAAACCTGGTTTTCCGCTTTTTTCAGGATGAAATTGTATAGCCACTAAATTTTTATAAGCAATGGCAGAAGAAAAATTTACTCCGTAAAAAGTTATTCCACAAATAACCTCTTTATCTTCAGGTATCCCAAAATAGCTATGTACAAAGTAATACTCATAATCAGGATCAAGTCCCTTGAACACAGGATGTTCCTTAATCCAATTTACTTTATTCCATCCCATATGAGGGACTTTAAGGGTTTCTTCATTCCAGATAAGAGGTTGCGGGAATTTTACCACTTTTCCTTTAAGAAGTCCTAAGGTTTTAGTTCCTCCATCTTCTTCGCTAAAATCAAAAATAATTTGTGTTCCTAAGCATATGCCTAAGATAGGTATTCCTTTAAAAAAAGCTTCTTTTAAAAATTCGTCTAAGTAAAAATTTTTTAAACTTTCCATAGCACTTTTTGCAGCACCAACTCCTGGGAAAATTATTCTTTCTGCCTTTTTAAGTTCTTTGATATCAGAAGAAATAAAGCATTTATAACCTAAATAAGCTAAAGCTCTTGCCACGCTGGTTAAATTTCCTGCTAAGTAATCTATTATTCCTATCATGAAAGGCTCCTTAAAAGTTTTTCTAATTCTTTTATTTTTTCCTGCTGAAAGTTTGATTTTTGAATTTTTAAAATTTTAACCCAATTTTTAATTTTTTCTAAGCCTTTTGGTAAGATTTAATCCTAATCCTTTAATTTTTTAAGTTCTTCAAGGGGTGGGAGATCATCTAAGGATTTAAGTCCAAAATATTCTAAAAAGAATTTTGTAGTGCCATAAAGAGCAGGTCTTCCTGGAACTCTTTTTTTCCCCACTATTTCTATAAAGTCATTTTCTAAAAGAATTTTTAGGGAACTACCAACATCTACACCACCTCTTTTTGCTGAAATTTCAGCTCTGGTTATAGGTTGGAAATAAGCTACTATAGCAAGGGTTTCAAGTAAGGCTTTAGTCCATCTAATTTTTTTAGGTTTAAGTAGTCTTTTTATATAATCAGCTACTTCTGGAATTGTCTCAAATCTATATCCTTCTGCTACTTCAACTAATTTTACACCTCTTTCCAAATAATCTTTTTTTAATTCTTCTAAAATTTTTTTAATCTCAGAAACTGGGAGGTTATCACAAATTTCGGAGATTTCTTTTACTTTTAAGGATTTTCCTGCACAAAATAAAAGAGCCTCAATCACTTTTTTGTAAAACTTAAGATCCTCCATTTAATCAACTATAAAAAAAATTTTTTCTTCATATAGTTTTTCTTTTACTTTGCCTTCAGAAATAAAAGTTTTTAAAATATCTTCAATTATTTCTTTTTCAATCTTGAAAGCTGATGAAAGTTCTTCTATAGTAGAAGGACGTCTTTTAAGATAATCAAAAAGCCTTTCTTTAATTTTTTCTTTTTCCGACTCCTTAAAAGTTTTTACAGCTTTTTCAAGCCTATCTTTATCAACTATAATTTCTACCTTTTCTCCCAGAAATTCTGCAATCTTTTTTAATTTTTCAAAAGAGATAGGTTTTGCCTCTTCAAAAGCAGGGGGTCTTACAACAGTATTTAGCTGCACTTTATGGGGATTTATATAATCTATAGCTGATTTTAAGTCTTTTAAATCTTTTTCTGAATCATTTATCCCTTCAACAAAAAGTATCTCGAGCCACATTTCTCCTTTCATTTCTTCTCTTAGTTTTTTTAAGTTCTCAATAATAGTTTTTAATTCTATTTTAGGATGGGGAAGATTAATTTTTTTAAAGGTTTCAGGATTTCCTGCATCAAGTGAAGGCAAAACTATATCTATCTCTGCAAGAGCTTCTCTTACAGAAGGTATATCTAAAAGAGAAGCATTAGTTAAGACTGCTATAGGTTTTTTAATAATTTTTTTAGCTAATCTTAGAGCTTTCTCAAAATGAATGTTTAGAGATGGTTCTCCGCTTCCTGTAAAAGTGAGAACATCAAAAGTATCCTCTATTTCTTTAGCCTGAAGTATAGATTTTTCTATTAGATCCCAAGGATAATATTCTTTTCTTTCTAAGGTTAAATTTGTTGTTTTTCCTGTCTCACAATAGATACAATTCATAGTGCAAACTTTTTTAGGAACCAATTCAATTCCTAAGGATCTACCAAGTCTTCTTGATTTTACAGGACCAAAAATTAAGGTTTTTTTCTCAGCCAATTTTTTTTATACCTTCTTAAGTTTTTAAAATAAAAATAGTATAATATAAAAATTAACTTAAAAAACTTAAATTTTAAAAATGTATTTACTAATTACTCCCAACAGGCTTACTCTTTTAAGAATTTTTCTTTTACCCTTCCCATGTTTACTTCTTCTTTCAGAGTCTTATTCAGGTAAAATAGGGGCTTTGGTAGCTGGTTTTTTGCTTGGAATTACTGATTATTTAGATGGTATCTTAGCAAGAAAGTACAAAAAAGTTACTTCAATTGGAGCTATTCTTGATCCCATTGCTGATAAAATTTTTGTCTCCTCAGTTTATTTAATCTTAGTTTATTTAAATTATTTTAGCTTTTTACCTGTATTTTTAATTATATTAAGAGAAATTCTTGTTTCCTTTTTAAGAAGCTGGTTTCCAGACAAGATAAAGGTTTCAAAAATTGCAAAATTAAAAACACTCTTTCAAATGAGTTTTGCAGGTTTTGCTGTGCTTTTATATATTCATTTTCCTTCTTTTAAATATCTCATCAATCTTTTCTTATGGATAATAGCCATTTTTTCTTATATAAGTGCTATACCTTATTTTTATAAAGTTGGGCATAAGATAAAGGAATTTAGAAAAAATTTAAAAAATTTTTTTATATCTCTTCTTTCTTTAATTTATCCCTTGGGATTACTTCTAAGTTTTCCCTTAGCTAAAAACCTTTTCTGGATTAATATAATTTCTCTTTCTTTCTTTTTCTTTAAAAGGGGATTAGTTAAAAGTTTTCCTAAATGGGCTTATGAAAAAATATGGCTCTCTCTTTTTATTGTAACCTTACTAATTTTAGAATATATGTATTTTAAAAGTTTATTTTTTTCTTTGTGGTTAATTTTAATAATAAGTTTTTTTAGGGATGGTTTAAAGAGTTTAAAGTTTATGTGGAGGATTTTAAAGCTTCAATAGCTTTTGCATAATCTTTTTTTCCAAAAATAGCAGAGCCTGCAACAAGAATTGTTGCTCCAGCCTTTATTACTTCAGGAGCTGTTTCTGCATTTATTCCTCCATCAACTTCTATTAAAGTTTTAAGTCCTCTTTTTTCTATCATCTCTTTGAGTTCTTTTATTTTAGGAAGACAATTTTTAATAAATTTTTGTCCACCAAAACCAGGGTTAACAGTCATTATTAAAACATAATCAAGGTCTTCAAGAACATATTTTAGTACTTCAAGAGGAGTATGTGGATTTAAAGCAACTCCAGCCTTTTTATCAAGTTCTTTTATTTTCCATATAGCTCTATGGAGGTGGTTAGTTGCTTCAGGATGTATAGAAATCCAATCTGCTCCAGAATCTGCAAAATCTTTTATATACCTTTCTGGAGACTCAATCATAAGATGGGCATCAAAAATAAGATTTGAATGAGGACGAATAGATGAGATTACAAGAGGTCCAAAGGTAAGGTTAGGAACAAAAATTCCATCCATTATATCTAAGTGCAAAAGATCTGCACCAGCTTTTTCTACAGCTTTAACTTCTTGAGCTAATTTTGAAAAATCAGCAGAAAGAAGAGAAGGAGCAATAAGAATATTTTTATTTAGTTTGAGTGTCATCTTTTTTAAAAGGAAAGGGTATAATTTTTTTGTTAGTATCTCGCTTGGTAGATTTTAAAGATAAAGTTTCACTCTGTAAAGGGGTATTACTAAAAACATGGGGTAAAAATGCTTGATAATATTTTAAAAGGTTTTCAGGTATCTGAAGGGTATACCAAATGATTTGCGTTCTTTGAATAGTAAAATAAGGTAAGCCAAGTAATATGGGGACTAATCCCTTTTCTTCAACACTTACTAAAGCTGGCCATTCTACTTCAAAAAATTCTCTTTTTTCAAGTACAAATTTTAAGGTTTCATAAACAGGATTAAAACATACAAGTCCTAGATATAAACCTGTTTGTGTTTGGAAAAGAACTGGTTTTTTTGCTACAGGACTTTCGTTCATATATCTTTATTTTATTATTTTTTTTCTTTTTCTCAAGTAAGATATTAAATTTTATATCTTTCTTGACAAAGAAAAGGCTTAAAGTATTATAAAGGGCTATAATAAGAAAAGAGGGATGAAAGATGCATTATTTTGGATATAAAAATGGAGAACTTTATTGTGAAGAAGTTCCTATTAAAAGAATATTAGAAGAGATAGGAACACCAGTTTATATTTACTCAGCTAAAACTATAAGAAGACATTATAAAGTTTTTGAGGAATCTTTTTCAGATGTAGAGCATTTAATTTGTTATTCTGTTAAGGCTAATTCAAACATAGCTATAATTTCTCTTTTAAAGCAACTTGGAAGTGGAGCAGATGTTGTTTCAGCAGGAGAATTGAAAAGGGCACTAAAGGCAGGTATTTCGCCAAAAAAAATTGTTTTTTCTGGAGTAGGGAAAACACCAGAAGAAATAGAATTTGCGCTTTTAGTTGATATTTTAATGTTTAATATTGAAAGTATAGAGGAGCTTGAAGTTTTAGGGGAGGTTGCCAAAAAACTCAATAAAAAAGCTCCCTTTGCCTTGAGAATAAATCCTGATGTAGACCCTCAAACTCATCCCTACATTTCTACAGGACTTAAAAAAAGCAAATTTGGGATACCTGAAGAATTTGTAATAGAAATCTATAAAAAAGCAAAAAAAAATCCCTATCTTCAACCAATAGGAATTGATGCTCACATTGGCTCTCAAATAACTTCTTTAGCTCCTTTTGTTGATTCACTTAATAGATTAAAAAAGATTTGGGAAGCATTAGTAAGTCTTGGTTTTGAGCTTAAATATTTAGACATTGGAGGTGGTTTAGGAATAGTTTATGATGAAGAGGAACCACCTTTACCTCAAGAGTATGCAGATGCTATTATTAAAGAAGGAAAAGACTTAAAGGCTACTATAATTTTAGAACCGGGAAGGGTAATAGTTGGTAATGCAGGAATTTTAGTTACTAAAGTTCTTTATACTAAAGAGAATATAATGAAAAAATTTGTAATAGTTGATGCAGCAATGAACGATCTAATAAGACCAGCTTTTTATCAAGCTTATCATAAAATTGTTCCTGTTGAGGAGAAAAATTTAGAATATGAGGTGGTTGATGTAGTTGGGCCTGTTTGTGAAAATAGTGATTTTTTTGCGAAAGATAGAAAACTTCCTAAGGTTCAAAGGGGAGATTATCTTGCTATAATGAGTGCCGGAGCTTATGGATTTGTTATGAGTTCTAATTACAACTCAAGACCTCGTTGTCCTGAAGTTTTGGTAGATGGTGATACCTATTATATAATAAGAAAAAGAGAAACTATAGAGGATCTTTTAGCTTTTGAATCCATCCCTGCAAAATATCTCTAATTCATGGCTTTTATTCCAAAAGAGTTTGATATAGAAACATATAACTATGAACTTCCAGAAGCTTTTATTGCTTATTATCCTTCTAAAGAACGCACTCACTCAAAGCTTTTAGTAATTGATAGAAAGGAAGAAAAACTTTATTTTCACGAAAAATTTTCAGAAATAGAAAATTATTTTAAAGAAGGAGATCTTTTGATTTTAAATAATACCAAAGTTTTTCCTGCAAGAATTAAGGGAAGAAAAGCTACAGGAGGGGAGGTAGAACTACTTTTGTTTCAAAAGCCTAAAGGTTTGATTTTTAAAACTCATGCTTTAATAAAAGGAAAAAGAATTAAAAAAGGACAAGAATTTAAAATAAATGATACTATAAGAGTTAAAGTATTGGAAAAATATGAAAGTGGTAAATTTCTAATAGAACTTAAAAGTAAAGAATATAAACTTGAAGAACTTATTTATAAATATGGGAAAGCACCTTTACCACCTTATATAAAAAGAGAGCCAGAAGATATAGATTTAGAAAGATATCAAACTATATATGCAGAAAAAGAAGGCTCTATAGCAGCACCTACTGCTGGTTTTCATTTTGATGAAATTTTACTTACTAAGTTAAAGGAAAAAGGTGTTATCACAAAATATATTACTCTTCATATAGGTTATGGGACCTTTGCCCCTATTAAGGTAAGAGATATAAGAAAGCATAAAATAGAGCCTGAATATGTAGAAGTAGAAAAGGAGACTATTTCTGAGGTAAAGTTAGCTCTTCTTGAAAAAAGAAGGATTATTGCAGTAGGAAGCACAAGTGTAAGAGCTCTTGAGTTTGTAGCAAGAAAAGATTTTATTCCTTATGAGGGACTTTGCGATCTTTATATTTATCCAGGATTTAACTTTCAAGTAGTTTCAGCAATGATTACCAATTTTCATCTTCCTAAATCTTCTCTTCTTCTTTTAGTTTGTGCTTTTGCTGGGAAAGACCTAATTTTTAAAGCTTATGAAGAAGCTATCAAAAGAAAATACCGATTTTATTCTTACGGAGATGCAACTTTTATAATATAAAAGCACTCAGAAACTAATGATGCCTAAAAATTTTTATTTTGTAGTCTTACTTGGGCTTGTTAGTCTTTTTTCTGATATGACCTATGAAGGAGCAAGAAGTATTACTGGTCCTTATCTTTTTTATTTAGGAGCAGGGGCTGCGGTAGTTGGATTTACTTCAGGTTTTGGAGAATTTATAAGCTATGGTTTGAGGCTTTTTTCTGGCTGGTTTGCAGATAAAACTAAGAATTATTGGGGTTTGATGTTTATAGGATATGCTTTAACTCTTCTTTCAGTTCCAGCTCTTGCTTTGGTTAACTCATGGGGACTTGCTGTGCTATTAATTATCTTAGAAAGAACTGGTAAAGCTTTAAGAACCCCTGCAAGAGATACTCTTCTTTCTTACGCTACTTTTAAAATGGGAAGAGGATTAGGCTTTGGCATACATGAAGCTATGGACCAAATAGGTGCTATTGGCGGCCCTTTAATTATTGCTTTGGTGTTTTATTTAAAAATGGGATATAAATCTGCTTTCTTAGTTCTTTTAATTCCGGCTATTGTAGCTCTTTCCTTTCTTACCTTTGCTAGAATAACCTATCCAACGCCTCAAAAGTTTGAAATAGGTTTCCAAAAGTTTGAAGCTAAAGGATTTTCTAAATCCTTTTGGTGGTATCTTTTAGGTATGTGCTTTATTGGAGCAGGTTTTGTAGATTTTCCTCTTATAGGATATCACTTAGAAAAAACTTCCATCCTTTCAAAAGAATGGATTCCAATTCTTTATGCCTTGGCTATGGGAGTTGATGCCTTATCAGCTCTTTTTTTAGGATTTCTTTTTGATAGAATAGGGCTTAAAGCAATAATCCTTGCTATTATTCTTTCTTTAGGTGCTATTCCGTTTACTTTCTTAGGAGGAATTATTTTAATCTTTTTAGGAATGATTTTGTGGGGTATAGGTCTTGGGGCTCAGGAGTCTATTATGAGAGCTGTTATTGCTCAACTTGTGGCTCCAGAAAAAAGAGGTATGGGCTATGGTGTTTTTAATACCTTTTTTGGACTTTTCTGGTTTACAGGAAGTTTCCTCTTAGGTTTTCTTTATGAGATTTCTATCTTAGCCTTAGTTATCCTTTCAGTTATTTTTCAAATTTTTTCTCTTCCTTTTATCTTAAAAGTAG
>CAYXGJ010000025.1:0-11549 GCA_964464535.1 uncultured Thermodesulfatator sp. | reverse complement strand
ATGAGGCTTTTTCCTCTCAAATTTAGCCTTAGCCATTTCCTTTCCTCCTAAAAATTAATTTTTATAATCCTTTAACCTTTCTTATAATACTTTCTGCTAACTGGGTAGGTATCTTTTCATAATGAGAAAATTGCATAATAAATGTCCCTCTTCCTTGAGTAAGGGATCTCAAAGTTGTAGCATATCCAAACATTTCAGCAAGAGGAACATAGGCTAAAATAACTCTTGCATCTCCTCTCATATCCATACTTTCAACTTTTCCTCTACGTGAGGAAATATCTCCCAATACATCTCCTAAATATTCTTCAGGAACTACAATTTCTATTTTCATAATAGGTTCTAACAAAACGGGGTTAGCTTTTTTACAGGCATCTTTAAATGCTAAAGACCCAGCAATTGCAAAAGCAAGATCAGAAGAATCTACTTCGTGATAACTTCCATCAATAAGTTTTACCTTAACATCAATAACCGGATATCCAGCTAAAATTCCTTCCTGAGTAGCCTCTCTTACACCTTTTTCTATAGCAGGTATAAATTCTTTAGGGATAACTCCTCCTACAATCTCTGAAACGAAATTAAACCCTTTACCTGGATTTGGTTCCACAATTAATTTTACATGCCCGTATTGACCTCTTCCACCAGTTTGTTTAATATATTTTCCTTCTGCCTCTGCAGAAATGGTAATAGTTTCTTTATAAGCTACTTCTGGTTTACCAACGTTAACGCCTACTTTAAACTCTCTCAAAAGTCTATCTATAATAATTTCTAAATGTAATTCTCCCATTCCCCAAATAAGAGTTTGTCCTGTTTCATGATTAACAGTTATTCTAAAAGAGGGATCTTCTATAGCTATTTTTTGTAATGCAATAGAAAGTCTTTCTTGATCAGCTTTAGTTTTAGGCTCAACTGCTACAGAAATAACAGGTTCTGGAACTTCAAGTTTTTCAAGTTCTATAGGATGATTTTCATCACATAAAGTATCTCCTGTTGTAGTTACTCTCAAACCTATAGCAGCAACTATATCTCCTGCAAAAGCTCCTGTGATTTCTTCCCTTTGATTAGCATGCATCCTTACCAAGCGCCCAATTCTTTCTTTTTTTCTTTTAGTAGAATTATATACTGAGATCCCACTTTCTAATCTTCCTGAATAAATTCTTAAAAAGGTTAGTGTCCCTATATAAGGATCTGTCACTATTTTAAAAGCTAAACAAGATAAAGGAGCATCTGGATCTGTAGGCCTTTCTTCTATTTCTCCTGTATCTGGGTTAATTCCTCTTACAGATGGTATATCAAGAGGTGAGGGAAGATAATCTATGATAGCATCAAGTAAGGGTTGAATCCCTTTATTTTTAAAAGCTGCTCCACACAAAACTGGGACAATTTTAAAACTTATAGTTGCCTCTCTTACTGCTTTTCTTATTTCCTCAGGAGGTATTTCTTTCCCTTCTAAGTATTTTTCCATAATTTCATCATTTATATCTGCTAATGTTTCAATCATTTTTATTCTATACTCTTCAACTTTATCTTTTAAATAAATTGGAATTTCTTCATAATGATACTTAGCACCCAAGGACTCTTCATCCCAAATAATAGCCTTCATCTCTATTAGATCTACTACCCCCACAAATCCATTTTCTTGTCCTACTGGAATCTGAAGAGGCAATGGGTTTGCTCCCAATCTTTGTCTAATTTGTTCTACCACCCTCTCAAAATTTGCCCCTGTTCTATCCATTTTATTAATAAAGGCTATCCTTGGGACTTTATATTTATTTGCCTGTCTCCAAACAGTTTCTGATTGAGGCTCTACTCCTCCAACAGCACAAAAAATTACTACAGCCCCATCAAGAACCCTTAAACTTCTTTCTACTTCAATAGTAAAATCAACATGCCCAGGAGTATCAATAATATTTATTCTGTGCCCTCTCCAAAAAGTAGTAGTACAAGCAGAAGTAATAGTAATCCCCCTTTCTTGTTCTTGAGGTAAGAAATCCATTGTTGCTGTACCTTCGTCTACTTCACCAATTTTATAAGTTTTACCAGTATAATAAAGCACCCTTTCCGTAGTAGTAGTTTTACCAGCATCAATATGCGCAACAAAACCTATATTTCTTGTTGTTTTTAAAATTTTTAGTTCCTCTGGTACCATCCTCTCACCTTACCTATATTTAAAAACAAAATACATTGCTATAAATTACCTTTCTCAATTTTAACTTTCTAAAGGGAAAAATTACCAGCGATAATGAGCAAAAACTCTGTTGGATTCTGCCATTTTATGAGTATCGTCTCTTTTCTTTATAGCAGCTCCTTTTTCATTGTAGGCATCCCACAATTCATTAGCTAATCTTTCAACCATGGTCTTTTCATGACGACTTTTTGCAGCATTAATAATCCATTTTATAGCCAGTGAAATTTGTCTATCAGGTCTTACTTCCACAGGAACTTGGTAATTTGCTCCTCCAACTCTACGGGTGCGAGTTTCTAGTAAAGGTTTTACATTGTCCACAGCTTTTTCAAAAATTTTTAATGGATCCTCTCCTTTTGATTTTTCTCTTAATCTTTCTAAGGCTTCATAAAAAATTTTACGAGCTATGTTTTTTTTGCCATCTTTCATAAGATTATTTATAAATTTAGCTACTAAAACACTCCCAAATTTGGGATCTGGAGAAGTTTCTCTTTTTGGTGCTGGTCCCTTTCGCGGCATAAATACTCTCCTCTTTTAAACTTTATTTAGGTTTTGGCGTCCCATATTTAGAACGAGATTTCCTTCTATTTTGTACCCCTGCTGCATCTAAAGTACCTCTTATAATTTTATATCTAACCCCAGGTAAATCCCTTACACGCCCCCCTCTTACTAATACTACTGAATGCTCTTGTAAGTTATGTCCAATCCCAGGAATATAGGCAGTAATTTCTATTCCGTTAGTAAGTCTAACTCTTGCAACCTTTCTCAAAGCAGAATTAGGTTTTTTGGGTGTTACTGTATAAACCCTTACACAAACACCCCTTTTTTGGGGACAACTCTGCAAAGCAGGAGCTCTTGATTTTCTAATTTTCTTACCTCTCCCCAATCTTACTAACTGATTAATAGTCGGCATAGTCCCCCTCTTTTAAATTTTCTAAAATTTGGCAAAGCTTTATATAATACTTTTTATTATATTGTCAAGGGTTCTTAGCTAAACTATTTACTTTTAAAAGTTTAAATATTATACCATTTTTTTAAATTTGGTCAAAGAAAGTAAAAACTTTTTGAGGTAAAAAATAAATTCCCATCTCCTAAAATGGATGGACAAAATACTTGGCATGGTTTGATAAACAATTTATATTTATATAATGTTTTACGAAAAAGTACTTAAAATTTTAGCTGAAAAATAAATAAAATATGCGTTAATTGGTGGAGTTACATTTGTCTTTATAAAGTTGTAAGATTTAAAGCTATTTCTTATGAAGAGCTTAAAAGATGGAAAAAGTATTTAAATAAAAAAACTGTATAAATTTTAGAAGAAGCTTATGTTTGAGCTCGAAATTCCTGGTTTTGGATTGATAGTCCTTGAGCATTTGGTAACTGATTTTACTGGAACCCTATCCGTTGACGGAAAACTTATCCCAGGTGTAAAAGAAAGATTAAATAAAATCTCAGAATTTTTAAAAATTCATGTGCTAACTGCAGATACTTTTGGAAAAGCAAAAGAAGAACTTTCTGGAGTAAATTGTAAAATCCACATTTTACAAGGCAAAGATCAAGACTTGCAGAAGGAAAAATTTGTTAAAACTCTTGGAGCTGATAAAGTGATAGCCTTCGGAAATGGAAATAATGATAAAAATATGCTTAAGGTAGCAAGGATTGGTGTTGCGGTGCTTCTTGAAGAAGGTTGTTCAGTAGAAGCCTTAAGTTCTGCCGATATCTTAGTAAAATCCATCCTTGATGGACTTGACCTTCTTTTAAACCCACTAAAACTTAAAGCAACTTTAAGGTCTTAAGTTTAAAACTTTTACTAAATATTTTGCAACATAGAATTTTTATTTAATTTTATTTTTTGCTTTTTTGAGACAATTTAAAACTTCCAATCTCCCTATTTTGAAAGGCTTTGATAATTTCTAAAAATTCAAAAGTATCTCGCTCTTCTAAGCATTACAAAGTTTGAGAACTGCTTTTTACCTCTTTTTTATCAAGCACTTCTATTACAAACATTCTATTCATCAACTATCTTTTGCCAGCAAAAAGGCGAAAATCTTTTCATATTTTTTAGGTAATCTCTCTTCTATATTTTTGCTGATTTAAAAAGAATTAACCTATTCAATAAAATTTTTATAAAAGGTTAAATAAATTAAAATTTGGGTTATAATTCTCAAAAATGAGAAAAATATCCTTAGTTATCCCTGTTCATAATGAAGAGAAAAACATACCTATAGTGTATGAAGAAATTAAAAAAGTTTTAGAAGATTTATATAAAAATAAAGGTTACAATTATGAAATTATATTTATAAATGATGGGAGCAGTGATAATACTTTGGAAGTTCTTAAAAATTTAAAAAATTTAGATTCCTACTTAAGAATTCTCAATATGGATAAACAACGGGGACAGGCAGCAGGACTTACTGCTGGTTTTTATTATGCAACAGGTGAGATAATTGTAACTATGGACGGAGATGGACAAAATGATCCCAAATATATTAAAGATCTCGTCGAAAATTTAGAAAAGGGTTATAAGGTAGTTACAGGTTATAGAATAAAAAGAAAAGAACCTTTTTTAACAAGAATTTTACCCTCTCGAATTGCAAATTGGCTTATAAGTGTGGTCACGGGTCTTAAAGTAAAAGATAATGGCTGTTCTTTAAAAGCTTATATTTCTCCCATACCTAAAAAATTTCAAATCCCCCATGGTTTTCATCGTTTTATACCTGCTATTTTTGGAGTAAAAAATGAAGAAGTTTTTGAAATACCTGTTATTGATAGACCAAGATTATATGGAAAAACTCATTATGGTCTTAAAAGAACCTTTGAAGTTATTAGAGAGTTATTCACCATACCTTTTGTATTAAGAAATCCCCTCAAATTTGAAAAGATTTTTAAATATTTTTTTATATTATTTTTATGTATCTTCTTAAGTAGTATCGTTTTCATCTTTTTTTTAAAATTATCTTATTTTAAAGTAGTTTTTATTCCTGGTTTTTCTTTGATTTTGTGTCTATTTAGTTATATAATATGGAAAAATTTAAAACGCTTTAATAAAGCTCAAAAAGAGGGGGTTTTTAAAGTAGAAGAAATTTTTTAATCTTTTGATAAAATGAAATTAAAAATAGGAGGAGCAAATGTCCTTTTTGAAAGAAATAGATCCTGAGATATGGAGTTTAATTCAAAAAGAAATAGATAGACAAGAATATCAATTGGAAATGATAGCTTCTGAAAATTTAGCAGATATAGCTATAATGGAAGCTGAGGGTTCTTGCTTAATGAATAAATATGCAGAAGGATATCCCTTTTCTCGCTATTACGGGGGATGTGAAAATGTTGATGAAGTTGAAAAGCTTGCTATTGAACGGGCTAAACTACTTTTTGGAGCAGAACATGCCAATGTACAACCTCATTCAGGAACTCAAGCAAATATGGCAGTTTATTTTGCTATTTTAGATCCAGGAGATACTATACTTTCTATGAGTCTTTCACATGGAGGTCATCTTTCTCATGGAGCAGGAGTTAATTTTTCTGGTAAATTTTACAAAATTGTTCACTATGGAGTTTCTAGAGAATCTGAAATGATTGATTATGAAGAAATTAGAGCTATTGCTTTAGAGCAAAAACCAAAACTTATAATTGCAGGTGCAAGTGCTTATCCTAGGGTTATAGATTTTGAAGCATTTTTTAAAATTGCTCAAGAAGTAGGAGCTTATTTAATGGTTGATATGGCTCATATTGCAGGGCTTGTTGCTGCAGGCATTCATCCTTCTCCGGTACCTTATGCAGATTTTGTAACCTCAACTACTCACAAAACTTTAAGAGGACCAAGAGGAGGCTTTATCCTTTGTAAAGAAAAATATGCTAAAATAATTGATAAAATTGTATTTCCGGGAATTCAAGGTGGTCCTCACATGAATATTATAGCTGCAAAAGCTGTTTGTTTTAAGGAAGCTTTACAGCCTGAATTTAAATCTTATCAACAACAAGTAGTTAAAAATGCAAAAGTAATTGCTGAAGTTTTTAAAAAAGAAGGTTTTAGAGTTATTTCTGGGGGAACAGATACGCATCTTATTTTAGTAGATGTTTCTGCAAAAGGACTTACTGGAGCAGAAGCAGAAAAAATTTTAGAGGAAGCAGGTATTACAGTAAATAAAAATTCTATTCCTTTTGATACTCGCCCTCCAAGAATAACAAGTGGTATAAGAATAGGAACACCTGTTATAACTACAAGAGGGTTAAAAGAAGCTGAAGTCGAAGAAGTAGCCCATTATATGTGCGAGGTTTTAAAAAATCCAGATGAAGAAAATTTAAGAAAAAATATAAGGGAAAAAATAAGAGAACTTTGCAAAAAATTTCCTTTTTATAAAAAATAAAAAATGGACAATAAGACCCGTAGACCTGATTGGCATGAGTATTTCATGCTAATTGCTAAAATAGTAGCCTTACGCTCAGGTTGTAATTCTCGCCCTACAGGAGCTGTGATTGTAAAGGATAAAAGAATTTTAGCAACTGGTTATAATGGTCCTATGCCTGGTGCTTGGCATTGTATAGATAAAGGACCTAATTATTGCTTTAGAAGAGAAAAAGGTATTCCTGATAGAGATAAATACAATTTCTGCAGATCAACTCATGCAGAAGCTAATGCCATAGCTCAAGCAGCTAAATTTGGAATCTCTGTAGAGGATGCAAGCATTTATTGTACTTTAGCTCCTTGTTATATATGTTTAAAACTACTTGCGGGAGCAGGAATTAAAGAAGTGTATTACGAGTATGATTACGAAAGTAGAGACTTTGAAAGAGACGAATTTTGGAAAACTGCCATAAAAGAAGCAAAGATTAAAGTTTTTAAACAAATAAAGGTCTCGGAAGAAACATTAAAAGCTTTGGAAGAAATTTTACCCTATCCAACTTCTAAAAGAAGACTTCCTCCTACAGATTAATTTTTTTCTTGATTTTTTCTTATATAAAATTATTTTTTTATTAAAGCCTCTTTCAGGAGGTGTTTAATTTATGCCTAAGGATTATTATGAAATTCTTGGAGTTCCCAGAAATGCAACTCAAGAAGAAATAAAAAAAGCTTATAGACGTCTTGCTATGAAATATCATCCTGATAGAAACCGCGGTAATAAAGAAGCTGAAGAAAAATTTAAAGAAATAAATGAGGCTTATGCAGTTCTTTCTGATCCTGAAAAAAGAAGGTTATATGATATGTATGGTTCTGCAGAATTTGAAAGAAGATATACCACTGAAGATATCTTTAAAGGATTTGATTTTGAAAACATTTTTAGAGATTTAGGGATTGACCTAGGAGGATTTTTTAAAAGAAATAGAAAGGGAGGAAAAACTTTTATTTTTGACTTAGGAGATCTATTTAGTAATCTTTTTGGTACCTACTTTGGAGAAGAAGAATTTTCTCCCTTTGGAGAGGTATATGAAACTGTACAAATGGATTTGCCTTTAACTATAGAAGATATTTTAAAAAGGGGAGAAAAAGAAGTAATTTTACCTGGAACCTTTGAAACTATAAAAATAAAAATACCTAAAGGTGTTAAAGATGGGCAAATCTTAAGGATTAAAAGAAAGGAAGGTAGAAAAACAAAGGAATATCTTTTCAAAGTAAGGATATTACCTGATTCTGGTTATAAGGTGGAAGATAGGAATATTATTATTGAAAAAGAAATCCCCTTTACAAGCTTTTTATTAGGTGATGAAATAGAGGTAACAACCCCTGATGGAAAAAAGGTAAGAGCAAAGGTTCCTCCTTTAATTAAACCAGGAGCTAAATTAAGACTTAAAGGGTTGGGATTACCTTTAGAAGGAGGTTCACAAGGAGATTTATATGTAGTTTTACAGCCTAAAATTCCTGATAAATTAACCTCAGAACAAAAAAATTTAATAGAAAAACTTAAAAGCACCGGACTTTAATTTGTTTTATTGACAAACCATTTCAAAATGATTAAAATTTTTTTAGTTTTCAAAGAAATTTCTTAATTAGGAGTTCTTTATGAATAAAGAAATAATGGCTAATGCTCTTTTTACTGAAGACAAAGGAGTAAAGGTTTTTTTTGCTGAATTTGTTAATGTGGATTATGTATTTGGTTATATAGGAAGAATAATTTATGGAGAATCAGATTTGCAGAATGTATATGTTTTAGAAAATAAATTCTGGGGAAAGATGCTTTTTATAAATAATAATCTTCAGTTTACTTCAAGAGATGAATTTATTTACCATGAGGCTTTAGTTCATATTCCTGTTCAGGGCTCTCCTGAAAATTCAATTAAAAAAGTTCTTATTTGCGGTGGTGGAGATTATGGAGCTGCTCGAGAACTTCTTAAATACCAAGAAATTGAGGAGGTCATTATTGTAGATATAGATCCTCACATTCCAAAAATAGTAGAAAAATACTTTCCAGAACTTCTTCCAGAAAATCCAAAAGACCCCAGATTAAAACTTATTGTAGCAGATGCTTATGAAATAGTTAAAAAATATAAAGATGAAGGAAAAACTTTTGATTTAGTAATTATAGATTCTACAGATCCAGACATAAGTGAAACAGGGATTACTCAAGAATTATCCCATGCACTTTTTGGAATAGATTTTCATCAAATGGTTTATAAAATTTGTCCCCAAGGAATTATTGTTCAACAATGCGGAACTCCTTTTACTATGAAAAATATTTTAATTGAAACTTATAAAATTTTTAAAAAAGTTTATCCTGAAAAAGAGATATACTGTTATAGAGCAAATATTCCTTCTTTTGGGGGAGACAATGCCTATTTATTGAGATCTCCTTACACCAATCCAGAAATACCTAAATGGAAAGAAATCCCTAATACCTATTATTATACCCACGAAATTCATAAAGCCTCCTTTGGACTCCCAAAATTTTGGAGGGAGGTTTTGAAATAATGAAAATCTTAGGAATTTTAGGCTCCCCTCATAAAGATGGAGGTTCAGCACAACTTCTTCTTGCAGCTTTAAAAGCTGCAGAAAGAGAAGAAGCGAAAACTGAAATTGTCAGTGTATACGATGGAGAAATTAACCCCTGTATGGGATGTATTAATAATGAAGAACCTGTCTGTAAATTCCCTTGCATTTTTGATGATTTTGGAAAGTCTATCTTAGAAAAGATGAATCAAGCTGAGGGCTTAATTTTTTCAACACCTATTTATTGGTTTGCTCCTTCTGGGCTTTTAAAAATTTTAATTGATAGGATGGCATGTCTTGAAAATATGGTAAGTTATGGAGAACCAAGTTATATGGAAGGAAAAGTAGTTGGAGCTATAGCAGTAGGAGCTGATGCAGGTGCTGTATGGACATGTGGATATTTAATTACTACCTTAACCTCTATGGGAGCAATAGTTCCTCCCTGGGGGATTGCCTATTCTCATAATGGAAAAAAAGCTATTTGGGATGATAAAGCTTTAATGGATGCCATTAATATTGGTCTCCTAATTACTAAAATGATAAAAGTTCTGAAAGGAGAAAAAGTATTATTAACCTATAAAGATGATAAAATTTTATTAGAGGAAATTAGAAAAGAGGTATTGAAAGAAATATCTAATTTAAAAGAAACTTCTCCTAAAGAATATTATGAAAGAAGAAGCTTTTCAAGAAGCAGTATTTAAAGCTATTTTGGGAAGAAGAAGTATAAGAAAGTATCTTGATAAAATACCTGAAAAGGAAAAAATTTATAAAATTCTTGAGGCAGGAATATGGGCACCTTCGGGACATAATAATCAACCTTGGAGATTTGTTATTATTTGGTCTAAAAAAATAAAAGAAAAACTTGCTGAATTAACAACCTCCGCTTATATTATTAACCAAGCTCCTGTTTTAATAGCTGTTTTTCTTGACAGAAGGGATATGTATCATCAAATAAAAGATCATCAATCAGCTGGAGCTTGTATTGAAAATATGCTTCTTTCAGCCTATGCTCTTGGACTTGGTAGTTGCTGGTTAGGAGAAATTTTAAAAAATGAGGATAAAGTAAAAGAAATTTTAGGTTTAGAAAAAGATAGATATGAACTATGTGCAGTAGTTGCTCTTGGTTATCCTGATGATAAAAGCAAAAGAGCAGGAAGGTATCCTCTTGAACATTTTCTGTTAAAAGAAATATAATCTAATTAAAAGGGGGTCTTTATATGAAAAATTATTTCTGGATTTTAAAAGGTTTAATGATTTTTTGTTTGAGTTTTTCTTTTTTAATTTCCTGTCAAAAAGTTAATAGTTCTCAAAATTGTCCAAAAATAGATTCAATTCAAAAAAGTCTTGATTCTATTCAACCTGGCATAAAGGTAGAAACAATAAAATCTTCTCCTGTGGAAGGTTTATGTGAGGTAGTAGTTAATCTCCCTAATGAAGAAAAGGGTCTTTTTTACACTGATTCTACTGGAAAATATATTATCACTGGAAGCATTGTTGAGATGAACACCCTTAAAAATCTAACTCAAGAAAAACTTCGAGACCTAAATAAAAAGGTTCTTTCAAAAGAGCAACTTTCAAAACTTGATAAAATGGTAGATTTTACTTATGGAGATTCTAAAAATGTAGTATATTTTGTTACTGATCCAGATTGTCCTCATTGTAAAAAGGCAGAAGACATTTTAAATAAATTAGTAAATGAAGGTAAACTTACTGTAAAAGTAATTCTTTTACCTATAGAGGCTTTACATCCAGAGGCTAAGCCTAAAGCTATATCTCTAATATGTGATAATAAAGGATTTAAAGAGTTAATGGAGGGTTATAAAAGCTCAAGCCTTTGTGAAGAAGGTAAGAAAAAAATAAACCAAAATATTAGTTTTCTTTTTAATGAATTAAAGATAAGAGGAACTCCTACTTTTATATTTCCAAATGGTGAAATAATTACCGGTACATTGCCAGAAAGTTATATTTTACAAAAATTTAAATAATGCTTAGTGAAGAAGAAAAAAAATATTCTTTAAAACTGGCAAGAAAAACTTTAGAAAAATATTTTTATGGAGATTATGAAATTGAGATTCCTCCTAAAGAATTTAAAAACTTGTGGGAAAAAAGAGGAGCTTTTGTCACTCTCTTAAAAGAAAAGCATCTTAGAGGTTGTATAGGAATTCTTGAACCTCTTTATCCTCTTTATGAAACTATACAAAAAATGGCAATAGAGGCTGCTTTTGAAGATCCAAGGTTTGCTCCCTTAGAAGTTAAAGAACTTCCTTTAATAGAAATAGAAATTTCTGTGCTTTCTCCTTTAAAAAGAGGAACTATTAAGGAGGTAGAAGTTGGTAAACACGGTATTTATTTAGTAAAGGGAGCGTATAGAGGGGTCTTACTTCCTCAGGTTCCAGTAGAATATGGATGGGATAAAAAAACCTTTTTAGAGCATGTATGTTTAAA
>CAYXGJ010000024.1:0-12041 GCA_964464535.1 uncultured Thermodesulfatator sp. | reverse complement strand
GAATCGGTTGGACGATGATAAGTACAAATAGCTAATTTGGGCTTAAATTTTTTTATTGTTTGTTCTGCTCCTAAAAGTGCATCAATTTCAGAACCCTCTATATCCATTTTTATAAAATCTACTTTCTCTAAATCAAGTTCTTTAACAATCGTATCTATTTTGAGAGCTCTTACTTTTTCTTTTTTATTAAGTAAAACATCCTTTCTTTCACTAAAATAAGGTGCTATAGTATGACATCCCGATTTTTTAGATATATATAAATCTAAACAACAATCTTCTTTATATACAGCGACTTTAAGAGGAATAATAGGAGCAACATCTTTATTTAACTTAATCATTTTTGTCAAAGCTTTATAATTTCTTTCTTCCGGTTCTATAGCTATAACCTTCCCGTTTTTACCTGCAAGTTTTGCAAACAGAAGACTAAATATTCCAATATGTGCTCCACAATCTATAATAAAATCTCCCTGGTTAATAACTACAGGAAAAACTTGGTATTTTCCATAAAAAGTTATTGTTTTTAAATGCTGTACAAACTGTTTATATGCTTCATAAGGAACTACATATTTGAACCCTTGTTTTTCAATTTTAAATATTTTTTCTTCTTCATCTTTGTAAATACATTTTAACCCATAGGTAAAATTTAGTCCCCACCATTTAGTATATCTACTTGGTAAAGGTATTAAAATCCTTAATGTCCCTAAAAAATAACGTATTCTATCAATAAGGGATGGTTTAAGTTCTTCTAAATAAGAATTTGAATAAGAACCTGCAAGATATTCAAAAGCAATCCTTAACTCTTTTATTCTCCATTCCCAACTTTTTCTTCTTAACATTTTAACATTAATTCCTCCAAAATTTTTACAACAAAACTGGTTCTCCGCCGATTTCTCTAATTAGCCTTTGTATCTCAAAAGGAGAAAGACGGACAACAGGTTCTCCCTTCATTAATTCACTTATCTTTTCTTCAATTACTGTTCCGTGAAAATGGTCTGCACCCCAAAGAAGAGCTACTTGAGCAAGCTTTACCCCTAAAAATACCCAATAAGCCTTAATATGTGGGAAATTGTTCAAAATTATACGAGATATAGCCACAACTTTTAAAATTTGATGAGCAGAAGGTCCTGAAAGATAAGAAAGTTCGTTATTCTCAGGAATAAAAGCTAAAGGAACAAAACAATAAAATCCTTTTGTTTCTTCTTGTATTTCTCTCAATTTTATAAGATGCTCTATTATTTCTTCATCTGTTTCTATATGTCCAAAAAGTAAGGTGGCATTGGTTGGTATTCCAAGACTATGAGCAGTTCTTGCAATCTCAATCCATCTTTCAGAAGATATTTTTTTAGGATAAAGCTCATTTCTTATTCTTTCTGAAAAAACCTCTGCTCCTCCTCCAGGAAGGGAGTT
This sequence comes from uncultured Thermodesulfatator sp., assembly GCA_964464535.1. Classification (GTDB taxonomy): domain Bacteria; phylum Desulfobacterota; class Thermodesulfobacteria; order Thermodesulfobacteriales; family Thermodesulfobacteriaceae; genus Thermodesulfobacterium. The sequence continues at coordinate 10,634 of CAYXGJ010000024.1, read as the reverse complement.
AAGCCCTGCAGATTTTAACTCCTCCAATACTTCTTTAATAGATTTCCCAGAAATTTTACTTAACCAATCTATCTCTACACAAGTATAAGCTCTTATATGAATTTTAGGAAAGGCTTCTCTTATCTTGCGAATTAAATCTATATAGTATATATAAGGAAGTTTAGGATTTAACCCACCTACAATGTGAACTTCTCTTAACTCTGGAGTTTCTTTTAATGTTTTTAAAATTTCATCAATTTCTAAAATATAGCCTCCCTCTTCCCCTAACCTTTTATGATATCCACAAAATTTGCAATCAATGATACAAATATTGGTATAATTAATATGTCTATTTATGGTATAGTAATATTTTTTACCATGTAGCCTTTCCTTTACCTTTCTTGCAAGTTCTCCTAAAAAGAAAAGATCTCCTTCTTTATAAAGTTTAAGAGAGGACTTAAAATCAATTGGTTCTAAATTTAAAACCCCTTCTGCAATCTTTTCTAAATCTTTATTCTTTCTGAAGGTATTTTCAAAAATAAAACTTTTATCCTCTTCAAAATTAAGATCTTCTTCAAACCACATAATATTTTTAGTCTAAAAGATACCTATAATTTTTGCAGGGAGCCTTATATTCACAGTACTTACAAACTTTATCATCTGCTGGAAGATAAAATTTATCACTTATTATAATGTGATTTAAAATCCATTCAAGCAAATCCTTAAACTTATTCTTAAAATAATCATAAACCTTTGCCCAATCACCTCTTGAAGAAAGATTAAAGACAAATTTTTCAGGTTTTTTAAAGTTGGAAGGAGTTATAAAGCCTGCATTTATAATCACAAATTCTTTATCATTTTCAGTTATAAACTTTTCTTTTTGTTGATAAAAAAGATAATAATAAAATCGGGGCTGGAAACCAGAAAGATCTGAGCCAAAAATATCTGCTACCTCATAAAGAGATAAATTATCAAACTTATCAGGAAGTGTAAAAGAAAATACGTCATCTTTCTTTTTAGGATAAGGACTAATATCAGGGTTACTTTTGAAATCAAGAATTAGATATTTAGTAATTCCCTCTCTTCTCTTAATTAAAAAGTCAGTTCTTCCGCTAAAAAGAACTTTTGAATTTTTAAAATCTTCATAAAATGGATCAAACAAATTACATTCAGTAAATAATCTTAAAGATCTTTCTACACCCAAAATTTTTGTACCTTTAACTTTTCCAGATCTCTCCATATCAATGAGGTAATTGAAATATCTTTTAATAGTTTCTATAGCAATTTTTTTTGAAAGAAAGTGTGAAAGGGCATCCATCTTTCTTTCAAATTTGTAAGAAAGCCAAAGATTTTCAAGTTTTTCTAAAATTTCGCCTTCTTTATAAATGTTTTCCATTAATACTTCTTTTCCTTCTAATTCTTTAAAGATATTTTCAAAAAACTCGTGAATAAAATTACCAATATCAAAAGACCTTAAACCTATTTTGGTCTCTTCTCTTAGCTTTAAAAGATATCTAAAATAAAATTTAACCCCGCACCTAAGATAGGTTTCTAAAAAATATCTACTTATTTCTGTAGTTTTAATAAGATTTAGAAGGCTTTCTTTATCTTTTTGAGTTTTAGGAATCCCCTCTTTTTCAGGAAGAATTTCAAAATAAAGGGGAATCAATTTTTCAATGGGCTTTTTTTCTTCTTTTTCAAGCTCCCATTTGAGTTTTTGAATAAATCTTGAAGGTTCTCTAAAATCTTGTGTTTTACTTTTTTCTACAAAAATATAAAAAAGGTGAACCTCTTCTGCACTTTTAATAAGCCTTTCAAAATAATAAACCCATAATTCATTTCTAAAGATAGGAATACCAAGATAAATTTTTATCTCATCTGTAAGAAGGGGATTGAAAGAGGGAGCTGGAGGCAAAAAACCTTCGTTTACATCTAAAATAATAATCTTTTTAAAAGAAAGAAGCCTTGTTTCTAAAAAACCCATAATCTGAAGCCCTTTCAATGGATCTCCTATAAAAGGAATTTTCTCCTCTTTAAGAAGGTATTCTAAAATCTCTAAAAGAAAGCCCCCTGAAAAATTTTTATCTTTAAAATAGGTCTCTTCTTCAAATACGGGGAAAATTTTTGTCTCAAGAACATGTATGTAATTTCTTAAAAGAATTGAATGCCAAGAGTTCTCCTCTTTTAGTTTTTCAAAAAGGGGTTCAAAAAAATTTAAAATATTTTTTAGATTCTCTGAAAGTTCAAAAGGAGTTTTTATATCTTCCCAATTTTTAAAAAAAAGCTTATGAATTTTTTCTAAATAATCTCTATATTTAGGAACTAAATCTTCAATCTCATCAAGGGTTATTTTAAGATAACCTATTTTTCTTAATTCATTTTCTATTTCATTTACAATTTTTTGAAAAGAAATAGCCTCTTCTAATTCAAGTGCTAAAAAATAGGGATGCTTAAGAATTTTTAAATAGACCGGAGTAGGATAAAATTTTTCTTCTCTTTCTTTCTGTACTTTGATAAGATTTTGCAAAAACTGATTTAAAGGAATTTTAGTAATAGGATACTGAAGGGTTATATTTACCTCTATAGGATTTTCTTTTCCTTCCAAGGCATAAATAAGAGGTAACAAATTAAAAGGATTGGGGACAACTATAGCTACTTCATCAGGATTTTCAAGACTCTCAGGAATAAGCTCTAAAGCGGATTTAACCTCTAAATGTGGATCTGTTGTTTCATAAAAGTAAATTTGAGGATCTTTAAACTCCCTTTTTTCATAATAATCAGGAGATATCCATTTGTAATCAAGTTCAAGAGCTTTGAGAGTATCTTTTATTACTGAAGGGATGGGCTCATAGGCTTCAAAGATAAAATAACTTTTTAATTTTTCTTTAAAATATTTAAAAATCTCTAATTCTACCCTTCTTAAAGCTGCAAAACCAATAAACCAAATCTCATCTATCTCATTAAAAATAGTATTAAAAACTTTTTCTTCCTTAAGGATATCATTTACCTTTTTTAATCTATAAGAATAATAGGAAAAACCCTTTTCCTCTATAAGAGAAGAAAATTCTAAATAGGTAGTTTTTAATTCTTCAAAAAGTTTTTTGGCTAATTCGGGAAGACCTTCTGGAGGATAAAGCAAATTTTCTGGGACCTTCCCTTCTTTTTCAAACTCCTCAAAAACCTCCAAAAACTTTAATCCCCAGTTAAAATATTTTTCAAAATTATCTCCCTTTTTTTCAGAAAAAAATTTCAACCTTTTCTCTAGAACCTCAAGAAAAACAAAAATTCTAAGTATAGGAGGAATTTGAGGTAAAGGGGAGCTAATTAAATCTGTGTAAAGAGTTTCTATAAATTCTTCAAAAGAGAAAATTCTTGGAAAAAAGCCTGCTTCAATTTTTTTAAATTTTAATTTTTCCTTAAGATAATTTTTAAAATAAAGTCCTGATCTTTTAGTAGGGAAAATACACCAAACTTTTAAAGTTTTTATATTATCTAAAGAGTGTTTATTAAAAAAGAAATTAGTTAAGGTTTTTAAAAAGTGAGAGCTGGGTGGGATGAGAAGAGCTGGGTTCATTTGGCTTGCTTATTTCACAATATTTTAAATATTTTAATTCAATTTTAAAGGGTTCAAAAGAAACTAAGTATGCTTTTATATTATCATTGGGAAATACTTTTTTCAACAAAGAAAAATATCTCTCTAATTGGCTTTCTTCAAACTCGCCGTGAAGTTTAAATTCAAGAATAATCCATTCATCACGTTTCTTAATTATTAAATCAGGTCTTAAATCTTGAATTTGATTTTCTTCTGCAAAAAATCCTTCAGGCTCTCTATATATGGCTAAAACTTCATCTTTTTTAAAAAGTTCACCAAATTTTTTAAATTCCTCACTTTTTAACATCTTTTCTATAATATCAAATGCTCTCTCCAAAAGATATTTTCTCTGTGAAAGGGGCTCCTGATAAGAGGCTAAAGCTTTTTTTATATATGTTTCTATCTTGCTTTTAAGTTCTTCTGAATTTGAAGGCAAAGAAAAAATATTTTCCCTATGAATTAAAAGAAGTTCCCAAATATTGTGTAAAATTTCTCCCAAAATTATGGAATCACTTTTTTCTTTTAGAAGTCTTAAAGAAACCTTACTTTGATTAAGTTTTAATACCATAAACAATCTTAATAAAATATAATATATTTTAACCCTTGTCAAAAATTAATAAAAGGTATAATTTTTCTTTTTCGAAGATAAAAATTTTAAAAAATATTTGGAGGAAAAAAGATGGATATAGAAATTAATTTAGCTAAGCCTGAAAAAAGAAAAGCTCCTCAACTTGAAGAACTATCTTTTGGAAAAATTTTCACTCCTCACATGTTTATAATGAAATATGAAGAAGATAAAGGTTGGCACTCACCAAAAATACAACCCCTTTCCAATATAGAATTGCATCCTTCAGCTATAGTTTTACATTATTCTCAAACAGTTTTTGAAGGATTAAAAGCCTATTACGGAATAGATGGTAAAATAAGGCTTTTTCGTGTATGGGATCATATTGCAAGACTTAATCGCTCTGCTGAAAGACTTTGTATCCCTCAGGTTGATCCTGAATTTGTTTTTAAAGCAATTAAAACTCTTATTTTAATTGATAAAGATTGGATACCAAAGAAAAAAGGAGCAGCCCTTTACATAAGACCTCTTATTTTTGCTACTCAACCTAATCTTGGTCTAAAAGCAAGCTCTGAGTATCTTTTTATTATAATTCTATCTCCTGTTGGAGCTTATTATAAAGAGGGATTTAATCCAGTTAAAATTTACGTAACTACTAAATATATAAGGGCTTGTCCTGGAGGAACAGGGGAAGTTAAAACAGGTGGAAATTATGCTGCCGGTCTCAAAGCTCAAGAATTAGCACAAAAAAAGGGATATACTCAGGTTCTTTGGCTTGATGCTAAAGAAAAAAAATATGTAGAGGAAGTGGGAAGTATGAATATCTTTTTTTATTTTGATAATGAACTTGCAACCCCCGCTCTTACAGGTTCAATTTTACCAGGTGTCACAAGAGATTCAGTCTTAAAATTAGCTCCCCAATTAGGTATACCAACAAAAGAGAGAAGAATCTCTATAGATGAAGTAATAGAAGGTATTGAAAATAAAACCTTGAAAGAGTGCTTTGGAACAGGAACAGCTGCAGTCATAAGCCCGGTAGGAGAAATTTATTATAAGAATAAACCTTATATCATAAATGAAAGCAAAATTGGAGAACTTACCAAAAGATTATTTGAATATATTACAGGAATTCAATACGGAGAAAAAGAAGACCCTTTTAACTGGACTGTTATTGTAGAGGATTAAAAATCTACAACCTTTCTTGCTTTTGCAAGTTCTCTTTGTACAGCTACTGCCTTATCTAATTCTAAATCTGCTGCTTCTTCCAATCCCTTTTCTCTTAAAACCTGACTTCTTGCCATATAAGCTGCTGGATAATTAGGTTCAAGATCAATTGCTTTAGTAAATAATTCTAAGGCTTTATCAAGATCCTTTTTCCTATAGTAAATTTGCCCTAAACGAAAATAAAGTCTTGCATTTTCTGGCTCTATATTTATAGCTTTTTCTAAATCATTTTGAGCAAGTTCTAATTCATTTTTTTGTATATAAATAACTGCTCTTGCCTCTAAGGCTTTAACATAATTAGGATCCATTTCAAGAACTTTATTAAAAATTTCTAAAGCAGAATCAAATTGCTTTAAAGTCAATATCCTTGCACCTTCTAAAAAAAGGTCCTCAATATCCATTATCTATAAATCCTCCTTATTTAAAATTTTATAAATTAAATTTTATTCTCTATTAGAAATTTATGCAAGTAGTCAAAAAATTTTCTTTCTTGTCTAAAATTGAGATCTTATTAAAATTAAAAAGCTATGAACTTTAAAAACAACCTTTCCCTCTTTAAAATAGCAATTATAAACTTCTTAAAAAAACTTCAAAAGGATGCCCTTCTCCTTAGTGCACAAGGATTAACCTTTAATACACTTCTTACTTTAGTCCCTCTTTTAGGTTTAGTAGTTTCTATAAGTAAAATCTTTATACCTCAGCAAAAATTTGTGGAGCAAATTTTTATAAATATTGCCCAATATCTTACTCCAGAAGCTACTAAAAAAGTTATGGATACAATTTTAGATTTGGTTAAAAAACTTGAAACTTTTCCATTAGGGAAATTTAGTCTTATAGCTTATTTTATTATGGGATCAGGACTTCTTTTCCAGATCGAAGAAATTCTAAATAGAATATTTGAAAGTTCAAAAAGAAGAAATTTTATGCAAAGATTAATCTTTTTCTGGATATGTATAACTGTAATCCCCTTTCTCCTTTTTATGCCTATATATTCTTATTTTTATCTTGGGAAGTTTTTTAATTTTTTCATATTATTAATTCTTACACTTATTTTCTTTTTAATGTATATATATTTTCCAGCTAAAGATGTATCCAAAAAAGATGCACTAATTGGCGCACTCTTTTCAACCATTTTGTGGGCTTTATCCTCCTATCTTTATTCTTTTTATGTAAAATATGCAATAGGATATTCTAAAATTTATGGTTCCCTCTCTGCTATACCTTTATTTTTAATATGGCTATTTGCAAACTGGTTAGTATTTCTTTTAGGTGCTGAACTAGTAGTTTTTTTAGAACAAAAATGTTGGAAAAGAATTTCCATAGACCCTTCTTATCCCTATCTAAGATTATATATTTTGTATCTTCTTGGAAAAAATTTTATAGAAGGTAAACCCTGTAATATTTTTGAATTTTCGGAATATTTAAATTTATCACCTATTCTTTTAGAAAGCATTTTACAAGACTTAGAAAAAGAAGGTTTTATAGCTGTGAGAGATGAAGAGGTTTTTTTTGTTAAACCTTTACAAAATATAAATATTGCAAAAATAGTAGCTCTTAATAAATTTCAAGAATTGCTTAAACTTCCTGAGGGAGAAAACTTTACTCAAAAAATATCAATTTTAACTAAAAATTTTTCAGAAATTACTTTAGAGGACTTAATAAAAAGTTAATTTTCATAAATTATTTTCCCCATATCTCTTATGTCATAGCCTCCCAAAGATAAGACCGCATCTCTAAATTCTTTATCATTCTTTATAATATCAAGAAGTGCTTGAATAATTTCCAAATCTAAAAATTCTTTTGCCATTAAAAGGTCATATCTTTCTTCAGTTAGGGGAATAAAATCAAGGTCAAGTGCTTTAGCTGCAGCAAGAATCCCCAACCCCACATCTGCCCTTCCACTTGCTACAGCTTGTGCAACTCCCATATGTGTGTATTCTTCATTTTGGTAACCTTTAATTTCAGAAGGATCTATTCCTAATTCCCTTAGATGTTTATCTAAAAGAAGCCTTGTTCCAGAACCTACCTGCCTATTAATAAAAATAACATCTTCTCTTTTTAGGTCTTCAAAATTTTTTATATTTTTAGGATTACCTTTTCTCACAATTAACCCTTGAATTCTATATACTAAATTTATCAAAATCACTTTTTTCTCAGGTAAGATTTTTTTAATAAAAGGAATATTATATTCTCCTTCTTTTTCATCTAAAAGATGAGTTCCCGCTACATGAGCTTCTCCTTTTTTTATAGCAATTAAACCTCCCATAGAACCAACATGAGCTGAAGAAAGACTTATATGGGGATATTTTTTTCTCAAATAGTTATAAATAACATCAAGAGTATTATCATGACTTCCTATACAAACAATGGTGTTGTCAATTTCTTCTTTTGCTTTCCATAAGTATACATCTACAATCTTTCCCGGAGAATAACCTTCTGAACTAGAAGGAATAACTATATAGCCATCTGCTCTAACAACAGACATAAGAAGTCCTGCACCTCTACCTACTGGAGAAACAATGTAGTTGTCTCCCACTTTTCCTACTTTTACTCTTATAAATTCATCAACCCCTATAGTAGAAAAAATCTGTCTTGAAAGAATGGCTTGAATTTTTTCTTCTTTTTTTAGCTTTACTCCTAAAAAAAGTTCTATAAGAGGTCTTACAAATAAATTATAACAGATAAAGGTAGAAACTGGATAACCGGGAATCCCCAAAATAGGTTTATTCTTGATAAAACCTGCTATAAAAGGTTTACCAGGTTTAATAGCAACTCCATTTATTATAACCTCTCCAAGTTTACTTATAATTTTATAAGTAAAATCTTCTTTTCCATAACCTGCACCAGCATTTAAAAGAATAAGATCACATTCTTCATAAGCTTTAAAAATTCTTTCTTCTATAGTTTTTTCCTTATCTTCAGCTATGGGATATATTTTAGGTTCTCCTCCGTCTTTCTTTATAAGATTAGCTAAAATTGAGGAATTATATTCAATTAAAGCAGGTGGTTTTAAAAAACCTTCTTCAACTTTTTCAGGCTCCATTAATTCTGAACCTGTAGGAATTATCCCAATTAAAGGTCTTTTCCTTACTTTTACTTTTAAAATACCACTTGCAAGCATAGCGCCTATGTCTACTGCTCTGATAAAATGATTCTCAGGTATTATAAGTTCTGTAGCTACAATATCTTCCCCAACCGGTCTTACATCATAATAAGGAGGATAAGCTTTATAAATTTCAATATGTCCTTCTTTAACATTTACTTCCTCAACAGGAATAACTGCATCAAATCCCTCTGGAAGAGGGTCTCCTGTTTCAATCCAGAATGCCTCTTCTCCTATTTTTAATCTAACCGGATCTTTTTCTGTTGCAGAAAAAGTGCTTTTTGATTTAACTACATAACCATCCATAGCAGATGAATGAAAATAAGGAGAGGAAATTTTGGCAAAAACAGGTTCTGCTGTGACTCTATTTAGAGACTCATTTACTGAAATTGTCTCTTCAGATAAAGGATAGTTTACCTTTTCTTTAAAAGAATTTAAAAGAATTTTAAGTGCAGATTCTAAAGAGACAACCTCATGAAAGACTTTCTTCCCCACTTTTAAACAACTCTTTGAATTCCTATAATATTTGGGGACCTTCTTATATAACCTCTTTCTTGAGCAACTACATCAAGAGGTAAACTTATTATATCTATTAAGTAAGGATCTTTAAATTTTTGATAAACTTCGTCTTTAAAACTTTTAATATAGGTTTTACAATCTTTACATAATTCAACTCTTATTTCATCTTCATCAACTAAAAGATCAATTTTTTCACAGACCTGTTGCATACAATAACTACATCCAATTCTAAATATTTCTTCTTCATGCCCACACACAGTACAAACCATGTGCCTTTTATTTTCACTATCTATCATGGTTAAAGATACTGGTTCTCTACAAACTACACATCTTCCTATTTCTTCAAACTTTTTCTCTCTCTTTAAAGATTTTCTATACTCTATAAAAAAAGGTTTAGAAAGAATAAAAAGAGCTCTTTTAATTTCTTCTTTTGAGCTCTCTTCTTCACTTATAGGAAGTTCCAAAATACTTTTAGGCTCAGAAAAAGGATCTTTAGCAATATTCAATATAGAAGTTTTTAAAAAGGAACTAAATTCATAAGGAATTTCAAATATTGAAGAAAATTCATCAATAATTTTATCTAATAAATTATTTTTAGCTTTATTTTTTATAATTTTTTCACATTTTTCATTAAAATCTAATACCTTTTCATATAATTCCAAAGGACTTTTCAAATAGGATCTTTCTTCTTTAAGTTCACTAATTATTCTTTTAATTTCCATAATTAACCTCTAAAGTTTAAAAAAGTTTATTCTAAATTTTAAAAAAGAAAAGGGGAAAAATTCCCCCTTTCTTTAGAAATTTAAGAATAAAATGAAATCTTTAGCTAAGGAACTCTCTAATTATGGAGTTATTAATAGGTATTCCTTTAGCAACAAGAATCCTTAGCATCTCACCAAGGGCAACTACTTTCTCAGGTGCTTTTGGATTTTCTGCAAGCTGGTAATAACTTGGCGGTTCATTAATAGCAAATATCTGTCCTAAACCTCCTAATTCTTTTTCACCATAAATAATCTTATATCCTTCAGCTTTTGCTTTAGCTATAAGTTCTTCTCTTTCTCCAAAGCTTATAGCTTCTGTTGGACAGGTCTTGGCACAAGCTGGTTTTAGTCCAGCTTTTACTCTGTCTATACACATATGACATTTACCAATCTTTCCCTTTTTATCATATCTTGGGATATCAAAAGGACATGCTGATTTACATGCCTGACATCCTATACAAACATTTTTATCATAAAATACAATTCCTGTTTCTAAATCTTTTTGCATAGCTCCAACTGGACATACCTGTACACAAGCAGGTTCTCCACAATGCATACAAGACTGACGAACAAAAAGCCATTTTATTTCTCCATTAACAGTCTTGTCTATAAATCTTATTCTATTATAAGTATACCCTGTGAGGTCTGGGGGATTTTCATGGGTTCCAATGTTTTTTGTTTTTTCTTCTGGTAATTCATTCCAAGATTTACATGCTACTTGACAAGCTCTACATCCTATACACAAATCTGGTGTTATAAGAAGTGCTTTTCTTCCCATTTTTAACCTCCTTTTCTATTTTAGGTTAATATAAGGGAGAGGGGAAAAACCTCTCCCTTCCAATTTTTATGCCTTTTTTATATTTACTATAAAACATTTAGTTTCCTGAATAG
>CAYXGJ010000023.1:11684-12958 GCA_964464535.1 uncultured Thermodesulfatator sp. | reverse complement strand
AAAAAATAAATAAAGAAATTATAAAAATAAAACTTATATATGGAATGAATGTATAAATCTATAAAATAAGGTGAATTATTTGGAGAAACGCTTTATAGAATCTGTTAATTTTCCTTTTCAGGAAATCAGTAAAGCTTCAGCTATTGAAAAAGGCCCTGGTAGACCACCACATTGGGAAATGGTTTTTTGGTGGACTCGTAAACCACTTATATCAGCTAGAGCAATTATTGCTGGATGCCTATTACCTGAAAATACAAATCCGACTAACTTCTTACATTCGATTGGTATAAAATATGAAAAAAGACCTAATGGTAAGCTGGTGTTTAAGGAAGCACCTCATAGAGTTAAGCCTAAAATTTGGTTTAATAATATTAAACTTTTAGATCCTTTTGCATGTTTTGGTTCTATCCCTCTTGAAGGTTTAAGGTTAGGGTTATCAGTTACAGCTTGCGATCTATTACCAGTTGGTTATGTCTTTCTTAAAGCAGTATTAGAATATCCTACAAAATATGGTCAAAAACTTATCAAAGATGTTAAAAAATGGGGCGAATGGATTATTAAAAAGCTTAAGGAAGATCAAATGATAAAAGAACTTTATGATGAAGATGTTGCAGTTTATATAGGTTCATGGGAAATTAAATGTCCAAATTGTGGTAAATGGACACCTTTAATTGGAAATTGGTGGCTTGCAAGAGTAAAAAGTAATAAAGGTTATGAAAGACTTGCTTGGATGGAACCTGAAATAAAAAATGATAAAATAGTAATAAATATTATAGATCTGAATAAAATTTTTGGAGACGCTGCTATAAAGAATGCTAAAGTTGAAGGATATAATGTAAAAATAGGAGAAAAAGAATTTAGAATTCCAGAAAGTAATATTGAAGCCAGAAGAGAGAAAGGTATATGTTTACATTGTAATCAATCAATAATGCAAATAGATCCTGAGACAGGTAAACATTACATAGAAACTAAAGGTTTATCAAAAGAAATTAAAGATAGACTTGAGGGATATGTTAAATTTGCACTTAAACTATATAATAAATGGATTGAAAAAAGTGAGAGTTTGCCAGAATGGATTAGTGAAGTACCAGCAAGACAAAGATTATTAGTCAAAGTGAAAATTAAGCAAGGAAGCTTAGAATTCGAACCATGCATAGAAGAAGACCAACAAAAACTAGAAAAAGCAGAAAAGGAAATGAAAGAACTTCTAGAACAAAACGATCCAGACATACCAAAAGAACTAATTCCGCTATATGAGGTAAGAAGTATTTGGG
>CAYXGJ010000023.1:0-11584 GCA_964464535.1 uncultured Thermodesulfatator sp. | reverse complement strand
ATGAAAAAGGATTATTGGTCACATACTATGCACATACCGACCCTGATGCTTGGAAAGCTTTATTAAAAGCTGGATGGGAAACAGCTAACTTACGGATTACTAATGCTTTCCCAATAACTACAGAATCTGCTCAAAGTGTAGTTTCAAGAGGCAAACTTTCTATGGACACAAGCATAGTAGTTGTTTGGAGAGGTTTTTCTCAAGGATCAGTTGATGCTTCAGAGCTTTATAATGAAATGGTTGAAGAAGCTGCTAATAGAGCTAAAGAACTTATGGATTTAGGTGCTATTGGCAGAGATTTACTCATAGGTACTCTTGCAGCAGCATTAGCTACTGCAACTAAATATCGTGAAGTTAAAGTTATGGGAAAAATAGATATAGAAACCCTTATCGATAAATATATATACCCTGCAACTTATTTAGGATTAGCAAAAGCTTTAGCTAAAAAAGCTGAACTAAAAGATAGTGTTAAAAGTCCGGACGCTATGTTTTATCTTTTAGTTAAATCTCTGCTTGGTGGAGCTAAGAAAAAAACTTTAGAAAGCACAGATGCAAGAATATTTTCTATAGGTACTTCTCTTGACTTAGACATCGCATTGAAAACTTTAAAAATTTTAAGAAGAGGCGAAAAAGAAGCTGGTGCTAAAGTAGCTAAAGCTAAAACATTAATTTTATTAGAACCACCTTCTATGGAAAGATCTAAAATTGCTGAATTTTTAGAAATTAGAGAAATTGGAATAAGAGATATGAAGATCAGATGTTCAATCGATGTTCTTCATGTTTTAGAATACTTTGCAGTCATTTATTCACGAGAAGAGTTTAAACGAAAATTAGATGAACTGAGAGCAAATTATCCGGCTTTTATTGAAGATGCTTTATCTACGGCAAGAATTATGGCTAGAATTTTGCCAGAGGAAGATATAGAAAAAACTCTTTGTAACCGAATTATTGAGTATTTAGAATTACCTAAACTAGAAGATTTAATTTATAAAAGGTGAAAAAAAATGGGAATTAAAAATCTTATAAAAAATGGGTTTATTGAATTATGGGAAGATGTTTATAACACAAAACTTGATGATAAAGCAGCACCAGATTTAAGTGATATCTTAAGAAGTGAAGAAGTAATTTATTCTAATCCTGAAGAATTTTTTAAACGTACTTATATGACAAGGTCTATGGAAGAATTAATAGAAGATGTTGCAGAAACATTAAAAAATGAAAAAGGAGGTGCAATATTTCTTTTAACATCACTTTTTGGAGGTGGTAAAACTCATACTCAAATATGCCTCTATCATGCTTTTAATAATCCACAAAAATTAAAAGAAATAAATGATAAACTTTCAGCTAAAATTGCAGAAGTTGGCAAACCTATTATTATAGTAATGGATGCAAGTAAGGCTGGACTTGTACCTCATCCAGATGAACCTTATAAAGCAGAAAACTTCACAATTAAAACTATTTGGGGTATGCTTGCTTATAGATTAGGGGCTTATGCAAAGATAAAACATTTAGATGATGAAAAGTCACCAGCACCTACTACAGATTTGATAAAAGATATTCTTTCTGAAGCTAAAGAGCCAATTTTAATACTCATGGATGAAATAGTCCACTATGTTTTTAATATGGATAAATCAAGACTTAAAGATTATGGAAGAAAAGTTCTCCTTTTCTTAGATTTTCTTGCTAGAGCTGTAGAAAGTTCTCCTAAAACAGCTCTTATTGTTTCTATTCAAGCAGAATATAGAGTAGTTGAGGGCCAAAAGCAACTTTTTGAGGAAGATGTATTTGAGGGCTATGCAAGTAAAATTTTAGGAGTATTAAGTCGAGAATCAACAAGAATAATAGTGCCTGTTTCACCAGATGATGTTATTAAAGTTCTTCAACGAAGAATATTTAAGAAAATATCTGAAAATGAAGCTTTGAAGGCTAGAGATAAACTTTATGCAATTTATAGGGAAAATCCTGAAATTTTTGGAGTTGAATCTGATTGGCAATTTTCAGCTATAGAAACCGGAAGAATTATAACAGCTAAAGACACTTATCCATTCCATCCAAAATATATTGAGGTTTTACAAGAATTTGTTACTAGAAATAAAGATCTTCAAAAAACTAGAGATGCTATTAGAATAACAAGAAAAGTTATAAGAAAATTTCTAAAAGAAAAAGGCGATGCAGATTTTATAATGCCTTGGCATATAAATATTGGAGATAGAGATATAAGGAATAGAGTTCTAACAGAAAGTCGTAAAGAATTTAGAGATGTTGTAAGCAGAGATATCATTACTGAAGAAGGAGCCTTTGGTTCTATTAATGAATGCTCGAATCCTTTATTAGCATTTAAAATAGCTACAGTGGTTTTCTTAAAAACATACACTTATGAAACATTTAAAGAACCTTTAAAAGTATTTCCTGATTTAAAAAGTGTAGCATTAATGGTTTATGAAACAGAAACTTTTGCAATCGAAGGGATACAACCTGTTGATATAGAAACAACTCTTAGTGAAATGCATGGAAAACTCCCCCATTTTGTTTCAGAGAGTGGACGTTATTGGTTTACACCATTTCCTTCAGTTATAGAGTATGTGGAGAAAAAAGCTGATGAAATATTTAGAGGCCCAGCCCTTGAACTTTATAAATTCTTAACAAAACGTACAAGAGATATCTTAGTAAGAAAAGAAAGTAAGAAAGGGATAGTGGAAGAGGGAGAAATATTTAATGAAAGAAATACCATTGTTATAGGTTATGGAGATGACGTATGGAGAGAGACGGTAATTTCTGATGATCCATCTATGAAACTTGTAGTCTTAGTAAAACCTGATGTAACTGAAGAAGAAGTCCGCAAAATAATTCTAATGAAAGGTGAATCAGGTAAGAGAGTCTTTAGAAATACGATTGCAGTTGTTTGCCCTTCTTTAGATGTAAATTTTGAAACAATTCTTAGATATGTAGCTAAAGTTAAAGCTGCTGAAGAAGTTATGAGTACGTTAAGTGAGTATTATACCGATAAAGAAATTAAAGACATTCAAGAAAGAAAACTTAAGAAATATATTCAGGAAAATGGGAATTTACTTAATCAGCAATTACTATCAACTTTAATTAGAATAGCTTATCCTGCTAGAGGAAAAGAAAAAGTAACAGACGAAATAAGATGGACAACTACATCATCTTCATCATCATTAATTTCTCAAGTTGAAATTGGATTAAAAGATCCAAGTACTGGACCTAAGTTAAAAACAGTTTTTAGCTTTAGCGACTTAGCTATATTTTTAAAACAAAACCAGAATTGGGATCTTATAGAAGGTATGGAAAGACGAGAGTTGAAAGAAATCATAAATGTTTTTTACACACTTACATCGGCTCCATTTACAACGCGCACAGCTATAGAACAAGCAATTCGTCAAGGTTTAAATACTCTTGATATAGGTATTATAGTTGATGGAAATTTATATTGGAAACGTATAGGCCCTGAAAATGGTGCAGAAATGCCCCCATCGATAAAAGATAGTGCAGAAATACTACCTTATAATATAGCTGCTGAAATTCTTAAAGAAAAACTAATCGCTGAGAGTGGTGAAAAGAAAGTAGGAAAAGAAATTCATATGATTTGGTATGAAGTTGAATTTGCTGGCAAAAGAATTAAGCTTGAAGATCTTATTCTTCAAAAAGGATGGACAAAGGTTCTAAAAGATGGAATAATACTTAGACAAGAACAAGTTTTAAAAAGAGGTTTTATTTTAAAAGTTACTCCAAGTACATTAAGTGTAAAACCTAATGAAGAGGTAAAAGTAATAGTCACAATAGATTCTATTGAAGAATATCCTTTTGAAGTTAAATTAAATGTTGATAAAGGAGAAATAAGTCCATCTAAAAGTGCATTACCACTTAAAGCCGTATGGAATATTGGTATTCTAAAACCTGGAGATTATAAATTTACGATAACAGCAGAAGGTGCTGATGGAACCACCTCGGAAGCTATTTTAACTGTTACTGTTGAAAGTCCAGAAATTGAAATGCAAGTTGAAACAATAGATTTAATGCATAGTGGAGCAAAGCTTCTATGTATAATTCCAAAAGATATGCTTTCTCTTAGAATGGGATTGAGTATAGCTTCTAAATTAAATCTTAAAGCTGAAGCTGATATAAATTTAATTATTGGAGAGGATATTCAATTTACTGGAAAGGGAATGAATATAAAAATTGCAGAATTATTTATTCAAAAGTTTAATGATATTTTAAGATCTTTGCCTTCATTAGAAAAGGAGTTAAAAGTTGAAAGTATAATAAGATTTATTGAACCAATAACGCTAGATAGTTCAAAAATATCATCTTTAATGCCTTTATCAAAAAATGCATCATTTAAGATCATGGTTGAAAGACATGAATGAACAATCAATACAGCAAGAGAATAAAGTTAACTATATTATAAACTTTAATGAAAAAACAGTAACAATCTTATGGTTTCCTTTAACTGAAAAGATATTAAAAAGTTTAATTGACCTTAAAGTTTTTTATAGGTAACTTATATGGAACTTAAAGAATATATTAAAAATTTTTTAGCAATAATCCTCGAAGAGTTTAGCTATCATCCTTTTATAGCACCTTATTTAAATTCTTCAAGAGAAAATCCACCTCAACATTATATTCATCAATATGAAGTTATCAGTAAATTAGCTTTAAGAAAGCCTATCAGAGTACTTATTGGAGATGAAATAGGTTTAGGAAAAACTATAACAGCTCTTGCTGTAACAAAATATCTTGAAAAGTTTAAGAGAATTGGTAAGATATTGATAGTTGTCCCAAGGGTTTTAGTTGAACAATGGCGTAAAGAGTTGTTAAGAATGGGTATTCCTGAATTTAATATTAAACAAGTAGAAAAAAATACTATAGATTTTTTAAAATTACAAAATTTTCCTAATGGTTATTACATAGCTTCTATGGATTTATTAAAAAGAGAAGAAAGAATAAGCGAAATAGTAAATATTAATTGGGATTTGATAATAATAGATGAAGTACATAAATTTGGATATAAAACTAGAAGATTCTGGAAAATAGGAAAAATGCTTGTAGAAAATGCTCCACAAAGGAATGTAATTTTCTTATCGGCAACACCACATAGAGGAGATCCTAAAGATTATATAGCAAGATTGCAACTTTTAGATCCATTTCTAATTGAAGGTTGGAAAAATCTTGATAGGCGCCAATTTTATGAAATAACTCATGGAACTATTTTATTTAGAAGAACAAAAGAGGATGTAAATAAAATTTATGAAGGGAAAGAAATATTTCCAAAAGCTAAATTTTATGCAGGTGTTATAAGTGCTCGAGAAGATGAAGCAAAATTTATTAAATCCCTTGTTCAATTTCTTCATAGTAAACTTATAGAATTTGCTTATGAAAAAAATCTAATAAGTGAGAAAATTATACCATTGCTCACAGTTCTTATTTTTAAGAGAGCTGCATCAAGTCCATATGCAGCAATGACAACACTTGAAAGATTACTTATTAAAAGAGCAGCCCCAGAATTTACTGAAGAGCTTATAGATAGCGTTAGAAGTTTTTTAGAAGTTGGTTATGAAGATTATGAATTTCCAGAAAAAGATCCTGAAGAAGTTTTTAATGAATTTCTTGATAGAACAGCACCACTTTTAAGTGAAAGAGATAAAGAAGAAGTAAGGAAACTTCGTGATATAGCTAAATCTATAATAGAAAAGGGGGATAGTAAGTTAAATGCTTTAATTTCTTTAATTGAAGATATAATGGCTAATGAAGATCTTAAAGTCATTATATTTACTGAATATAAAGATACTTTAAATTATCTTATTGAAAATATAAAGAAAATACATCCAGAATGGTCTAAAAGTATTTTAAGACTAAGTTCAGATGAAACTAGAGATTATAAAACTTTTAGAAAGATTAAAAATGCTTTTGAAACAAATCCAAAAACAAGAATTTTAATAGCAACTGATGTTGTAGCTGAAGGTGTAAATCTTCAAGTTGCTAATATTCTAATTAATTATGAAATTCCATGGAGCTTAATAAAAGTTGAACAAAGGATAGGTAGAGTTTGGAGACTTGGTCAAAAGAGAGAGGTTGAAGCTTATACTTTATTCATGAATAATATTGCAGATCTTGCAGCATTAAATTCTATGTATCAAAAACTAATAAACTTAAAAAGAGCAGAACTATCTCCAAGAGCTGTTACTGGACAAGATATTCTTTTTTATTCTGAAGCTGAAGATTTAGCTAAACTTCCTCCATCCTTAGCTCTTATTAAAGAAAAGAAAAAGAAAAAATTTGTTAGGGTAACAGAAGCTAAAGCAATACTTACTTTTATTAAAGAAAATAGAGCTGGATTAGAAAAACTTGTTGCTTCAATAATAGCAGCAAAACAAGAAATAGAAAATGAATTAACTTCAAAAGGCGTACTTTATAAGCCAAAAACCAGACAAGAAATTGAATATAGTATGGAATTATTAGGTTTTAAGACACCAATAGAACTTTTTAAATCTTTAAAAGACCTTATAAAAGCTTCTTCAGAAATTCTTGGTTTTAAGATAATTGAAGATGAAGGGACTTTTAAAGTTCTCGTAGGTTTTGAAATGCCTAGAACTCTAAACACATTAGATGATATATATGCTCTCTTTATAAAAAAAGGAGAGGAAATTAGAAAAGAGATTAAAAGTTTAGTAGTTTATGGAGATATTGAAGGAATAGTAACTCTTTTACCAATTCAAGTTAAAGATAGAAAAAGTTCAACAGTACTTTATAGAGAGCTTATTGGGATTCATAGGGAACATGGTAATATTCTTCGTGGCTCAACGTTATTAAATCTTTTATCCAAAGCTCTTCCTAATTGTTTAGGAGTATTAGATACAGATTTAATAAATAGAGAAGTACCATTTACATTATTAGCAGAAGTTATAAGTAATATTAGAAAATCTTTATTAAATATTTTAGAGCCTTTAACCTATTATACAAATAATTTAGAAAATCTTAATTTAAGAGAGAAAGAAAAAACATGGATTAGAATAAGTGATTTAGAAATTATTCCTTTAGAACCAATAGGTTATATTCATTTTCTTAAGAAGCCTATCACTATAACTAAAGAGGTCCCAGAAGAAATAAAGAAAGAGATTGAAGAAGAAGCAATAAGAATAACTTTAGAAATTGAGAAAAAAGAAAATAGAATACCAGAAAGAGTATCTGAAAAAGAACATTATGATATAAGAAGCATTGATCCACTAACTAGAGAAGTTAGGATTATAGAAGTTAAAGGACATGGAGGATCAGAAGTTTATGGTGAATTAACAGATGATGAAGTTAAAGTTGCTGAAAAAGAGCGTGATAGATATTGGCTTTATATAGTTTATGATATAAAATGTGGAGAACCTAAGCTTTTAAGATTTAGAGACCCGCTTAGAACTATGAATTGGAAAGTTTTTGAAAGAATTGAAAAGAAAAAAAGATATATACTTTGGCCAAAAA
This sequence comes from uncultured Thermodesulfatator sp., assembly GCA_964464535.1. Taxonomy (GTDB): domain Bacteria; phylum Desulfobacterota; class Thermodesulfobacteria; order Thermodesulfobacteriales; family Thermodesulfobacteriaceae; genus Thermodesulfobacterium. The sequence continues at coordinate 4,099 of CAYXGJ010000023.1, read as the reverse complement.
TTCATGAAGAATAAAAATGTTTGAAATAAAAGTTTTAGCTGGAATAAATAGCATAGGTGGAAATTTCGTAAGAATCAAGGATGAAGACCAAATATTAATTTTTGATCAAGGAATAAGATTTGATATAATGGCTAGCTACTATTCTGCTTTCATTGCACCAAGAGGAATTGCAGAATTAAGAGAGTTAGGCGTGTTACCTAAAGCTGAATGGTATGAAGATGTTAAAAGTATATATATTTCACATATGCACTTGGATCATTTAGGAGCTTTATCAAATATTCCTCAAGAAACTACAGTATATTTACCAAGCATATCTATTTATGAAGATATGGAAGAAAGATGGAATACTTCACCAACATGGTTATCATTAATTCCAAGGAAATATTACATAAATCTTGAAGAAATAAAACCTTTCGAATCTGATAAAAATAATGTAATGGCCATACCTGTATCCCACAGTGCATATCCATCTTATGCTTTATTATATTTTGGAAAGAATAAGACAGTACTTTATACTGGAGATTTTAGAGTTGAAAGTTTTCTAACACAAGATGAATTTAATGAGTTTAAAAATGGGCAAGATTTATTTAGTTTTCTTAATGAAAATCAAGATATAAAAATAGACATTGCTATAATTGAAGGGACTAATATAGGATCAAGTAGGCTTCCACTCACTCCTAAAGAGGCTATGAATATTACTAAAAGATTAGCTTCAAGTCATAAACCAATCATAGTAACGCTTCATAGTTTAGACTTTGAGTATGCATATACACTCTTAAAGCTTGCTAAGGAACTTGATATAGATTGTTGCATTGCTTCAACTCAAATGGCTAAACTTTTAGAAAAATTACCTAGGTTACCTGTAAAACCTAAACTTATTGAAAATTATGTAGATTATCTAACATTACTAGAAAAAATACCATTAGAAGAAATTAAGGAAGATACACTCATTTTAATTTCTTATAGAGAAGTTGTAGATTTCTTAAAAGATCTAAGCTTAACAAGTAACATAATTAAGAATTCTGTAGCTATAATATCTGAGCCTGAACCTCAAATAGAAGAAGCTTCAGAATATGAAGTAATAGCAAATTGGCTTTTAAGAATGGGTATACAATTTTATAGAATTAGAGTTTCAGGACACTATTATCCTTATCAATTAAAAACAATAATTAAAAGTATCAAACCAAAAGAAGTAATACCGATACATACTTTATATCCAAATTATTTAAAAAATGTTATAATGTCGAAAATAATTTAAATGTTTATAAATTAAAGAATGATATTCATATAAAGATGTTAGATTGGAAAGATTTTGAACAAAAGGTATCTGAATATTTTAAACAATATGGATATTTAGTTAAATTAAATGAGAAAGTTTCTGGAAGTTCTGGTGTTTTTTATGAAGTTGATGTTTTAGCTTATGATAAAAAATTTGAAGAAGTTAAGATTGCTTGTCAATGTAAAGCATGGACTAATCTGATAGATAGAGATCAAATTTTACTTTGGGCAAAAACATGTGAAGATATTCATGCAATACCTGCTTTTGCTTCAACATCAGGTTATACTTCTTCAGCATTAGAAGTTGCTAAAAAGGCAAGTTTTATTTTATTAATTTATGATGAACAAATGAATGTTATACGTAAAGTAGGGATTAAAACTCAAATTTCACTTCTAGAAGAGCCTGAAACTTTTATTACAAGAGCTGAGCAAATATTAAAAAAGACTAATAGATTAATTGAGCAATTAAATGAACTTTATGAAAAAGAGCTTGAGAATTCAGAAGAAGCAAAAAAATTAGATATTGAAATTAAGAATTCTATTAATGAAGTTATTTCTTTATATAGAAAAGCATTAGATTTAACTAAAGATAAATGGTTATGGTTAAAACTTGGAGATATTTATGACGAACTTTCACGTCATTTTCTAGATTTTCCAGAAAAAGAAAGAGAATATAAAGAAGAAGTTACAAAATGTTATTTAAATGCGTTAAAACAACATTTAAAAGAATTCCCTGAAGCTTTAAAAAAGTTAGGTTTAATGACCTCATCTTATGAAATAATTACGTTAGAAGATGAGCTTGAAAAATGGTTTGATTTTTCATTCCTTTCTGATGATATAAAGAAAGTTCAAATTAGTCTACTTAAAATGTATCTTGAAGATTATCCAAATGATGTTGAAGCTTTATTAAGACTTGCATGGCATTGTATAGATATTAATGAAATAGAAGAGGCTGAACAAGCTTGTGAAAAGACATTTAAAATAGACCCTAATGATGTATATATAATATCTCGTCTATCTCATCTTTATGAAAGAATGACTAATAAGACTTATGGTGATGAAAGGTTATACTTTCTTAATAAAACTATTAAAATATTAAAGAAGTACTGTGAATTAAATCCGAATAATCCTTATCCATGGAGAAAATTAGCAGAAATTTATTCAGGAAAAAATTTAGATGAAGCTATAAGATGTATGGAAGAAGCTATAAAAAGAGATAGTGAACCTACGTATTATTCATGGAAAAGATTAGGAGATTTGTATCTTAATAAAGGTAATAAAGAAAAAGCTTTTGAATGTTACTCTAAAGCATTAGAAGCAAAATCGAAAGAAAGCTATTAAAATTGTAAATTTTGTGCAACTCTTTAAAAGTTTAAGAAATATATTGTGAGAATAGTTAAGTGGTGTTTTAAATATGAGTAATTTTTGTCCTAATTGCAAGTCTTATATGAAAGAGTATCCATTTGGACGCTTATGTTTAAAATGTGGATTTACAAGAGTATATGAAGTAAAAGGAATAAAATTAGACAATCAAGATTTTGATTCTCATACTATGTATGTTTTAAAAGAAATAGAAGAAACTTTAAAAGAAGTAGGTCTTAAAGAATGTAAAAAATTTCAAATAGAGGAATCTGATCCTTTTAAAATAATGAAGGAAACCAAGAAATATTTTTTTCAAGAAATGGAAAAATACTTAAAATATTATGAATTAGAAAAAGAAATACATAAAAAGAGAATTTCCAAAAAAGATAAAATAAAAGAATTAAGAGAATTAAAGAAGTCGCTATTTCCAGAACCACCTCTATATATAAAATTGTCATATTGCCTTAAGCAATTATTAGAGTGTATAGGTATCGAAGTAGCTATGAGGTTTGAGCGTCATCATAAAAGAAAACCAGAAAATAAGAGCTTTTTTGGGTTGAAATACGATATACTTTCAGATGGGAATTTTATTGAAGTTAAAACATCGATGAGAAAAGAAATAAAACTCCTTACTTCTATTAAAGGGAAAAAGGACTTTTTAACAGCATTAGACTTTCTAAGTAGTGAAATACTCTGCAAAGGTAGAAGAGATGAAAAATTAATAGAAGAATGGATAAACGAATTAAAAAGACGATTTATATATTATGTAAGGATAGATAAAGGAATTTTCAAATATATCAAATACTCTCCTATGATTTATTCTCATATGATTACACTTTATATTATACCAAGCTATGAAGTATTAGTCTTAAATGATCAATTTGTTGAATTATTAAAAGAATTAAAGAATATTATATCTTCCTCATCAGAAATAATTTCACCAATAAAAATATATTCATTATCAGAAGAATTAAAGAAGTTGTATATTTTATATTTCCAAGAGTATCTTAAGAAACTTCAACCATTAAAAATTATACCATCAGAACAAATAATCATTCTATTAAAAACATTAGAACAGATAATTGAAAGAATGAAAGGACTTTATGAAAATAAAGCAATAATGCTTAAGTAATGTTTCTTCATAAAATTCTTCTAATAATTCATTAAATTTTTTAGAATCATGTTGAAGTGTAATTTCATAATATTAAAATAAATTTTTAGCATCTACATATAAATATTTTTCTTTAAGTTTCTTTCATATTTCATAAATTCAAGAATGAATTTTCTTCCTACTCCCTTCATATAACATCATACCTTCTACTTCTTTTTTGAAATATTCTTAAAGCTACTTTCAGTTTTATCTATTTAAATGAGAACATCATCAACTAGAATTTCTTTTAAACTAGAATCATCAAAGACAATCTTTATTATAACATCTTTAATTCTCACTCTAATATCT
>CAYXGJ010000022.1:0-13368 GCA_964464535.1 uncultured Thermodesulfatator sp. | reverse complement strand
AGATTTACATACCTTACCTTCATCCAGTAACCAAGATCCGCAAAGGTCTCATCAGAAACCTTAATCTGAGCTGCATCAGTTGAAACTACATAACCTAAAACTAATGCCCCTGCAATACCTAAAACTTTCCATTTGCTTACCTTCATACTACACCTCCTTTCTTTTTTTTCTTCTTAATTAAAAGGGATTTTATACATCTTAAACTTTTTGTCAAGTCTTATTTTTCTAAAATTTTTTAAAAAATATACTCAATTTCCTATCTTTTGTCAACCTCTATATTACTTAAATATATATAATTAGAAAGTATTTTTAAAATTTTTATCGTCATTTTTAAAAAATTCTTTAATTTTTTAAAAATTTTTTCAGTTATTTTCATAGTGGTTATATGGTTCAAGACGAATTTTTTTACCAAAGACAAAGATTTTATCTTTAAGAATGGCAACTACTCCAAAAAGACCATCTATTTTTTTAGCTTTACTAACAATTTTTTTAAAATCTTTAGAATTTTTTAAAATATTCCCAAAGGCTGTGGCAAGAGCATCAGCAATGGCTGTATCTTTATGGGCAACTGTTAGGGCATCTGCATTTCCAAAACTAAGGCTATGTCCAATTTTTGCTGAGGAGGTGCAAACTCCACAAGGCATAAGCTCTTTTTTAATGACAAGAGCAACTTTTCCTGAAAAAGGAGAATCTCCTGCAAAAAGTAAAACTCTTGCATCCTTTTTTAGGGCTAAAAAAATGTCTCCTCCATTTTCAACTGCAACTTGAGAAGTTAAGCCTTTTTCAAGAAGGGCTTTTCCAACTTTTTCTGCAATTGCTCCTGCAACAGAAGCCATAGGACCAACCTCTGCAACTATTCCTGCTTTAAGCATGTTTTTTACTATTTCAGAAGCTTCAGAGTCATAAGGGAGAGGCTCAAGACTTTTTAAAAAGAGAGGATTTTTTAAGATATAAGCTTCAAGAGGAAGCCTAATACTTCTTACAAGGGATAAAGTTTCTAAGGTTAAGTCTTTTTCTGCAAGAACAAAAAGGTCTGTCTCCTTATAAATTACTCTAAAAGTTTTTAAAGAACTTAAAGCAATGGTTCTATAAAAGGGAATATAAGAATATTTATTCATAGCCTAAAACTTTTTCGTAAAAATCATCTCCATAGATTGAATTTATAACAATTGCAGGGAAGTTTTCAACCTTTATTCTAAAAAAAGCTTCTGGACCAAGTTCTTCAAAGGCTATAGGTTCTAATTTTTTTATAAATTGATTTAAAAAAGCACCTGCCCCGCCAAAAGTTGCAAGATAAACTGCCTTATATTTTTTTAAGAGTTCTTTTATTTCTAGAGATCTTTTCCCTTTTCCTATGGTTGCAGAAATTCCAAGATTTAAAAAGAATTCCATATAGGGGTCCATTCTTTTTGAGGTTGTAGGACCAGCTGATCCTATAATTTTACCTGGGGAGCAAAGGGTTGGACCAACATAATAAATTGCTTGATTTAAAAAATCAAAGGAAAAAGAACCTTCTTTTATAGAGGAGATAATTTTTTTATGTGTTTCATCTCTTGCACAAAGAAGATATCCTGAAATTAAAACAAAATCTCCTGCTTTTAAATTTTCTAAGGTATCTCTTTTTTCAAGGGGAAAGATAAGTTTATGAGCTTTTTTTACAAACTCAGGATAATAAGATAGCTTCATTTAGAGACAAGTTGCAGTTAATTGATCAACATATTTCTTTTTATCTTTTTCAGTTTCTATTTTTAGAAGGTCTGAAAGTTTAACCTGTTTTAGAAGACATTCAATATATTGAGCTACCTTTTTCCAAATAGGATAAACCATACAAACTTCTATTTTTTCACAGCCTTCAGTTGGATCAATACAGGAGGCAATGCAAACAGGACCCTCAAGAGGCTCAAGAATATCATAGAGAGAAATCTCTTCAGGAAACTTTCTTAAAACATATCCACCTCCTGGTCCACGAGAAGACTTAATTAAGCGAGCTTGCCTTAAACGGTTAAGTATTTGAGCAAGATATACACGGGAAATCTCTTGACGATCAGAAATCTGATCTAAGGTTAATCCATTGGGGTAGGCTTTTGCTATCTCATACATAGCTCTTACTGCATATCTTCCTTTGGTAGATAACTTAAACATTACTTTTCACCTCCTTAAAGAAAAACTTTAATAATTAAGTTATGATATAAAATTTATAATATAAAATTGAAATATATCAAGATACTTTTTAAACTTTTATTTTTTTCAAATTTTATAAGTTTTTTAAAAACTTTATTTTGACAAACTTTGATTGTATGATAAATTTTAAGCGATGCTTGATATAAAGATTATAAGAGAAAAGCCTGAGTGGATTAAAGAGAGACTTAAGACAAGAGGAGAAAACTATCCTATAGATGAGATATTAGAGCTTGATAAGAAAAGAAGAACCCTTATACAGAAAGTAGAAAATTTAAGACATATAAGAAGGGAAGAATCAGAAAAGATTGGAAAACTTAAAAAAGAGGGAAAAGAAAGTGAAACAAAAGTTCTTTCTGAAAAAGTAAAGGCTTTTTCTGAGGAGCTTAAAAGTTTAGAAGAAGAACTTAAAAGGGTTGAAGAAGAGCTTGAATTTAAAATGAGTTTAATACCTAATATTCCCCATGAGAGTGTTCCTTTTGGAGCTTCTGCAGAGGATAATGTGGTGGTGAAAAGATGGGGGGATATTCCAGAGTTTTCTTTTGAGCCAAAACCTCACTGGGAAATTGGAGAAGCTCTTGGGATACTTGATTTTGAAAGAGCTGGGAAAATTACAGGAAGTAGATTTGTAGTTTATTGGAATGAGGGGGCTTTGCTTGAAAGGGCTTTAATAAATTTTATGCTTGATCTTCATTTGAAAAAACACGGATATAAAGAAGTTCTTCCTCCTTTTATAGTTAATGATAGAGCTCTTTTTGGAACAGGACAGCTTCCAAAGTTTAAAATAGATCTTTTTAAAATTGAAGAATGGGATTATTATCTTGTTCCTACAGCTGAGGTTCCGGTAACTAATCTTCATCAGAATGAGATTTTGCCTGAAGAGGTTTTACCCCTTTATTATGTATCCTATACTCCCTGTTTTAGATCTGAAGCAGGCTCTTATGGAAAGGATGTAAGAGGGATTATAAGACAGCATCAGTTTAATAAGGTTGAATTAGTAAAATTTACTACCCCTGAGACCTCTTATGAGGAATTAGAAAGCCTTCTTCTTGATGCAGAGGAGGTTTTGCAACTGCTTGAACTTCCCTATAGAGTGGTTGTTCTTTGCACAGGAGATCTTGGATTTGCAGCAGCTAAAACCTATGATATAGAAGTTTGGGCACCTGGACAAAATCGCTTTGTTGAAATATCTTCTTGCTCAAATTTTGAAGATTTTCAAGCAAGAAGGGCAAATATAAGGTATAGACCAAAAGGAGGAGGAAAGCCAAGATTTGTGCACACCCTTAATGGTTCTGGACTTGCTGTAGGAAGAACTGTTATGGCAATTTTAGAAAATTATCAGCAAGAAGATGGTTCAGTTGCTATTCCTAAGGTTCTTCGCCCTTATATGGGAGATCTTGAAGTTATTAAAAGGAAAAAATAAGATTAAAACACTCCCTTGAGGGACAATATCCCTTAAGTAAAGCAGATTCTAAACTTTTAAAATACACCTTTCTTTTTATCTTTTTAGCTCCGGGGCAGTCGGGATGATGAAATCTTTTTGAATTTTTGTTCCCAATATAGATAATATTTTTGGGCTCATGATTTAAAAGGGAAAAAATACCTTTTCTTTTTTTAATAGCTTCTTTTTGTAGAGGAAAATATTTTTCATAATATTTTGCACTTCCCTCATAATAACAAACAAAGGCAAGTCCCTCTCTTACAAGAATTTCTGAGACAGAGGTTCCATTTTCAAAATAGAGCTCACCAAGAAGTCTTCCGTATTTGTCTCTTTTTCTTAAAGAAAGCTCAAGATAAAGGATTTTTCCTTCGGTGAGTGCTTTATTTAAATTATAAGCTTCTTTTGCAAATGGCTGAGAGAACCCTTCTTGAGGATAAAGTTCAGTAGTATCTATTCCAGCATATCTTAATCTTTCTCCACCCTCAAGAATAACAGTATCTCCATCTATAGCTTTTTCAACCTTTACTTTGAGAAGATGTTCTTTAAGGGGTTGAGCACTTTTTTCACAACTTAAAGTTATAAAAATGAAAAAAATTAAAAGAATAGAAAAAAGCTTTTTAAATTTCATTTTGGCTTTTTTAAAATGGTTAAAAGTGGGAATAGGCCTTGCGGAGTTCAAGAAATTTTTTGCGATCAAAAAAACTTTCTTTTCTTTCTAAAAGAAGTTTTCCAATATATTCAGAAAGTTTTAAAAGGGTTTTAGCTTCTTCCGGAGTTATACCCTTTTTATATTCTTCCCAGTTTTGATTTATCTCTTCATAAAGATTTAAAGCTAAATCAAGCTCATTTTTCTTGATAGCAACTTCTATTTTTATGAGGGCTTCTTTTAGATTATAGCTTTTCATTTAAGTTAGTTTTTATATCTTCCCAAGCTTTTTTAAGGTTTTCAAGGGTTTCTATGCTTTTTGTTATAATCTCAACCTTATTTTCAAGGTTTGCTTTAACAAGCTCACTTATAAGTATATCATAAATTAGATTTAAGTTTTTAGCAATTTCTCCTCCTTTTTCCATATTTAGAGAGCCTTGTAAATAGGCAATTATTTCTGTTGCTTTCCCAAGGTGTTTTGCCTTTTTCTCTATATTTTCAGGATTTTTAAGCCCTTCTTCTATAGCTTTTTTAGCGATTTTTAGACAAGATATAGCTTTATTATAAAGCATGATTATGTGATCAAGGGGATGGGCATTTTTAACCTGGTTCTCTAAATAGCTATGAATATGCATAAAAAGCCTCCCGCTTTTAGTGATTAATCTTCTAATATTTCAGAAATAGGTTTAGCAAGGCTTTCAAGTCTTTGTCTTAACCTTTCGTTATTATACATAAGGGCTTCTATTTTACTAAATTCAAGTCTTAGTCTTTCTTCTTCTTTTTTTAAGGTCTTTTGAAGGGTCTCTATTTTTTGATTAATGCTATCTATCTGGCGATCTTGAATAGATTTGTAATTATTTACAACACTTATCAAATCCTCTAAGGCTGAAGAAAAATCATTTTTTACTTGATTAATTGCAGACTGAAGGCTATCAAGATTTTCCTCTATAAGTGTATTTAAGGTATCTGTATTTAAAGAATATTTTCCATTATCATCAAGATTAATGATACCAAGATTTATAAGGGGTTTCATAAGAGAAAAAATTTGAGGTTTAATTTGAGTGATTACCGCATTCCCTTGAAAAATTCCTCCCTTAGCAGTTTGAGAATTTATAAGATCTATGAGGCTGTTTATTTTTTCTAAGAGATTATTTAAGTTTGAAGAAACTTGAGAAAAATCATCTTCTACAGAAAGATAGGTAGAGCCTGTCTGATAAACTGTAATAGTAAGACCTGAGATAATATTATTAAAAGTATTAGAGGGACTGGTAAAGGTGTTGGAGCCTATTTTTATTTCTGCATTTTGAGCATTTTGCAATGTTTCAAGACTTCCAAGTTGGGCAGGCAAATTTCCTAAAGCTATTTCTATTACTGGGCTATCAATAGTAGTTTCTTTTGAGGAATTAGCTACATCTTTTTCGGAAAGCATAAGCTTATAAGATGTACCATCAAAAAGAATTGATGCTTCTACCTTTTCTTGAGCTGAATTTATAGCATTAACAAGATCTGTTAAAGTGCCACCTGAAAAATTAATTTCTTTTTCTTCATAGGTTGTATTTGAGGTCCAGTATCTTAAAGTAAAAATTGCAGGATCAAGGGTTAGATTTAAATCTTCTACTCCTCCCTGAGAGATTCTTATTTCTTCTTGAGAAAGTTTAGAAACAGTTAAATCTCTTATATTAATGTTAGGGGTTTCGCTTTGAGCTACTGCTGAGAGTATATTCTTATCTCCTACAGTAACTTTTTTTCCTTTAAAAAGATTACTTACATTTATAGTTCCCAAAAAATCATTAAGTTCTTTTAGGGCTCCTAAAAGATTACTTAAAGAACTTGCCTGAGCTTGAAGAGTTGCTCTTTTGTTTTGTAAATCTTGAATATCGCGAGCTTTTGCCTGAAGAAGCCCCTGAACAATTGAATCTATATCAAGAAGACCTGTAATGTTACTCATGTAAAGATCAGCCATAAATTTATACCTCCGCTTTTAATAAAAGCCCAGTTAAATAATTTTTATCTATTTTTTGTGATTCCAAAAATTTTTCTATATTTTTTGCAATTCTCAAGATTTCCTCTAAAGGAATTTGTCTAATAACCTCGTTTGTTTCTTTATTTACGATTTTAAAAATAGGAATTTTTAGCTCTTGATCTATTTCAACTCTTAATTCTTTGTTAAGAGGATTGAGAACCTCATTTATCTTTTCTAAATATTTATCAAAATTTTTAAAAATTCTCTGAAGTTCTCTTATTATTTCTTCTCTTTTTCTTAGAGGATCTACATTAAAATTTGGATTTACAGAGGCTTTAATTCTATTTCCCGCTATCTCAATATTAGAGGTATTTAAATTTATAAATAGTCCTATCCCTTTTATTTCCATTTTAAAATCCTTTTTTATTGTTTTTAATTATCGGTTAATTTTTAAAAAACTTAAGAAGTAATTTTAAAAGTTTGCAAAATTGGAAATTTGATTAAAAATTAAAGTTTTAATCTTTTGTGAAAGAAATAATTTTAATAGAGGGGAAAAATGAAAGCAAGGCATTTTATAAGGATATGGGATTTAAAAAAAGAAGAGGCTCTTAAGCTTATTGATAGAGCTTTGGAATTAAAAAGAAGTAAAAGTTGGGAGAGAAAATTTATAGGAAAAATACTAGGGTTAATTTTTGAAAAGCCTTCTACCAGAACAAGGATTTCTTTTGAGTCTGCAATTATAAAATGGGGAGGAAGTAGTATCTTTTTATCTTCTAAGGATTTACAACTTAGTAGAGGTGAGCCTATAAAAGATACAGCAAGGGTTATATCAAGATATATAGATATATTAGTTTTAAGAACTTATAAACAAGAAACCATAGAAGATTTTGCTAAATATTCTTCTATTCCTGTGATAAATGGACTTTCTGATAGATTTCATCCTTGTCAGGTTTTATCCGATATAATGACTGTAATAGAAAAGGGAAAAGATCTTTATAAGGATAAGATTGTCTGGATAGGAGATGGAAATAATGTGGCACAATCTTGGATTGAGGCAAGTGCGCTTCTTGGTTTTAAATTATTCTTAGCTTGCCCAAAGGGATTTGAACCAGAAGAAGAGTTACTAAAGGAGGCAAAAGAAATATATAAGGCTCAGATTGAAATAGTAGACAGTCCGGAAGAAGTAGTTAAGGAAGCTGAGGTTATTAATACCGATGTATGGGTGAGTATGGGGCAAGAAGAAGAAAGTGAAAAAAGAAGGCTTGCTTTTGAGAATTTTCAAGTAAATAATAAACTTTTAAAACTTGCCTCTCCTTCAGCAATAGTTCTTCATTGTTTACCTGCTCATAGAGAAGAAGAAATTACAGAAGAAGTTTTAGAGGGTTCTCAATCTGTAGTGTGGGATCAAGCAGAAAATAAAATGTGGCTTCATATGGCACTTATTGAATTTTTATTAGAAAGTAATTATATTTATTAAATAAAAAATTAAAATTTTGAGGAGGTTTTGGTTATGGATTCTATTAAAAAAGATTTTTTTGTAAAAATTAGGTATTATTTAGAGTTAAAAGAGGAGAAAGCTCCTTCTTGGTTTTCTCAACCTGTGGAAGTAAGTTTTATTTTGGGAAGAGATGCTGTTCCAAAAATTATAGAAGAGGCAGTAGTTGGAAAGAAAGAAGGAGATGAAGTTGAGATAGTTATTCCTTCTCACTCTGCTTATGGACCTCATCTTCCCTATTTAATAAAGGAAGTTGATATAAATACACTTAAACATCCTGAAAAGATTAAGGTTGGAGAATGGTATGAAGAAATAAATAAATATGGTTCAAGAATTTCTTTTAAAGTTTTAGAAATTGAGGGAAATAAAATTAAGGCTGATTTTAATCATCCTGCTGCAGGAAAAAATGTAATTATGAAAATTAAGATTTTAGAAGCAAGACCTGCTACTTCTTTTGAAATTTTATCTGCTGAGTTTAGAGCCTCCGGATGTAGTACTTGAAAATAATCTTTTAGCCGATGGATTCGGCTAATCTTTAAATTTTTATGCCTTTTTTAGAAGTAAGAGACTTAGTTTTAGGATTAAAGGAAAAAAAACTTTCCTTAGTTGATAAAGTTAGTTTTTCTTTAGAAAAGAAAGAAATTCTTGGAATACTTGGGGAAAGTGGGTGTGGTAAGTCCCTTACAGGATTTGCTCTTTTAAGACTTTTCCCACCTGGAATAACTCGGTATTCTGGAGAGGTAATTATAGATGGCATTTCTTTATATGATCTTCCTGAAGAGGAAGTTTTAAAACTAAGGGGTAGAAAGGTTGCTATCATTCTTCAAGATCCCTTAAGTTCCCTTAACCCTGTTCTTACAATTGGAGAGCAAATTGAGGAGGTTTTAAAGTATCATTTTGACTTAAGTAAAAAAGAGAGAAGGGAAAGGGTAGTTCAGCTTTTAAAAGAAGTTGGTATGCCTGATCCTGAACTTAGGATAAAAAGTTATCCTCATCAGCTTTCAGGAGGTTTGAGACAAAGGGCTATGATTGCTATGGCTCTTGCAGGGGAGCCTGAACTTTTAGTTGCTGATGAACCAACCACTGCCCTTGATGTAACTTTACAAACACAAATTCTTGAACTTCTTTACGAGTTAAATCAAGAAAAGGATTTAACTATAGTTTTTATAAGCCATGACCTTGGAATTATAAGATGGATTGCAAATAGGGTGTGTGTTTTTTATGCAGGAGAAATTGTAGAAACCGCACCTACAGAAGAGCTTTTTAATAACCCCTTACATCCCTATACCCAAACTCTTATTGAATCTTACCCAAAGGAAGGAAAAATTAAAAAAGTTTTAAAAGGTGGAGTGGTTAATTTAGCTGAAAAGCCAAAAGGTTGTAGATACTTTGAAAGATGCGAAATTTCTTGTGAAGAAGGAAGAGAAAATCATCCAGAACTTATTTATGTTAAAAAAGAACATTGGGTAAGATGCTTTAAATATGGTTAATCCTGTAGTTGAAGTTAAAAATATTTGGAAAAGTTATGAAGTTAAAAGATGGGGATTTAAAAAAGTTTCCTTTTATGCCTTAATAGATGTTAGTCTTAGTGTTTTAGAAGGAGAAAGTATAGGTATTTTAGGGGAAAGTGGTTGCGGAAAAACTACTTTGGGAAAAATTATTCTTGATCTTGAAAAGCAAGATAAAGGAGAAGTTTTTTGGTTTGGGAAAAGTCTAAAAAATCTTACTAAAGAGGAATATAAAATTTTTAGACCAAAAATACAGGCTGTTTTCCAGGACCCCTATTCTTCTTTAAATCCAAGATATAAAGTTGCTGATATCCTTTTAGAACCTTATTTTATAAATGTAGAAAAAAATAAAGAAAAGGGGCTTGAAAAAGCTAAAGAAGTATTAAATTTAGTAGGTTTAAGAATTGAGGTTTTAGATAAATATCCTCATGCTTTAAGTGGTGGAGAAAGACAAAGGGTAGCCTTAGCAAGAGCTTTAATGGTTTCTCCTTCTCTAATTGTTCTTGATGAGCCAACTTCAGCATTAGATAGTACTTTAGCAGGTCAAATACTTGAACTTCTTAAGGATTTTAAAAAAAGGTTTAATTTAAGTTATATTTTAATAAGCCATTCTTTACCAGTGGTTCTTTATCTTTCTGATTGTATTGTAGTAATGTATTTGGGAAGAGTTGTTGAAATTTGTAAAAGGGAAGTATTTTTTAAAACCTCACATCATCCCTATACTTTAATGCTTTTAAATGCCTATCCAGATCCCTTTTCTCCAAAGGCTCTTTTTTTTAAAAAAGTAAAGGGAGAAATTGCAAGTCCCCTTTTTAGACCAACTGGATGCGAATTTCATCCCAGATGTGAAGAAGCTGAAAAATTTTGTGAAAAATCTATACCTCAATTAAAAAAAATAGGGGATTATCAATATATAGCCTGTTTTAAAAGATAAAAGATATTTCTTAAGTCATTAATTTAAAGTTAAAAATTAAAATAATAGAAATTTAGAAAAATTTAGAGAAAGATTTTAAAAATCAAAGCTTATGGATTTTAAACCTCCCAAAATAATTATTATTCAATAAATAAACCCCAAGAATAAAAAAGCTTCTAAGAGGATTTAATTTTAAGTAATTGATTTTTTGAAACTTTTAAAATTTAAATTTAGATTTTTAAATCTGTCTTTAATCAGCTTTATTGGAATTTGTATTAAAAAATTTTTAGAGTAACTTTAATTTTATCTCCGGGTTTATCTATGAACCTAAACTGGGAAAAGATTAAGGGAAGATTTAAAGAGCTTTTGCCGGAAACGATTTTTGAAGTTTGGTTTTCCTCTCTAAATGGGGATATCTTAGAGGATAATTTAATTATAGAGGTTCCTAATGAATTTACTAAAACTTGGCTACAAGAAAATTATAAAAATGTTATTAATCAAGTTTTGAGGGAATTTGGTCTTAAAGAAATTAAATTTCTGGTTAGTGAAAAAAAGAGCTCTGAACAATTAATCATTCCTTATAATCCAATTCAGGTTATTGGAAGAAGACTTTCTCCTAAATATACTTTTGAAGATTTTATTGTAGGAAAATGTAATGAGTTTGCTTATAATGTTTGCTATCAAATAGCTGAAGAAAGACCCAAAGGTTATTTGGTTTATCTTTATGGTGATTTTGGATTGGGAAAAACTCACTTAACACAAGCTGTAGGAAATGGTTTAATTTCTAAGGGATTTGAAAGGGTTTATTATTTAACTGCTCAAGATTTTCTTAATTATATGATGAAGTATTTGCGCTGCGGAATGGTTGAGAGTTTTAAAGAAAAAATAAAAAGTGGGTGCGATATTCTTTTATTAGAGGAAATACACTTTTTATCTGGGAAGGAATATACTCAAAATGAACTTGCCTTTCTTTTAGATTATCTTCTTGATCAAGGAAAAACAGTAGTTTTTACTTCTTTAAATCTTCCCCAAGAACTTCAAAAAATGGAAAATTCCTTAAAATCAAGACTTTCTTCTGGATTATTAATAAGACTAAATAGTCCCGATTTGGCAACCAGAAAAAAAATTATAAGATATAAGGCAAAAAAACAGGGATATGAGTTTCCTTATGAGGTAGTTGAATACTTAGCTCATCAGATAAGAGGTGATGTAAGGCAGCTTGAAAGTGCTGTTCTTGGCTTAATTGCTCGCTCAAGTTTACTTAAAGAACCTATCAATCTTTCCTTAGCCAAAGAATTAATAAATGAAATTGGAATAAAAGAAGGGTCTGATCAGGTAGAAATGATAATTGAAATAGTAGGTAGGTTTTTTGGAGTGCCAAGAGAGGATATTTTTTCTTCTTCCAGAAAAAAAGAATTAACCCTTGTAAGACAAGTAATTATATATTTTTTGAGAAATTTATTAAACAAGTCCTTAAAGGAATTATCTGTTCTTTTCAAAAAAGAACATTCTTCAATTATTTATAATCTTAAAACTCTTGAAAATAAACTAAAAAGAGATTTGAGTTTAAAAATAAAAGTAGATTATCTTTTTAAAGAGATTTCAAAAGAGTTGTTTCAAGAAGGATCTGAGATAAAATATGAATTAAATGAATGAGCCTTTTTCTTCTAAATTTTTAAAATCCTTGGAGAATCTTTTAGGAAAAGAAAGACTCTTAGTAAAAAAAGAGGATCTTCTTAGTTATTCCTATAATTCCTCTTCTTTAATAAGGTTACCTTCTGCTGTTGCCTTACCAGAAAGGAAAGAAGAAGTGATTGAGATTTTAAAGCTTTGCCAAGAATATAAAGTTCCTATTGTTCCAAGGGGTGCAGGAACTGCAACTACAGGAAGTGCATTGGCACATAAAGGAGGGTTAGTAATTTGTTTTTCGAGGATGGATAGAATACTTGAATTTAATGAAGAAGAAAGGATTGTCAGAGTTGAACCAGGGGTTTTAAATGGAGAACTTAAAAAATTTTTAAAAAAATATGGCTTTTTTTATCCCCCTGATCCTTCAAGTTATGAATTTTCAACTATAGGAGGAAATGTAGCAACTGGTGCAGGGGGACCAAGGGGATTAAAATATGGAACTACTAAAGATTATGTGCTTGCCTTAGAAGTAGTTCTTCCTGGAGGGAAAGTTTTAAAAACTGGTCCTTCTACTTTAAAATGCGTAGTTCCTTATAATTTAACTCCTCTTTTTGTTGGTTCTGAAGGAACATTAGGAATATTTACAGAAATTGTTTTAAAAGTAATTCCTCTTCCCCAAAAAAGAGTTCTTTTTGTCTCAGCCCATGAAAAAGAAGAAGAACCTTTGGAGATAATTTCAGAAATTCTTAAGAAAAAATTAACCCCTGCTTGTGCTGAATTTATTGATAAAACAACAATTTTAGCTCTTTCTAAAAGTAAGGGTTTACCAATTTTTGAAAACAAAAATTTTTCATCTCTTTTATATTTAGAACTTGACGGAGAGGAGGAAATTCTTGAAAAAGAAAAAGCTTTAATAGAAAGATTTTATAAAGATTTAGGAATTTCCTTTGAAAAGGCTGAGGATGAAGGTGATATTGAAAATCTCTGGGAAATAAGAAGAGCTATTTCTCCTTCTTTGAAAGTTCTTGGTAAAAAGAGATTTGCTGAGGATGTGGTTGTGCCCAGAAGATTTATGAAGGATCTTCTTTTTAAAATAAGAAATTTAGAAAGAGATTGGGGACTTCATATTTGCTGTTTTGGTCATGCAGGGGATGGGAATTTTCATGTAAATATACTTTTTAACTTAGAAAATGAAAAATCTGCTATAAAGGTGAGAGAAAAAATTTTAAAAGAGGTTATAGAACTTTCTGGAACTATCTCAGGAGAGCATGGAATAGGTTATGTAAAAAGAAGTTTTGTCAATTGGGAACTTAGCCCTTTACAGATTGAAATAATGAAAAAACTCAAAAAAGTTTTTGATCCAGATGGGATCCTTAATCCACAAGTAAAAATTCCAGATTAAAATAGCTTTAACTTATGACTCTTTACAATAAATTAAAAAGGCTTATTGGGAGAGCTCTTTTTCGCTATGAAATGTTAAAAGACGGAGATTATGTAATTATTGCTCTTTCAGGAGGAGAAGATAGTTTAGTTTTGGCTTATTTTTTAAAGGATTGGCAAAAGAAAATGAGAATTGATTGTAATTTTTTGGCTGT
>CAYXGJ010000021.1:12574-14257 GCA_964464535.1 uncultured Thermodesulfatator sp. | reverse complement strand
GGGCTTCTTATTGGGCTTGGTGCCACTTTAATAGGAACTCTTACCAAAAGAACAAAATATACTGAAAGTAAAGAAGCAGTAAAAAGAGCAGCTGAAGCCTTTAAGGGCTATGGAATAAGATTTGGATACCTACCTCCTGCAAGACCAATCAATAATTATAATCCCTCCTCTTCTGATCCAGCTTTTAATCAAGTAGGAGTTAATGGTTTTGATAGCCAAGGAAAAGCTCTTCTTTATGTAGTTTCTTCTGAATTAACTAATAATTCTACTGATCTTTGTAATTTAAATTCAACCTCTCTTTCTATAATTGATAAGGGAGAACAAAAGAATAACATTGCTTTTATGATTGTAAGCGGAAACCTAAACTTTAATATTCAGACAAATACAGCTATTTATAATCAGGGACAAAATAATATTGATGACTTCCCTTATGATTTTACAAGACCTGAAGAATATGATGATATAGTAGATTATGTTTCCCTTTTTGAGCTTCAACAACAAAGATGTAGTTATGCAAGTTTTCCATCTCTTTGCACATCTTTAGAGGTTTATTTAGGATCTGGTATTAATTCTTACAAAAAAACTGGAGGAGCCTGTTCTTCAGGAAATTTTGTTTTTCTTAACCAAACTGACTATTTAGAAACTTATATTGCTGCTAATTGTAATAACCTCTGCGGAAATTTTACTTATTCTAATCTTCTTTTACAGGATATTAATAAGAATTGTAAAGTTCAAATACAAAAGCAAGGTAATAATTGTATTGCAGTTGACTTCTAAAATATTTCATCATTTACACAATTCTTTAAGCCTTTTCATTCTCTCATCTAAAAAAGATTTTATATCTAAATTTTTTATCTCAAAACAAGCTTTTTCTTTATCTCCTTTTCTAAAATAAGCAACTATTAAGTTATATTTTATTTCTGGATCGTTTTTTAAAGAAAGTGCCTTATTAAAAACATTTATAGCAGAATCAAGATCCCCAAGCTCAATTAAACATGCTCCCAAATTATTCATCACCAAAGGATTTTCTCTTTCTTTTAAATAATTTTTATAATAAAAAATAGCCTTTTCACAATTTCCCCCTCTTCTTTCTTCTTCAGCAACAAAAAGAAGATTATTTAATAAATCCTCCTTAGTTAAAAGAAATCCTTCTATAGGTGGTTCTTTTTCCTCTTTAGGCTCTAAGATAACAGATGTTTGAGAAGACTTAGGTTTAGGAACATTTTTAGCTAAAGCATTTTTAAAAGAGGGAGATGGTTTTGTAAGTTTTTTCTGAGGTATAGGTTCTGTAACACTTTTTTGAGAAATAGAGTTTGTAATACCAATTCTTTCATTTACTTTGAAATCGTTTACTTGGGAGGATACTATAGGTTGAGAAGGAAAAGATTGAGAAACTTTAGTTTTAGAAGCTGAAGATTTTATATTCACATAATAACTAAAAATAACTAAAGCTAATCCAGATAAAACTACTAAAGAAAAAAAGAATAAAAATAAAATCCGAGGTCTTATTTTAAAAACCTTTTTTTTCTCAGATTTTCTTTTTTCCTCAGGAATTTTAAGATTTTTAATAATTTCGTAAAAGCTGCCCATCTTTTATACTAAATTTACTTTTATAATAATTACAAGTTCTGTTTTTTGTATAGCCTTTTGTTCTCTTTTAAAGAGATTTCCTAAAATAGGTAT
>CAYXGJ010000021.1:9483-12474 GCA_964464535.1 uncultured Thermodesulfatator sp. | reverse complement strand
CTTAACCGAGGATTAGAAAGAAGATTAAGACTACCATATTGTTTTAAAAGATTTAAAACTAAATTAATATCAGGTCTTCCTGTGATAGTAAGAGCAATAGTTGGCTCATTTGGTCTTGTGGTAAAGCGTGAAGTTAGTTCATCAAGTCTAATTCTATTTTCTAAAGAATAATTAGCAATTTCCAACCAATCAATTCCCATATCATGTTCTTTATTTAGAGCTACTTCTACTATTTTTGCCTCAATAAGAACTTGCTTTTCATATCTTGATTTTAAATCCTCTATAAATTTAGAAACCATTTTAATATGACTTGGTCTATCTTTTACATATAAAGTTCCTGTTAATCTATTTAAAGTATAAACTCCTTTATCACTTAAGAGAGCTTTAATAGATTCTTCTAACTGAGTATATATATCTATTTGCTTTTTTTCTAATTCTCCTTTTATTTCATATTTTCCTTTTAGAGGAGTATAAATTATTGTAGGTGCTCCTACACCAGCTCCTACACCAACCCCTCCATACCCTCCCATAAACATTTCGCCACCTAGTACATCTCCTCCTAAGCTAAATTCACTTCCTTGAGTTACATGTAAAAATCCTAAGGAATAGGTTTTTTCTTCAAAAGGAACAATATAAAGAACTCCCTTTTTAATTTGATAATGAAGATTTAAAGACTCTAAGACAGATTCTAAAATATTTTTTAAAGTTTGATTTTTAAACTGAAAGCTTATTTTTTTTGCTTCTTCTGGAATAAGGGTGTAAATTTCTGGAGAAATTACCAAATTAAGCCCTGCTTCCTTAGCAAGAAAATAAAGCACATTTTCAAAACTTTCCTCTTTAAAAGAAAGAGTAAGGCTTTTGGTTTCAAGAGGTGAAACTTCTTTATAAAGAGGAGAAAGTTGAGGTTCTTCACCTTGAGAAGAGATTAAGGGGGTTTCTTCTTTTTTAGTTTCGTTTCCATAAGCTCTTTTCAAAAATTCAGAAGAAGCCTTTTCAATTTGAGGCTCTTTTGTGGCACAACTTACTAAAAAAATTAATAAGCTAAAGACTAAGAGTTTGCCCCAAAAAGAGCTTTTTCTCTTTGTCTTTAATTTGTAAATCCACATAATAATCACCTATCCTTACTATTTTTATATCTTTCTCTAATTTACTTCCTTCAACATATCTATTATTATTTATTATACATATTTTTTTCGTTCCCTCTATATAAATCATACTTAAATGTAGTATTTTTGTAGGTCTTAAATCTGAAGTAAATGTCTTTTCTTTGGGAGCTTTTTCTTTAAAACCAGTTAAAAAGGGATCTACAACTATATTATAATTTTCTATAAGTCTAAAGGGCTCTAAAAAATTTAGCTTATTTAACTCATTTGCTACCTCAATGTAGCTTGAAGAGAGCTTTATTTCGGAAAAGGGAACTAAGGTATTCTTATATTTAAAAAGAAATAAAGTAGTAAAAACTGCTAAAATTATAATAGGTCCCCAAAAAATAAGATAAATTTTATAAGTTTCTCTCATCTTTTACCTTAACCTAAAAAGTATATTTTATTTTTTCTCCTGATAATCTTATCGTATAAAAACATTTACTGTTTAAAGTTTCGTTTTCACTTTTTCCACAAGGAGAAATAGTAACTTCTTTTATTCTAAAAAGACTTCCATTTTCAGAATATAAAAAAGAAAGGTTAGAAAGGGCAGAAGAAAGGTTGTTTATTTCAAAAGCTATATTTATAGGTATGCTTTGAGGTTCAATTAATCTTGCTGGATCAATTTTTAAAACCCAAACATTAAGATTTTCTATCTGAGTAGTTAAAGTGTTTTTATTTTCTAAAAGGGAGCTAAGTTTTTGAGAATTATCAAATATTTTAATAATTTGACAAAAAACAAAAATTAAAGATAAGAAAAAAAGTATTAAAGAGACATACCAAAAAATAAGTTTTTTTCGGTAAACTTTTATTAATTCTTTCATTTTATCAAAGATAAACTTAAGGTTGCTTTATTTTCTTTTCCTAAAAAATCAAAATTACTACTTTCTATTTTGAAGTGTCTCCCAAAATTATTAATTAGCTCATCTGTCTTTTTCTGAGTTGATAAAAAATCACCTTTAATTTCTATATCTATTAAAATTTTAGAAGTATTATTTCCAATATTTTCTATTTTTAAATTTTTTAAAAATAAGTTATTATCCCAAATTTGTGAAAGCCATATTAAAAACTCATTAATTTTTAAACTGGCTCCCTTTTCCTTTTCCAAATTTATGTATGTTTTTATTTTTTGAAGAGATTCTTCTGGCAATTTATAAGAAATTTCATTGATAAATTTTCTCATGGAAAGAAGTTCAAGATCAATTTTTTTCTCTAAATTTGAGTTCATTTTATAAAAACCAATGCCTAAGAGAAAATTTAAACTTGCCAAACCTAAAAAAAGTGGAGTTAATTTTTCAACCCATTTTATTTGATCTAAGAAAATTTTTTCTAAATAGGGTAAAAAATTAAATTCTGGTTCAAGTTCTATTGCACCAAATATTTCAGGATAGGTATAAGCTTCTTGTTGTGTAGAGGAATCTAAATTAATTAAAGGTAATTTTGTTGCTTCTATTAGAGCTTCCTTTTCTATCTTTTCTCTTTCTTTACCTAAAAGAATTAATCCCTTTAAGTCTTCTCTAAAAAATCTATACAAATAATCTTTTAAGGTTAATATATCTCCTAAAAGAGCCTGAAAGGAAATTCCGATAAATTCATCTACAGGAGAAAATTTCCCATATAGAGGTGCCTCATCAGAAACAGCTAAATACCATATTCCTGAAGGATCTAAAATGACCAATAAAATAGGATAGCTAATTTCTCTATAGGCAAATGCTTTTTTAAACCAGCAAAAGGTAGAAAGTAATTTGTGGGTGATAATTTCTACTCTTGCTTGAGCTTTTCTTAACCTTTCAAGATGAGTATTAATAATTTTTTCTTCCATTCCAAAAACAAAAACTTTTGAACTTAC
>CAYXGJ010000021.1:0-9383 GCA_964464535.1 uncultured Thermodesulfatator sp. | reverse complement strand
GATGAGTATTAATAATTTTTTCTTCCATTCCAAAAACAAAAACTTTTGAACTTACCTCAAGAATTTCAAGAACCTTATGAATTGCTTTAGGAGGGCTTAAAAAAATACCGCTTTCTCTTACTCTGTTTTCTGCTTGTATTCTAATAAATTCCTTAATTTGGCTAGGTATTTCTACAATTTCTGCAAAAAAAAGCTCCCGTTCTAAAATCAGATAAACTCTTTGATTTTTAAGTTGAGAAAGTTCTATTTCAGGAAAAAACTCAAAATCTTTAAATTTTTTATCAAATTTAAAACCTTCAAATAAGTTTTCTTTTAAAGGCTTTATTATCCAGATGCTATCCATCTTAAACCTTTAATTATTTTCCAAAACTTTTTCTTAGATTTTACAGGAAATACCTCATCTGGGAAAGAATTTCTAGCAATTTTTAAATGTTTTTTCTTAGCTTTTTGAGATCTTTCAGCATAAGCTACTAATAAAGTCCTATCCATAAGTTTGTTTATTAGTCTTGGTATACCTTTAGTAAATTCATACAAAAGTTTTTCAAAATTTCTTTCAAAGGTTATAATTGGATGTCCTGCTTTTGCAAGACGAAATCTCACATATTCTCTTGTTTCGTTTTTATTAAAAGGAACCAAATTTTCCCATATAGTTATTCTTTGAGCTAATTGATATAGTTCATAACTTCTTAATTTTTTTGTTAAAAGGGGTTGCCCTGCAAGAAAAAATTGAATAAGTTTATTTCTTTCTGTCTCAAAATTACTAAGAAGTCTTAATTCCTCAAGTGTTTCTAAAGGAAGGTTTTGAGCCTCATCTATTATTATAAGTAAAGTTTTCCCTTCTTTTTCTAAGTTTTCCAAATGTTTTTGTAAAAAATTTAATAAAATCTCTTTTGAAGGTATATTTTCTTTTTCTGGAACAAGGTTTAATTTTTGAGAAATACTTAATATCAATTCATAAGGAGAAAGTGTGGGAGTAAGAAAGGAGATTTTTTCGTAATTTTCAGGCAGATTCTTTAAAATTAATTTTATAAGTAAAGTCTTCCCAAGCCCTGGCTCTCCAGTTAATATCATAAATCCTTCTTTTTTTAGAAATCCATACTTAAAAACTTCTATCACTTTTATATGGGTTGAAGCTGGGAAAAAATAACTAGGATCTGGCGTGAGAGAAAAGGGAGGTTCTTTAAGTCCAAAAAATTTTAAATAATCAAAAAATTTTTCCTCCTTTTTATCTAAAAATTCCATTTTTTAAAAGTTCATTTTATAATTTTATAATCTTTTGTAAAGATAAAAGGCTAATAAAAAACTTCCTATTATAATAGAAATTTGAGCTCCTCTCACCTCAAATACCAGTTTTTCATAAGCTAAATCAGGATCAATAGTAAAAAGAACAAAGTAACCAAACCCTATTAAACTAATTGAGATTATTAAAATTAAAGCCATATTTTTACATTCTTCCAAGTTGTGAAACAAGTTCATATACAGGTACAATAAGAGCTATTACAATAATTAAAAAAATAATTCCAGCAATTGCAATGATAGTGGGTTCAAGCACTTTACTAATAGTTTGAATTAAATTTTGGACTTGGTTAAAATAATGGTCCGATAGCATTTTCATTTGTTCTGGCATTTTACCAGTTTGTTCTCCCACACTAATTAATCTTATATCAAAAGGATTAAAAATTCTTTCTATTTTTAAAGCCTCACTTAAAAGAAATCCAGCTACAACTTTATCTTTAACTTTCAAAACTATTTTTTTAGGGAGCTGAGTATTTAAGGATTCATGCATTAAATCAAAACTTCTTAAAATATCTATACCAGCTTCTAAAAGTAAAGAAAAGTATTCAAAAAAGAAGGCAAGAAAACTTGATCTTTTCACAAATCCTATAAATGGAAGTTTTAACAAGGCTTTTTCTATGGTAGCCTGCGTTTTAGAATTTTTATATAAAATAATTAAAAAAATAGTAGCTATAATTGGGATCAATAAAAATAAAAGCCAATATTTCTGAAAGGTCTCAACTACTTTCATTAAAATAATGGTTGGAAGAGGCAACTTAATTTGCATTTGTTTAAAAACTCCTAAAATTTTAGGCAACACATAAATTAGCCAAAAAAGAAAAGCCCCTGAAATGGAAAATATTACAAATACAGGATACATCATAGCCCTTTTAGTTTGTGAAATTATTTCTTCTACACGGTAAAGATGTTTTGAAGCTTCTTCTAAAGTTTTGTCAAGTCTTCCAGTTTCTTCTCCTATTTTTACTAAAGAAATAATAATAGGAGGGAAAATATTAACATTTTTAAAAGCAGAAGAAAGGGTCTCTCCCTTTAATATTTCAGATATTATTTTTTCTACTTTTCTTTTAAGAAGGGGATTAACAATAGTTTCTTTTAAATCCTTTAGAGCTGAAATTATGGGAACTCCAGCAGAAATTAAGAAAGCCAAATTATGGCAAAATTCAGCTAAATCCTTTCTTTTTATCCTTCTGAAAAAATTTTCCAAAGGAAATAATTTGGCTCTATATTTTAAAAGAATAAGTCCTTCTCGAGAAAGATAATTTAAAAATTCTTCTAAATTTAAAGCCTCAATCTCACCTTTTATAATTAGTCCTTCTCTATTTAATGCCTGATATTTATAAATAGGCATTATCCAATTACCCTTTTTATCTCTTCCACATTAGTTATCCCTTCTAAAACTTTTCTTTTAGCATCATCTCTTAAAAATTTAATGTTTTTTGATTTGGCAAGTTCTAAAAATTCTGGAAAAGTTGCATCTTTAGAAAGAAGTTTAATAAAATCTTCATCTATATAAAAAATTTCTGCAATTGCTGTTCTTCCAAGATAACCTTTAAATCTACAAGATTCACATCCTCTTCCTCTATAATAGACATGGTCTTTAGGAAGTCCATAATATTTTAAAAGTTTAAGGTCTGGTTTATATTCTTCTTTACAATAAGGACAGATTTTTCTTATTAGCCTTTGTGCTAAAAGTCCTATCAAGGTAGAAGAAAGCATATCTGAGGAAATTCCAAGATCTTTTAATCTAAAAATAGTGGAAAGTGCATCATTAGTATGAAGAGTAGAGAGAAAAAGATGACCAGTCAAAGATGCTCTCACTGCCATTTGAGCTGTTTCTTCATCCCTTACTTCACCAACCATGATTACGTCAGGGTCTTGACGTAAAAAATGTCTTATAGCTCTTGCAAAGGTATAACCAATTTCTTCATGCACTTGTGTTTGTCTCACTAAAGGTAAACTGTATTCAATAGGATCCTCTGCTGTAAGAACATTTTTTTCAAGGAGATTAAGAATTCTAAGACAAGCAAATAAGGTGGTTGTTTTACCACAGCCAGTTGGTCCAGTAACTAAAAACATTCCATAGGGAGCGCCCATAATTTGACGAATAAGCTCAATCTGCTCAGGAGAAAAACCTAAATAAAAAAGATGTTGCACATAAGCACCTAAGGGCAAAAGTCTTAAAACTAAATTTTCTCCAAAAGGAGTTCTTATGCTTGAAATTCTTAAATCAAATGAGTCTCCTAAAAAGGAAAATTGCATTCTCCCATCTTGAGGAAGTCTTGTTTCAGCTATATCCATCTGCCCTTTTATTTTTACTACATTTACCAACTTTCCATATACAGCTCTGGGGAAAACTACTAAAGGTTCAAGAACTCCGTCTATTCTCAAATGAATTTGAACACTCTTTTCAGTAGGAGTAATGTGTAAATCAGTAGCTCTTTTTACAATAGCTAAAATTAAAAGTTTTTCTAAAAGATCTTCAGCATCAAAATCTGCTTGAGGATTAATTTTTAGCTTTTCAACAATAGTTGAAATTTGTACTTCAATAGGATTTTCCAAGAAATAATAGAATTTTTCTATAGTCTTTTTAATTTGTGAAGATGATGAGATAACAGGAACTACTTTTAATCCTGAAACTCTTGAAGTAGCTTCAATTAGGTGAAAATTAAAGGGATCTGAAATGGCTATTTCAAGAGTTCTATCGGGATTAATTCTTATGGGCAAAACTTCATATTTTCTTGCAAAAGAAGGAGGAACTTTATTTAAAGCTTCTTGAGAAGGTGAAATTTGAGAGATATCAAGAAAAGATAAACCACTTTGTTCAGCAAGAACCATAGCAATTTCTAAGTCTGTTGCCAAACCTGTCCTTACTAAAACCTCCCCAAGCTTTTCCCCTGTTGCTTTTTGCTCAAGTAAAGCAAATTGAATATAATCTTCACTAATAAATCCTTTTTCTTTAAGAAGCTGACCTATGGGTTTTTTTTCCATTTCAAATCCCTTCTTTTTTTAAAGTTATTATAATAAAATTTAGAAAATAACAAAGTTACTTTTTTCACTCAATATTAATTTATATAAAATTTATGTAAAAATTTTTACTTTAAAAATTTTATCGGAGGGAAAGCACATGGAATTAAAAATTCAAAGAGCTATAGTTAAATTCGGAATGGAAGATCTTTATGAGTATAGCGATGTAGATGTTCTTATTGTAGGTGCAGGACCATCTGGTCTAACTTCAGCTAAATACTTAGCAGATAAAGGATTTAAGGTTCTTGTTTATGAAAAAAGGCTCTCCTTTGGCGGTGGTATAGGAGGAGGGGGAAATATGATTCCAAAGATTGTGGTTCAAGAGGAGGCTATCCCAATTCTAAAAGATTTTAAAATAAAGTATAAAGAAGCTGAGAAAAATCTTTATACTATCGATCCTGCAGAACTTATAGCCAAACTTGCAGTGGGAGCCCTTGATGCAGGAGCTAAAATAATTCTTGGGGCTCATGTAGAAGATGTTATAGTAAGGGATAATCCTCCAAGAATTACAGGAGCTCTATGGAGGTGGACAGCAATTGAAATTTCTCAACTTCATGTAGATCCCCTTTATACTCAATCAAAAGCACTTATTGATGCTTCTGGACATGGAGCTGAAATTGTTCAAATTGTAGCAAAGAAAAATCCTGAATTAAATATAATCATAAAAGGAGAAAAATCTAACTGGAGTGAAGTTTCTGAAAAATTGGTAGTTGACTATACTGGAAAGGTAGCAGAGGGGCTTTATGTTACAGGAATAGCAGTTTGTGAAGTTTTTGGACTCCCAAGAATGGGTCCCATTTTTGGTGGAATGCTTATGAGTGGGAAAAAAATAGCAGAAATTATTGAAAAAGATTTAAGAGGATAAAAAACCTTTATCTTACTCCCCAAAATTCTGCTTCTCCTGCACTTTTAAGACGTTTTAAAGCTTCTTCTTTTTCTTTTTCATATCTTTCAATTGTAGCCTTAAAAACTTCAGGATCTTTAGGTTTCCACATTCCAATCTTCACTCCTTCAATAATCATATCGTGAACAGCTTTTTCAATAGCTTCCTGCACTGCCATCTCCACCGGTTCATTGGAGGTAATTCCTGTTTCAATTTCAAGAAGTCTATTTAATCTTACAAATCTGAAAAATCCACCTGAAAGTTCTTGAGAAAGAACAACTTTAGTTGTTTGAACTGTCTTAAGGATCGCTCCATTTTTTACTGAAACAGCTCTCAAATAAACTGTTACTCTATCTACTCTATACTGAACTGCACCACCTACTCCAAAATATCTTGCTCCAAACCCTCCAGTAACAATATTGGTGTCATAACCGATGATTCCTCCTTCAAAAATTACACCAGCAAAAATTAAAGGCTGTAGAATTTTAAGGGCAGTTTCTTTTAAATTATCATCATTATATTGCTGGCTCATCTGCAAAATTATTTTTCTTTCCTGTAAAAGATTAGCAAGGTTTTCCCTTTCCAAAGGAATAAACCAGCCACTATCTTCTAAAGCTTTAATAAGTATAGCTGTTGCACCTTGAGTTATTGCAGTAGAAAAACTGGTAACTGTGGTAGAATATTTATACTGTCCAGTTTGATCTCTAAATTTATATACTGCAACTGGAACTTGCTTTTCAGGGGGAGGAAGACTTGTCAAATCTTTATGAACAGAGGTAATGTATTCTGTTCCACTTATTGCTTTTTCATAAAATGGGGAATATAAAGGCCCAGCACAACCAGCAAGAACAAAGCTCAAACCAAAAAGTAAACTTCCATATTTTTTTATTTTCATTTTCTCCTCCAATCAAATAAAAATTTACATAATCTTAGGTACTTGAATGGTGCTTGATTCTCCTGTTGAAAGATCAGTTATAGTAAAGGTATAATAATCACTTGAAGGGTCGTAATCAATTCTAAAATTTCCTATGGTATAACTCATAGGGCTATCCGGTAAGGTATTATCTTCTCCAAAAAGCTGATCTAAAATATAATCAGACATTCGGTAAAGAAGTTGGCTCGTAAAACTATCTGTAAATCTCTCAATTAAAGATCTTGATTTAAACCAAGGTTCTTCTTTTTCTTTAAAAATGTTTTGCATCTGAGCACTCTGAAGATAATAAGACCCATAAAGGGGATTTCCTCCAAATGAAGGATTGGTAAATTGAAAAACAAGCTCAGTAGCTTGAGAGAAAGAAATAAAACTTAAACTTAAAATAAGGCTAATAAAAAGGGGTTTTACTATTTTCATTTTTTACCTCCTACATAAACCTTTCTTCCTCTAAATATTTTTGATACTTAAGATAGTCCATAAGATAATTAAAAACTGCCTGAACTGCTTCTTCTGCTTTTTGATTAATGTCTTCTAAACGAGGTTTTAATAAAGTATAATAAATTAAGGTGTCCTCAACAAAAATTAGGATTTGACTTCCCCATCTGGGATCACTTTGTTCATCTATAACAATGTTTAGGTGTTCTGTTCCAGAAGGAAATTCCCATAGACCTGAAAAATTTTCAAAAAAATCTCTTCCTATTTTAGATTTAGTTTTATCTAAAATAAAACCATAAAAAACAGGCTCTTTTATAACTTCTTCAGATTTTTTTTCTTCAGTTTCTTGAGACCATAAGGGAGTGCAAAAAAAGAAAAATAAAAAAATTAAAAAAATATATTTCATACCAAATTCCCTGAAGTTATAGTTTTTTCAAAAATAAGCTTACCTTCTTTATTCCAAATCTTAATTTCTATAAGGTAAAGGTCTTGAGGATTTATTTTAATAACCCCTATCATGGGTTTTATTTCCTCTTTTGGCAAAATTTTTATATTTTGTTTTTGTAAAATAGTAGCTTTTCCTTCAGCTCCATTTTTAACTATATTTAAGCCAACTTTAAAGTTAATCGTTTCTAAGGTAGGGTTATAACATTTTAAATAAACCTTTAAAAGAGAATTTTCTTTTTCTATCTCTAAATTTATATCTGCAGGTAAATTTTCAATTTTTAAAGGTAAAACCATTAAAAGAAGCATTCCTAAGATTATTTCTTTCATTTTTTTCTCCAAATTAATTTTGAGTAATTATGTGTCCATTTCCCTGTTGAATAATAATACCTTTAGTATATCCATATTGATTTTGATAAGCCTGGTTTTCGTTTCCGATCTGAACTATTATACCTGTATTATAGTCGCTATACTGATGCTGTATTGCTTTATTTCCTGAACCTTTCTGAATAAGATAAGCTTCATTGTGATTCCCCTCTTGCAATTGGGAAGCAAAATTTAAAGATCCTTCTTGATAGATAAAGGCAATATTTGAGTTTCCATTTTGTATTTGATAAGCCTCGTTTTGGTTTCCAATTTGAACAATAACAGCTTTGACAAAATCGGAAGGCAAATCCATTCCCAAATCTACTGAAAAATCAATGTCTATACCCATATCTAAGGCTACATTTAGGTCAAAATCTTGAGAAAAACAAGAGTTAGTAGTAGAAAAAAGTATTAAAAAAAGATTTAAAATTAAGATTTTTAAAAATTTCATAAAAACTCCTTTAGAAGCCAGGGGGAAGACCCCTCTGGCTTTTCTAAGCTTTATTGGTTAATTGTAGCTGAATTATGCGATCCTGCTTGAATAATTAGAGCATCAGCAAAAGCTAAGTTTTGCGTTATAGTTGCGGTATTATGGGTACCATCCTGTAAAATAAGAGCATAGTCACAGTTACCGGTCTGAGATATTGTAGCACTATTATGAGTACCATCTTGAATTATTCCAGCTGTTTGAGAAACTGAATTTTGATCAATTGTAGCCTTGTTATGCTGCCCATCTTGATAGATAACAGCTTCTGTGCTCCAGAAATCACCTACCAGATTTCCAGCATCAACACAAACATCTACATCAATTTTAAGATCATAACCAACCTCAATAGAGGTAGGATCTGGAACATAGCATTTATCATAACCACAACCATCAGCAAAAACAGGTGTTGCTACTAAGAAACCTAAACAACCTAATGCTAAAGCTAATTTTTTAAACATACCACACCTCCTCCTTTAAGTTTTTTGGTTTTAAAAAAATTAAACTTCTCACCCCCCTTTTTTGTTTTTTTCTTTAAAATTTTTATATTTAAAAGCGCCTTAGAAGTAAATAAGTAACAAGAATTAATTTTGAGATAATTTAGGATTAAAAAATTAGATAAAAAAATTTTAACTTTTGTTGATAAACTTTAGTAACCGTTAATACTTTCAAAGAAGATGGTGATGAGCTGGGTTCTACTTGAGATGTTAAATTTTTTGAATATTTTGTGAAGATGAGCCTTTACTGTTTGTTCACTAATATTTAATTTGTCAGCAATTTCTTTATTTGATAAACCCTCACAAACCAGATAAATTATATTTTTTTCTTTGGGAGTTAAAGAAATTCCTTTGAAAGAAACTTTATCAATATCATGGAGCAAATGTTTGAGATATTTATTATCAAGCCAGATCTGTCCATCATTAATAACTCTTAAAGCTTTTTTAAAAAGATTTAAATCTGTATAGGGTGCTATTATCCCTGCTACTTTATATTGCATCAACACCCTTATTAGAGACTTTACTCTTAATCCTGAATCAATAAGCACAAGCTTAGCTTTTGGAAATTTGGAAATGATCTCTTTATCCAGACTGAAATAATCAGTCAAAATAATATTGGGCTCTTTAATTTCTCTTCCCTCAGGCAGATAAGGATAAACCCCTTCTATTTTCCCCAAAATCTCACAAAAAGCATAAGCCAAAAGTTTATTTTTAAAATTAACTAAAACTTCCATAGGTAATTTTATTTATCGGCTAAAGTTAAAATTTATTTAACTTCAGTTTAAATTTTTTTTTAAAAAAATAAAGTCTAAAGTAAATAAATTTAAGTTAAATTTTTATTATACTTAAGTTTGAATTGTTTTTGTAGTTCCCTTTTTAGGGTCTTGGCGATTTTTAGATTAAAACCTGGAAGATGGGAAAGTTTTTCTAAAGGAGTATTTAAAATTTCTTCTAAACTTTTAAAATTTTCTAACAACACCTCTTTTCTCTTAGGACCAATTCCTTTTATCCGGTCTAAAA
>CAYXGJ010000020.1:0-14791 GCA_964464535.1 uncultured Thermodesulfatator sp. | reverse complement strand
ATTTACATCTTCTTGTAATATTAAAAAATGTAAACTTTGTGGAGCCTGTTAAGAACTTTGATTTAAAATTTTATAAATAAGAAGAAGATAGTCTCTTAAATGACGTATAATTAAAAATCTGTGTTTTACTCTTTCTTTTGCATGAAATCCCATTTTTTCTCTTAAATATTTATTAGCTAAAAGTTGTTTAATTCTCATTGCAGCTCCCTCAACACTTTCTACGAGATATCCTGTAACACCATGAACAATTTGTCTTTTAATTCCCCCAATATTTGATCCTACAACAGGTTTTGATTTCCACATAGCTTCTGACACAACCAGTCCAAAACCTTCTTTTAAAGATTTTTGAATTACTACAGTTGCACCTCTTTGAAAGGCATTTATCTCTTTATGACTATCAGGAGGGAGATTAAGAACAAATATATCCCTTTCATCAGCAATAAGATTTAAAAGTTCTTTATAAACCTCTTCTCCTTCGGGATCATCTGAAGCAAAAGAGCCAGCTAAAATAAGTTGACAATCATATTTTTTCTTTACAAGTTTAAAAGCTTTTACTACTCCAAAAGGATCTTTTAATCTATCAAAACGAGAAACTTGAAGAATAATAGGTTTTTCAGAATTTATTCCAAATTTAGTTAAAATATTTTTAATTTCCTCTTCTGAAAGATCTATATTTTTTGGATGTAAAGGATCTATAGAAGGAAGAATTGCATAAGCAGGAATTTCAATTTTTTCATAGACAAATTCAGGCATGTGGAAAATACAAGCATCATAAGAATTTAAAAAGTTTTCAATAAAATTCCAAGCTCTTGGATCAGGGGTTGAGGTGTCTATATGACATCTCCAGATCCATTTTTGTTTTTTTTGTTTATTTACAATAAGTCCCATAGGTTGGGGATCATGAATAAAAACTACATCATAATTTTCTGTATCTATTTCTTTCAAATTTTCATAAGTAATTTTTAAATAATAAACAAATTCTTCGCTATTGATACATTTTTCAGAGGGTAAATGAAGCAAATTATGTAATTTTTTAGTGAAACTAAAAAATTTTTCATCTCCTTTAAAAACTTTCCAATCTGTCTTTATCTCAAGTTCATTCATAAGGGGGATAAATCTTTGTAGAATTTCAGCAACCCCTCCTCCTTTATGGGTAGAATTTACATGAAGGACTTTTAAATCCTTTAATTTTTTACTTAAGATAAAAAGTTCCTGAAGAGTTTCTTCACCAACAAAAGGTATATATTGTTTTAACATATCTTTTCTTCTAAAATTTTTATTATTTCTTCTTTGATTTCATATAAAGTCATGGTATAGGGATCTAATTTATTTATTTTTTCTGCTTTTTTAACCTCTCCTATACCATATAACCAGGCAGAGTAATCATTTATAATAGTTTTATTTTCTATTCTTGAGGTTATGAGATGATAAAAAAGGGAGTTTATACTTGATTTTTTAATTCCTTCTATAAATTCATCTAAATTATGAGCAACTCTTTCACATTCTATAATTTCTCTTTCAGCAGTAATAAAATAAAAGGGGTATTTTTCTTTTCTATTCCAATTTTTATTATAATTTTCTTCAAGAGTATTTATTAGGGCAATTCTTAATTCTTCAAGATCAAAATAATCTAAAGGATCGATAATAGATAGCTTTTCAGCTAATAAAAGATAGCCATTTTTGAAAAACCAATAGGATATACTATTAGTGTAAAAGGTAGGCAAATTATGATAATTAAAAATATTTATATACATGTGATAAAAAATGGAAAATTTGTCAACCTCTTTTAGAGCCTTTATAAATTCATTAATAGAATAAACTTTAATTCCCGTATATTTGGGGATCCATAATTCAGATTTAAAAATAAAGGGATTATTCATTTTTTCAGGAAACTTTCTAAAAGGTTTCTAATTTCAATGTATGAATTTGCACAATATTTAGCTGAGGATCTTCCCATTCCTACTTTTATAGTAATTGTATTTTCTGGAAGATTTATAAATAAATCCTCATCAGTGGTATCATCTCCTGCAGCAAATATAAAATCATAAGGTTTTTCTCTTAAAAATATATTAGCTGCCCCCCCTTTATCAATCCCTGCAGGTCTTACTTCTACAACTTTATTCCCCAAAATAAGATTAACTTGCATATTTCCAGTTAATATCAATAATTCATCAATTAATTCTGCAACCCTTAAATTTGCAAGTTCTGGATCTGCATTTCTATAATGAAAAACTATAGAAAATTCCTTTTCCTCAATAAAGGATTGGGGCAAACGATCTACATATACTTCCATTATATTTTTAATAGTCTTTTTAAAATCAGAGGACAAATTAGTAAGAGTTTCCCAATCCCTGTTGTATCTTTTAATAAATATTCCGTGTTCACAAATAAAATTTAATTTTAATCCGTTAAACCATTTTTCTAAATCTTCTTTTTTTCTACCAGAAATAATTACTATATCTGTATTAGGAATTTCAGAAAGTGATTTTAAAAGATTTTTTAATTCTTTATCTGGAGCAGCTAAATAGGGTTTTGATACCAAAGGTACTAAGGTTCCATCATAATCAAGGAAGAGTATTTTATTAGATGATTTATGAAAAGATTCTTTTATTTCATTAATAAAAGAGGGGGTTAGAAGTTGGGTACTAAATTTAAATTTTTTCTCATTAAGGGATTCAAGGGTTGTAAGAAAATCGTTCCCCCATTTTATTATATTATATCTTTTTAATCTTTCTTGCATAAAAGAAATTCTTTCTTTTTGCTCTTCTTCAGAGATCTCAAAGGCTTTTTCAATAGCACTAGTTAATTCATCAATCGAGTTAGGATTTACAATAAAAGCCTCTCCTAATTCTTTAGCACTTCCTGCGAATTCAGAAAGTATTATAACTCCCCTTTTATCTTTCCTTGAAGCTACAAACTCTTTAGCAATTAAATTCATACCATCTTTTAAGGGGGTAACCAAAATCACATCTGTAGCCAAATAATGTGCTACAAGTTCTTCAAAATCAAGTGATCTATAATAGTACAGTACAGGAATCCAGTGTATTTTACCAAATTTTCCGTTAATTTCACTTATTTTTTCTTCTAACTGTTTTTTCA
Organism: uncultured Thermodesulfatator sp.; assembly: GCA_964464535.1. GTDB lineage: Bacteria > Desulfobacterota > Thermodesulfobacteria > Thermodesulfobacteriales > Thermodesulfobacteriaceae > Thermodesulfobacterium. The sequence goes on along the minus strand of CAYXGJ010000020.1, from coordinate 11,692 downwards.
TTCTTTGATAATGTTCCACTCCTTCTCTTGAAGGAACAACTACCATAATTAAAACTACCTTTTCATGAAAATCTGGACGTTTAAGTAAAAATCTTTCAAAGGCTAAAAGTCTGTTATAAATTCCTTTAGTATAATCAAGTCTATCTACGGAAAAAATAATTTTTTTCCCTTTTAATTGGTTTTTGATATTTTTAACTAATTTTTTTATTTTTCTTTTTTCGCAGGCATTATAAAATAATTCAAAATCAATCCCCATGGGAAAGGTTTCTACTTTTATTAATCTATCTTGATACAAAATTAATCCAGTTTTATGATCAATTCTTAAGGTACGAGAAAGGGTTCTTAAAAAATTAGCAGTATATTCATAAATGTGAAAACCTATTAAATCACATCCTAAGAGACCTTCAAGGAGTTCCTTTCTCCAAGGAAGTTGCATAAAAAGTTCAGGTGGGGGGAAAGGTATATGAAGAAAAAAACCTATAGTTGCGGAGGGGGAAAGATTTCTTATCATAGAAGGTAAAAGAAGTAAATGATAATCATGAATCCATATTATTGAATCTGAAGTCACATATTTGGCTACCTCATTACAAAAAAGTTTATTTACTTCTATATAAGTTTCCCAATAACTTTCATCATAAACAACATGACTTGGGAAACCATGAAAAAGTGGCCATAGCACTTTATTGCAAAACCCATTATAAAATTTGTCAAACTGCTTAGCAGGAATAAAAACAGGATGGTTTTTTAGTCTTTTTGCTTTTTCCTTTATAATTTTAAAAGTAGATTTATTTAAATGTGAACCAGGCCATCCAATCCAGATATAATCTTTAATTTTAGATTTTTTTAAAAAAGTTGCTAAACCAGAGACCAATCCTCCAGGGCTCTTAATAAAACTTAAGTCCGACTTGATAGTAAAAGGAAGTCTATTTGCTACTATGATTAGTTTTTTTAAAGAATTTTTCATAATTTTTCACGATTTATGAATGTTTTTGATTAATTTTTATTAAAAAACTAAGACATATTATATTTATGTCAAGTTTTTGTTATTTTAGAGAAATTTTGATCAAAAATTTTAAATAAGTTGATATTGAAAAATCTTATTGTAAAATTTGTTACATTATGAGCCTATTAATAGAAATTAGTATTTTCCCCTTAGATAAAGGTGAAAGCGTTAGTGAATATGTTGCAAGAGCTGTAGATATAATAGAAAGATCAAAATTTCCTTATGTATTAACTCCTATGGAAACTATTATTGAAACTAATACCATAGAAGAGGCTTTAAAGATTGTTGAAAATTGTTTTAAAGCTTTAGAAATAGATTGTAATCGAATTATAGTAAATATAAAAATAGATTATAGAAAAGGAAAGAAAGATCGTATTAAAGGTAAAATTGAATCAGTAGAAAAGAAACTTGGTAAGTCCTTAAGTAAAGTTTAAGGAGGTTTTTTGAGTCCTAAAAAAATAGTTTTAGCCTATTCTGGTGGTCTTGATACTTCAGTAATTTTAAAATGGCTTATAGAAAAGTATAAATGTCCAGTAATAGCTTTTTGTGCAGATCTTGGACAAGAAGAAAATTGGGAAGAAATAAAAGAGAGAGGATTAAAATGTGGAGCTGAAAAGATTATAATAAAAGACCTAAAAGAGGAGTTTGTTAAAGATTACGTATTTTTTGCTATAAAGGCAGGTGCAAGATATGAAGACTGGTATCTTATGGGGACCTCAGTTGCAAGGCCTCTTATTGCAAAAGAACAAGTTAAAATTGCTCTTGAAGAGGGGGCAGATACAGTTGCTCACGGAGCAACAGGGAAAGGAAATGACCAAATAAGATTTGAATTAACTTATACAGCCCTTGCACCTGAATTAAAAATAATTGCACCTTGGAGGGAATGGGAATTTAAGGGAAGGAGTGATTTAATAGAATATGCTAAAAAACATAATATTCCTATTCCAGTAACTCCTGAAAAACCATATAGTATAGATGCCAATCTTTTTCATATAAGCTATGAAGGTGGTATACTTGAAGATCTTTGGCAAGAGCCACCTGAGGATATGTTTATTATGACTGTTTCCCCTGAAAAAGCACAAGCTCAGCCTGAATATATAGAAATAGAGTTCGAAAAAGGAGAGCCTATTTCAGTTAATGGAGAAAGACTAAGTCCTGCTGAACTTCTCAAAAAATTAAATAAAATAGGTGGGAAGCATGGAATTGGAAGGATTGATATGGTAGAAAATAGATTCGTGGGATTAAAAAGTAGAGGAATTTATGAAACTCCAGGGGGAACAATTTTACATATAGCTCATAGGGCTTTAGAACAAATTACTTTAGATAGAGAGGTAATGAGACTTAAAGATAGCTTAATGCCTAAAATTGCAGAATTAATATATTATGGATTTTGGTATGCTCCAGAATTCCAAGCTCTTAAAAGTTTCATAGAAAAAAATCAAGAGAGAGTATCAGGAACCATAAGACTTAAGCTTTATAAAGGAAATGTAATAGTTGTTGGGAGAAAAAGTCCTTATAGTCTTTATAAAAAAGATTTAGCAAGTTTTGATAAAAGTGAAGAATATAATCCTAAGGATGCAGAAGGTTTTATAAAACTTCAGGGATTGAGATTGAAAATTTATAACTATTAGAAGGGGGAGACTTATGAAAATCTTTGTGGATACAGCTAAAATTGAAGAAATAAAAAAAGTTAAAGAATGGGGAATTCTTGATGGGGTTACCACAAATCCTACTCTCCTTTCTCAAACAGGTAAACCCTGGAAAGAAGCAGCTTTTGAGATATTAAAAGAGATTCCTGATAAACCTGTTTCCTTAGAAGTAATAGCTACTGATTTTGAAGGAATGGTAAAAGAGGCAAGAGAGCTTGCTAAAATGGGAGATAATGTAGTAGTTAAAATACCCTTTACTTATGAAGGAATAAAAGCAGTTCAAGCTTTAAAAGCAGAAGGAATTAAAACTAATGTAACCCTAGTTTTTTCATCTTTACAAGCTTTACTTGCTGGAAAAGCTGGTGCAACTTATGTTTCACCTTTTATTGGAAGAATAGATGATATAGCTTATAATGGAATGGGAGTTTTAGAAGAAATAATCCAAGTTTATACCTTATATGATTTTGAAACTGAAATTATTGCTGCAAGTATTCGTCATATAGATCATGTTAAAAATTGTGCCCTTTTAGGAGTTGATATAGCAACTATTCCTTTTAAAGTAATAGAGCAGATGTTTCAACACCCTCTTACAGATGTAGGATTAAAAAGATTTCTTGAAGATGCAAAAAAAGCAAATATAACTATACTTTAATGTCCCAATTAGATATTCAACTTTTTTACTTAATAAATCATTTTAGAAATTCTTTTTTAGATAGTATTTTGCCAATTTTTAGTAACACTAAATTTATTGATACATTTTATATATTAGTTAGTTTTTTTTTGTTAATTAAATACTCTTTTAGAAAATATTTGATTATTTTTTTGTTTATGGTTTTAGGATTTGTTATAGCAGATTTTAGTTGTGCTAAAATTTTAAAGCCCTATTTTAAAAAAGAAAGGCCTTTTGTTAGCCTTCCTAAGATATATTATTACTCTAATGGAAATTTTGAGTTTCTTTCTCAACCTAAAAACAAAAAAAATACTCTTAGTTTTCCTTCTTGTCATGCAGGAAATTCATCCTTTCTTTCTTTTTTTCTTTCTTTTTTCTATCTAAGGTTAGCACTTATCCTTTATCCTTTTTTTATTTTAGTTGGATGGTCAAGAATTTATTTAGGGGTTCATTTTCCTTTTGATGTGCTTGGAGGATGGCTTTTTGGTTTTATCTTAGCCTTTATATTTTTTAAACTCTGTAAAAGGGTTTATGTAAAGTTTGATGCAAAATAAGAAGTTTATATACGGTCTTTTTTTTATTTTAATTCTTTTCTTTTTAAAGGCGGTTTATCTTTATTTTTTAGATCTCCCTCTTTCTTATGATGAAGCCTATTACTGGAATTGGTCAAGATTTTTAGATTTTGGTTATTACAATAAACCTCCTATGATTGCTTGGATTATAAGAGCAGGAACTGAAATTTTAGGAAATACTGAATTTGCAGTAAGATTTCCAGCTTTAATTTTTATTACCTTAACCCTACTTTTTTCTTATTTATTAATTTATAAATATAAATATAATGAATTTAATGCCCTTTTACTTTTGTTAACTTTTTCTTTCATTCCTATTTTAACAGCTTATAGTTTCATAATGACTATAGATCCCCCTTTAATATTTTTTTGGATTTTATCTTTATTTTTCTTTATAAAATATTTAGAAAATCCCGATTACAAAAATGCCCTTTTTACAGGAATCTTTATAGGTCTTGGGCTTTTAACCAAACAAACCATGTTTTCTTTTTTATTTCTTAGTGCAATTTATTTATTAATCTTTAAAAATACTTTATTTTTTAAAAAAGAAACTTTTTTCTTATTTTTAATATCTCTTTTAATTTACTTTCCCAATTTTTATTGGAATTATACTCATCAATTCTTTCTAATAAAACATACTGAAGAGCATTTTAGCAGAAAAACTTTATCCATTTATTCTTTTTTAAAATTTTTAAGAGACTCCATAGGTGTTTATACACCTTTGTTTTTGTTTTTTATTTATATAGGCAATATTTATGCTAAAAAATTTTTTAAAAAGGAATTTCCAGAAAGTTTAAATTTTTTATATTTCCTTTCTTTTCCTGTTATTTTGGGATTTATTTTTCTTTCTTTTTTTATTAAATTAAATGTAAATTGGATTTTACCATTTAGCTTAACAGGTTTTCTTTTTTTCTTTGCTTATCTTTCTTTTTCTAAGAAATGGAAAGTTTTGGTTTTTAGTAATTTAATTTTAAGTGTTATTTTATCTTTTACAGTTTATCTTTTTGGTTATTTTCCAGATAAATTCCCAGAACCTTTTCAAGTTTTATTAGAAAAATTTAAAGGATGGGAAATTCTTGCAGAAAGGGTTGGAAAATATTATAATGGAGATTTTGCTTTAGTGACAGAGCGTAGAGATATTGCGGCGGTTCTTTCTTTTTATGTTAAAAGGCATCCAGAAATTTATGTTATTCAGTTTGGGAAGTATCCTGAAAATCAATACCATTTATGGAGAAATACAAATACTTTGATAGGGAAAGAGGTTTTAGCAATAAAAAAGGGTTTTTCAGCTCCTTTCTATTTAGAAAATTTAGAAAAAGTTGAAGAAATTACTATAAAAATAACTAAAAAAAGGTATAAATACTTTTCCCTTTGGAAAGGTGTTTTTAAACCACTAAAATAAGTTATGGCTTATTATTGTCAGGAATGTGGTTATAAAAGTTTAAAATGGTTTGGTAGATGTCCTGAATGTGGGGCATGGAACACTTTTGTTGAAGAAAAAGAAGATAAGAGTAAAAAAAAGAAAAAGAAATCTTTTGAAAAGGCAAAAGTTCAAAAACTTTCTGAAATCGTTTTTAAACCACAAAAAAGATTAAAAACAGGGTTAACAGAATTTGATCAAGTCTTAGGAGGAGGAATTGTTTCTTCTTCTTTAATCCTCATAGGAGGAGACCCTGGTATTGGTAAATCTACTTTATTAACTCAGATAGCAGGATTACTTTCCGAAAAGGATGTTAAAGTAGTTTATGTTTCAGCAGAAGAATCTCTTGAGCAGATAAGTCTAAGGGTTGAAAGACTAAAGATAAATAAGGGTTTTTATTTTATTTCTGATACTAACTTAACTTCTATTTTAGAGACAGTTGAAGAAATAAAACCACATCTTTTAATTATAGATTCAATTCAGACTGTTTATCTTCCAGAGCTTGAAAGTTCTCCCGGTGGAGTTTCTCAAGTAAGAGAATGTGCTAATGAACTTATGCGTTTAGCAAAGGAGAAGGGTATTATAGTAATTTTAGTAGGACATATTACAAAAGGTGGTATTATAGCGGGACCAAAAATTTTAGAACATCTTGTAGATGTGGTTCTTTATTTAGAAGGAGAGAAAGAAACAGGTTTTAGAATTTTAAGGGCTGTTAAAAATCGTTTTGGACCTGTAAATGAAATAGGAGTATTTTTAATGACAGAAGAAGGACTTATCCCCCATTCTCAATATGAAGATTTTTTCCTCTCAGAAGAAGGAAGCTTTTTTTGTGTAATAGAAGGAACAAGACCAATTTTAGTTACTGCTCAGGCTTTAGTAACTAAAAGTTATTTTGTAGTTCCAAGAAGAACAGCGGTTGGATTTGACCCTATTAGACTTTCTCTTTTAGTTGCTATTTTAGAAAAAAAACTTGGTTTTAATTTTAGAGACCAGGATATTTATGTAAAGATAGCAGGAGGTTTAAAAGTAAGGGATCCTTCTGCAGATTTAGCAATTGCCATGGCATTAATTTCAAGTTTACTTGAAAAACCATTACCTGCTAAAACAGTTTTTATAGGAGAGATAGGACTTTCAGCAGAATTAAGAGCTGTAAGAGATATAGCCTTAAGGCTAAAAGAAGCTGAAAAAAAGGGTTTTAAAAAAGCCTTTATCCCCGAGTCAGCAAATATTAAGGAAAAGGAATTTAAAATAGAAATTTTTTCTTGTAAAAAAGTATCTCAAGTATGTAAATATATTTTTTAGCTAAAAAATGTTTGATAATTTTTTTTCTTTATGGACCAATAGAGAAGAATTAAGAATATTTTTAGGTAAACACCCTTATTTAGGTCCAATTTTATTTATAGTTTTCCAAGCTTTACAAGTTATCATAGCTCCTATACCTGGGGAGGCAACAGGATTTTTAGCAGGGTTTTTCTTTGGAGCCTTTAAGGGTTGTTTAATAAGTACTACTGGGATTATAGTAGGTTCTTCTTTTGCCTTTTATATAGGAAGATTTTTCAAAAAAAGAATTCTAAGTAGATACGAGGATTCTTCTCGTTACTTAAAAATCAAAAAAATTTTTAAAAAATATGGGATTACTGGGACTTTTTTTCTTTATTTATTTCCGGGATTTCCTAAGGATATTTTAAACTATTTTTTAGGAGTTATGCCTATTTCTTTTAAAGCCTTTATTTTTATATGTACACTGGGAAGAATTCCGGGAACATTTGCCTTATCTTTACAAGGGGATGTGGTGTATGGAGGACATCCTTATAAAATTTTTATTGTATTTACTATATTTGGGCTTGCTTTTGTGATTTTTTTTCTTTTTAAGAAAAGACTCACCATTTAATTCTCACTCTCACCCCTTTCTCAGCAAGATAATCTTTAATTTCTTTTATAGTATACATTTCATAATGAACCATAGAAGCGATAAGTGCAGCATCTGCTTTTCCTTCTGTTAAAACCTGATAAAGATGTTCAGGATGTCCGGCACCACCAGAAGCTATAACTGGAATATTTACAGCCTCTGCTATCATTCTGGTGATAGTAAGTTCATATCCTTCTTTTGTTCCATCTGCATCAATAGAGTTTAGACATATTTCCCCAGCACCAAGATTTTCTGCCTCTTTTGCCCACCAGAGAGCATCTATTCCCATAGGTTGTCTTCCACCCTTAATCCAAACTTCATATCCAGAGGGTATTTTAGAGGAAGGTTCTACTTTTTTTACATCCATTCCAAGAACTATACATTGAGAACCAAAAGCTTTAGCTCCCTCATATATAAGTTTAGGATTTAAGACAGCAGCAGTATTTACTGATACCTTTTCAGCCCCTGCAAGCAAAACTTCTCTCATATCTTCTAAACTTTTAATTCCTCCTCCTACTGCAAAAGGAATAAAAATGCGTTCAGCAGTTTTTCTTACTACATCAATCATTATTTTTCTGTGCTCTGCACTTGCTGTAATATCATAAAAGACTATTTCATCAGCGCCTTCTAAATAATACTTTTCAGCCATTTCAACAGGATCTCCCACTTCTATATTATTTTTAAATTTAATTCCTTTTGTGGTTTTTCCTTCTTTTACATCTAAACAAACAACAACTCTCTTGCTTAACATAGTTTAAATTTAAAATGAGATTTTAAAAAGTGAAGATCTGAGGGGAAAAACTTTCCCTTAAGGTTTTAAGCTCAAGAAAAACCAAACCCACTTCCACTACAAGAAGAATTTTTTAAAGAAGAATCTTTGTTAGAATAAAAACTGGAAATGAGTTTTTTTATGTTTTGAGACCTACAATAAGGGCATTTTAACTCTTGTTCTTCTTCATTTTTTAAAACAAGTTTTTCAAAGATTTTCCCACAATTTAGACAGCTAAATTCATAAATTGGCATAATCAAATCCTCCTTTTCCCAAAATTTTTATAAATTAGAACTTTTTTAAAATAAAGATTTTTTTAAAAAAATTCAAGATAGTTCTGAAAAAATTTTGAAAAGGATTTCTGAAGCTTTTCCTTTGAGGAAATAATCAGTTATAGAATAAGTATAAGGAGTTTCTTCAAGGTTTATTTCTACGATTATAGCTTTATTTAACTTTGCCATATAAGGAAGTTGAGAAGCTGGATAAACAACACCTGATGTTCCAATTATTAATAAAAGATCACACTCTTGAACTTCCTTTTCTGCTTTCTTTTTAGCTTCAAAAGGTATAGCTTCTCCAAAAAATACTACATCAGGCTTTAAAGGGGTTTCGCATTCTTTACATTTAGGATAGGGAAGCATCTCCATAAGTTCCTTTTTTATTTCTTCTTTTTTTCCACAACTTAAGCATAAAAGCCATTTACAATTTCCGTGGAATTCTATAACATTTTTACTTCCAGCAAGTTGATGAAGTCCATCTATGTTTTGAGTAATTACCGCCTTTAGATACCCTTTTTTTTCCATTTCAGCTAAAATTTCATGAGCAGGATTTGGTTTTGCTTCAAAAATAATTGCAAACATTTCTCTTATCATTTTCCAAACCGTAGCAGGATTTCTTACAAAGGACTCAATATGAGCAAATTCCTCAGGATCATATTTATTCCAAAGTCCTTGAGGGCCTCTAAAAGGTGGAATACCGCTTTCTACAGAGATACCAGCACCTGTAAAAGCTAAAAAATGTTTCGAAGTTTTTATAAGATCTGCAACTTCTTTATATAAGTTCATTTAAATAGGTTTAGTTTCCTTTAGTAACCAATTTAAAAAGCACTCATTAGTTCTTTCTATTTCTATTTTAGCTATACAGGGGCAGGTATAAGAGTGTAATTGAAGAATTTTTTCTTCTACTAAATTTACAAGAGACTCTTTTGTTTTAACAATCATAATAGCTTCCTTTGATTCTTCAATTTTCCCCTCCCACCAATACATAGAGCTTATTTGAGGATAAATGTTTATACAAGCACAGAGTCTTTCTTCAAGAAGGGCTTTCCCTATTTTTTGAGCCTCTTTTTCAGATGCGCAAGTTACATAAAGGAATACTATTTTATCTTTCATAAAATTTCCACCTCTACTACCTCACCCTTTTCAAAGCCTAAAAGATCTTCAGGGATACAAAGTATTCCATTAGCTTTTACTAAAGTCATAATAAGCCCGGATTTACTTAAAAGTGGAGTAGCCCAAAGTTCTCCTTCTTTTTCTTCTAAATAAACTCTTATAAAATCTCTTCTTCCTGCCTGAGAAGAAACACTTTTTGTTAATTTAGCTTTAATTTTTGGTTTATAAGTCTTATCAGTTAATCCAAGCATTTTATTTATAACAGGTCTTAAAAAAAGTTCAAAACAAATATAAACAGCTACAGGATGGCCAGGAAGTCCAAAAACAGGCTTATTATTACATACTCCTGCAATAATAGGTTTTCCGGGTTTAATAAATACTCCGTGAAAAATAATACCTGGTTTTCCGAGCTCATTTATAATTTGAGCAGTCATATCCTTTGTTCCAGCACTTGTACCACCTGTAATTAAAATAATATCCGCTAATTCATAAGCTTTATTAACTATAGCTTTTATTTCCTTATAATCATCTCCAACAATTCCCATTTTAAGAGGAATACCTCCTGCGGAATCAATTAAGCCTGCTAAAGTAAAGGAATTAATATCTCTTATTTTCCCTGGGGTTGCCTTTTCTGTATGGGGAATAATTTCATCTCCAGTAAGGATTATAGCAATTATTGGTTTTTTAACTACTTTTATTTGAGAAATTCCTAAGCCTGCAAGTCCACCTATATCTTGAGGTTTTAGCTTATGACCTTTAGGGATTACAAGTTCTCCTTTTTTTATATCTTCATCTTCAAAAATAACATTTTCTCCAGGTCCAATAGGTTTTAAAATTTCTATTAAATCTGAAGACACTACATTTACATGTTCAATCATTACCACTGCATCAGCTCCCTCTGGAAGCATTCCTCCTGTTCCAATAGATGCAGCCTCTCCCGGATTTAAAGAAAAATTGGGAGCTATCCCCATAGGGATATGTCCTTTTATGGTTAAATAAACAGGCATAGTTTCTTTTGCTCCAAAGGTATCCTGAGACCTTACTGCAAATCCATCAACTGTTGACCTTTTGAAACCAGGTAGATTTTCAGGTGCAAAAATATCTTCATAAGTGATTCTATTATAAGCAGATTCTATAGAAATAATCTCAGAGGGAAGACATCTACATTCTATATAATTTAAAAAAGTTTCTACACTTTCTTTTAAAGTAAGATATTTTTTATCAAGCATTATTTTTATTATAACCTTTAGATTTTTAAAATAAACCTTTAAAATAGTTTAGAAAAAAATTTTTAAAAATTAAAAAAATGAATAAAAAAAATACAAAAAAAAACAAAATAATTAACAAAATTATTAAAAATAATTAAAAATGAAGATTGACTTATTTTTTAAAAATATTTATAAATTTTTAAAAGATTTATTAAAATAGTTTATAAAGTGAAAAAGGAGGTGGAGGTATGGATATTAAATTAACAAGAAGGGATTTTTTAAAATTATCTATAGGTTCTTTGGTTTTAAGTTCTTTAGGAATTAATTTAGAGCCGGTTAAGGCTTATGCGAAAGAGTTAAAGATTAAAGATGCTAAAGAGACTACAACCATTTGTCCTTATTGTTCTGTGGGATGTGGAATTATTGTTTATTCTAAGGGAGGAAAGGTAGTAAACACAGAGGGAGATCCTGATCATCCTATTAATGAAGGTTCTCTTTGTCCTAAAGGAGCATCTCTTTATCAGTTGGCAAACAATCCTACAAGAGTTTTAAAACCTTTATATAGGGCACCATATTCTGATAAATGGAAAGAAGTTTCTTGGGACTGGGCTCTTGATAGAATTGCAAAATTGGTAAAGGCTACCAGAGACAAAAATTTTATAGTTAAAAATGAAAAAGGGGAGATTGTAAATAGAGTTGAAGCAATTGCTCATGTTGGTTCAGCAGCTCTTGATAATGAGGAAGGCTACATTTTACAAAAATTAATGAGAGCGCTTGGAGTTGTTTATATAGACCATCAAGCGCGTCTCTGACATAGCCCAACAGTTGCGGCTCTGGCAGAGTCGTTTGGTAGAGGAGCAATGACCAATCAATTTAATGACCTTAAAAATGCTGATGTAATTTTAGTAATGGGTGGAAATCCTGCTGAAAACCATCCAGTTTCTATGAAATGGATCCTTAGAGCTAAAAAAGAAAGAGGAGCAAAACTTATAGTTGTTGATCCTAAATTTACAAGAACTGCAGCAAAGGCTGATCTATATGTTCCTATTCGTCCAGGAACTGATATAGCCTTTCTTGGTGGTTTAATTAAATACATTATTGATA
>CAYXGJ010000019.1:0-19219 GCA_964464535.1 uncultured Thermodesulfatator sp. | reverse complement strand
TTTATTCCTGCAGATTTGCAAAGGGCTATAGATTCTTTAACTTCTTCTCTTGGAGGGTCAATCATCCCACAAAAACCAAGAAAAATTAAATTATTTTCAAGAGCCTCAACATCTGAAATATCAGTTGTTTCTTTATAAGAAAAAGCTAAAATCCTCATCCCTCTTTTAGCAAACTCTAAAGCTTTCTCTAAAATCTCTTTTCTTATGCCTTCTGTAATAGAAATTACCTTACCTTCAATCAAAATAAAATCTGACTTTTCAAGAAGGACCTCTAAAGCACCTTTAGTAAAAACGAGATAATTATTCTCCTTTTTATGCACTGTAGTCATAGTTTTTCTTTTTGGGTCAAAGGGAATTTCAAAAACCCGAGGAAATCTCTTTTGAAGCTCTGTTTTATCAAACCCGTTATTTTTAGCATATTCATAAAGGGCGATTTCTGTAGGATCTCCTGTAAGTTTGTTTTCTTCTGTTAGTTTTACATCGTTATTTAAAGCCATACCTAAGAAAAGAAATTCTAAATTTTTATTAAAGGAAAAAACTTCTTTTACAGTCATTTTATTCTGGGTTAAGGTGCCTGTTTTATCTGTGCAGATGAAAGTTACAGAACCAAGGGTTTCTACTGCAGGTAAATTTCTTACCAGGGCGTTTAGGTTTACCATTTTTCTTGCACCAAGAGCAAGGGTAATGGTGACCACAGCTGGTAAGGCTTCAGGGACAGCAGCAACTGCTAAAGCAATTGCTGTGAGAAGCATTACTAAAAGCTTTTCTCCTCTCAAGATGCCAAAAACAAAAATAACTATACAAATAAAAATGGTGGCTAAACCGAGTTTTTTTTCCAAAATCAGCAAGCCTTTTCTGAAGAGGAGTTTTTGTTTCTTCTTCCTGAACCATTTTTGCAATTTTACCAAGTTCTGTATTCATTCCTGTAGCAACCACAACCCCTTTTCCCCTTCCGTTAGTAACAAGTGTTCCTTTAAAAGCCATATTTTTTCTTTCAGAAATAGACACATTTTTTTCTAAAATGGGTTCAATCTGTTTCAAAACAGGGACAGACTCACCAGTAAGAGGTGATTCATCTATTTTAAGTTGATAAGCCTCTAAAAGTCTTAAATCTGCTGGAACGATATCTCCTGCCTCAAGTAAAACTATGTCTCCAGGAACAAGCTCTTCAGTAGAGATTTTTTTGACTTTGTTTTCTCTTATAATTACAGCATAAGGAGAAGCCATCTTAGAAAGAGCTTCCATTGCTTTTTCTGCTCTATATTCCTGAACAAAACCAATAAGGGCATTTATAAAAAGAATGGTTATTATAGTTATAGTATCTAAAAGCTCTCCTACAAAACCAGAAACTATAGCTGAAGCTATGAGGATAAAAATGAGAAAGTTTTTAAATTAGGAGAAAAAAATTTCAAAAGGTCTTTTTCTTTTTTTCTTTTCTAAGACATTTTTACCATAGGTTAGAATTCTTATTTTTGCTTCTTCCTCAGATAATCCTTCAAGAGAGGTATTTAAAACCTTTAAAACTTCTGAGGCACTTTTTTGAAAATACTCCATTTAGATGCCCATTTTAATAAAAAAAATTGTAAGATTGCAATTATATATTTCTATGTTAGAATGGTTTTAAATTAAGCAATACAAGGAGGGGAAAAAATGGGATTGCAAAAAATTATAACTTATTATATACCCCAGGGGGTTTTTATAGTTACTTCCAAAATGAATGATAAAATTAATGGAATGACAGCTGCTTGGGTCTCTCAAGTTTCTTTTAGACCGAGGCTTCTTGCAGTTGCTATTGCTCCTCAAAGGTATACTTACGAATTTATCAAAAGTTCAGGAGTATTTTGTATAAATACTTTAAGCAGAGACCAAATTGATCTTGCTAAACACTTTGGATTTAAAAGTGGAAGAACAGTTAATAAATTTGAGAACATTCCTTATACTTATTCTTTAAATGGATGTCCTGTTTTAAAAGATGCTATAGCCTATTTTGAATGTCATCTGGTAGGTGAATGCCAAGCAGGGGATCATATGATTATTATTGGCGAAGTAACTGATCATCAAGTTTTAAAAGAGGGTGTTGAACCTTTAATTTTCAAATGGGACGATTTCTTTGGAGGAGTAGAAGGTTAGAGGTTTTTAAATGGATTTATCTGAAAAATTACTTTCTTTTCATGAAAGACTAGTTCGTTTTTTTGAAAAATACCTTAGAACAATCTTAGCATTTGTAGTTATTCTTTTATTAATAACTCTCTTATGGATAGGTTTTATCTATTATAAATCTAAAAGAGAAAAAGAAGCCTCTCTAAAATTGATGGAAGTTGTAAAAGCGGAGAATATAATTTCTGCTTTACAAGAAGTAAAAGAAAAATACAAAGGAACTCAGGCTTCCCTTCAAGCATCTCTTCTTTTATTAGATTATTATTATACTCAAAAAAATTATCAGGAAATGCAAAAACTTATAGATGAATTACAAAAAAGGTATCCAAAAAAATATAAGGGAATAATTTTGTATGGAAAAGCTAAAATTTTGGAAATAAAAGGAGATCTTAATAAGGCTTTAGAAATTTATAAAGAGGTTTCAAGAGTGCAACCAGAATTAAATTTTTTAACCTATTTAGATATAGCAAGAATTGCAGAAAAATTGGGAAATTTTGACTTAGCAAAAGAGTATTATCAAAAGTATCTGAAAGAGTCTAAAATTAAAAATAGTGGTTTTGTAGAATATAAACTTTATGAGTTTAGTAAAAAATGACCCTCTCTATTTTTAAAAAAATTGCTGAAGAAAGAATAAGAAGGGCTATGGAAGAGGGCTTATTTGATAATTTAGAATATAAAGGAAAACCTTTAAAATTAAAGGAAGACCCTTTTGTTCCAGAAGATTTAAAGATAGTTTATAGAATCCTTAAAAATGCAGGATTTTTACCAAAAGAAGTAGAATTAAGAAAGGAAATCTCTAAAATAGAAGAACTTTTGGATGAAGAGGTAGGAGAAGCCTATAAGAAAGTAAAAAAATTAACTGCTCTTATTTTTCAGCTAAGTCAGATCAGAAAAGGACCTGTTAATTTAGAAGAAAGCGAATATTATTACAAAATAGCAGAAAAGATAAAACTTGCTAAACATCAAATATCTACTGAAAAGTCTAAAGAGATTGATTGGGCTAAATTGCAAAGTCAACTCTATATCTCAACTCTAAAAAGAAGAAAAAAATAGAAATATTCTAATGAATCTTGATTTTAAAAATCTTTCTGATGAATTTTTCATGAAAATTGCTATTAAAGAAGGTTATAAAGGATTGGGATGGACCTCTCCTAACCCTCCGGTAGGAGCTGTTCTTGTAGATCCTTTAACTAAAAAAGTTATAGCTAAGGGATATCATAAAAAATTTGGCTACCCCCATGCAGAGGTAGAAGCTATAAATAAAGCTAAGGAAAAAGCAAAAGGAAGTACCCTTTTTGTTACCTTAGAGCCCTGTTCCCATTATGGAAAAACCCCTCCTTGTACAGAAAAAATTATAGAAGCTGGTATTTCAAAAGTTGTGTGTGGAATAAGAGACCCTAATCCAATAGCTAAAGGTGGTTTAGAATATTTAAAATCAAAAGGTATAGAAGTAGAGGTTGGGATTCTCGAAAGAGAAGTAAAAATTCTTACCCGATTTTTTTTAAGCTATATCTTAAGAAAAAGACCCTGGATTATAATGAAAGTAGCATCAAGTCTTGATGGAAGGATAGCAGTTTCTACAGGGGAATCAAAATGGATTACAGGAGAAAAAGCAAGAAAATATGTTCACAAATTAAGGCATATTTGTGATGCCATAATAGTTGGAAAAAATACAGTTTTAAAGGATAATCCAGATTTAACTTGTAGATTAGTAAAAGGAAAAAATCCTTTAAGAATCGTTCTTGATACTTATTTAAGCTTAGAGCCAAATTTTAAAATTTTTGAGGTTAATAAAAATAAAAAAACAATTGTAGTTTGTGGAGAACAGGCTGATCTTCAAAAAGAAAAATTTTTAAAAAATAAAGGGATTGAGGTATGGAGACTCCCTTTAGAAAAAGAAAAAATTGATTTAAGTGCCCTTTTAGAAAAATGTAGTGAAAATAATATATGCTCTATTCTTGTAGAAGGAGGAGGAAAAGTTCATGGGAGTTTTCTTGAAAAAAACTTGGTAGATGAAATCTTTTATATGATAGGTCCTGTTATTATAGGAGATAGAAAGGGAACCTTAGCAGTGGAAAGGGAACCCATTAAAAGTCTTAAAGAAGCTTTGTTTTTAAAAAATTTAGAGGTTAAAAAATTGGGAGATTCTTTTTTGTTTCATTGCTTTACAAATGAAGGGCTTAATCTTTTAAATATTCCTTTAGGATTTCTTTAAGTTCTTTTTCTAAATCTTCTATGTTTTTTTCTGAAAAAATAATTCTATGTGCTCTTTTTTCTTTCTCGAAAAGAGGGAGCTGTAATTTTAGAATCTCTTCTCCTACTTTTTCATCTAATCCTTTTTTTAATATTCTTTCCTTTTGAACCTCTTCTGAGCAGCTTGCAACCCATATTTCATCAAAAAAACTTTCCCATCCAACTTCAAAAAGAAGAGGAACTTCTAAAAAAACAATTTTCTCTTTTTCATTAGTTTTTATAAATTCTATACATTTTTCCTTAACTAAAGGATGAAACAGAGCTTCCAGTTTTTTCTTAAGCTCTTGATTTTCTAAAATTTTTTCCAAAATTTTCTTTTTATTTAATTTCCCATCAGGTTCAAGGATTTCTTCCCCAAAAATTTCTATTACTCCTTTTTTAATCCCAGGGTCTTCATATAAATTTCTAACAGCTTCATCACAAGAAAAAGTAGCAAAACCTAAATTTTGTAAAATTTTTAGAATTGTAGATTTCCCAGTACCTAAGCTTCCTGTAATAGCTATTTTTTTCATTTTAGCTTTTCAAGGTTTGAATATATTTTTGAAATTCTTCTGGGATAGAAGTTCTAAATTTCATTGCTTCATTAGTTCTTGGGTGTTTAAAGAAAATCTCGTAGGCATGTAACATAAGTCTTGGAGGTTTAGGAAGATCGTGTTTTAAACCTCCATAAATAGAATCTCCTAAAACAGGATGTCCTATATAAGAAAAATGAACCCTTATTTGATGAGTCCTTCCTGTAACTGGTTTGGCTAAAACCAAGGAAGCTTTGTTAAAAACTTCTAAAACTTCATAAAAAGTAATTGCTAATTTCCCTTCCTTTAAAACAGCCATTTTTTTGCGAGCAACTGGATGTCTTCCTATAAAAGTTTCTATTTTCCCCTTTTTTTGAGTTAATCTACCATAGATAAGAACTATATATGTTTTTTCAATCAATCTTTCTTTAAAAGCTTCTACAAGTTTTTTGTGAGCAAAATCGTTTTTTGCAATAAGCATAATACCTGAGGCATCCTTATCAAGTCTATGTACAATACCTGGTCTTATTTTACCACCAATTCCTGAAAGATTTTTAAGTCTCAAAATAAGTCCGTGAACTAAAGTATCCTCATAATGCCCAGGTGCTGGATGAACCACTATTCCTGAGGGCTTATTTATAATTGCTATATCTTCATCTTCATAAATAATTTCAAAAGGAATATCTCTTGGTTGAATTTCAATTTCTTTATCAGGAGGAATAAAAACTTTTATCTTTTCACCTCTTTTAATTTTATAGCTTGACTTAGAAGGTTTAAAATTTACTAATATATAGTTCTCTTTAATAAGGATTTGGATTCTACTTCTACTTAATTCTGGAAGCTTTTCTTTTATAAAAATATCAAGTCTTTTTGTTTCATCTTCAGGGGAGACTTCAAAGAAATATTCTTGATTCATTTAAAATTTTAAAAAACAGGAGAAATTTCTGTTTCACAAAGTCCGTTTATAGAGGTCCCTTTTTCTATATAAATAATTTTAGTCTTTATATTGCCTTTAACTACACTTCCAGAATAGAGTTCTACCTCTTCAGCTTTGATATTTCCAAAAATTTGTCCATAAAGTAAAAGTTTTTTCACCTCTACATCTCCTTTAATAATTCCATTTTCCCCAACTAACAATCCTCCTTCTCCTTTTACATTGCCCTGAATCTCTCCATCAATCCTTGTTATACCTTCTCCTAAAAAAATATTTCCTTCAAAGAAGCATCCTGAAGATATAAAAGTCCTAATTTCTTCAGGGTCTTTTTGATCTCTTTTTTTATTAAAAATCTTGTTAAAAAATTTTATCATTTCCAAACTATAAATTTAAGAGGATCTAAATATTTTGAACCTAAACGGACTTCATAATGAAGATGTGATCCAAGGCTTCTCCCAGTTGAACCTACATATCCTATTATTTCTCCTGCCTTTACTTTTTCTCTACTTTTTACTTTTATTTTAGATAAATGTCCATAAAGAGTTTCATAACCTGAAGGATGTTTTATAATTACAGTTTTTCCATAGTCTAAAAACCAGTCTGCATATTCTACAATGCCTTCAGCAGTAGCATAAACAGGAGCTCCATAAGAAGCTTTAATATCAACACCTGTATGGTATTCATATCCACTTCCAAAAGGATTTTCTCTCCAACCTAAAGGAGATATTATTTCTCCACTTACTGGAAAGCCTGTTGGAGTAATCTTTAATTGATTAAAAAGTTTCTCACTCTGAGAAATTAAAAAACTTAAATACTCCTCTTCTGAAAGTTCCTCAACTTTTAATCTACTTAAACCTCCAAGAGCATCTTTATCTTTTCTGATCACTCCCCTTTCCATAAGATAATTTTCTAATTTTATTAAATTATCTCTAAGTTTGTTCAATTCTTCTTTATATTTTTTATTAAGATTGGTAATAATTTTTATTCTCTTTTCTTTTTCTCTTAAATAAAAATATTTTTGTACAAAAAAGACATTTAACAAATAGGAAAAGAACGATAAGAAAAAGAAAACAACTACTAAAATTGAAAAATATTTTACATATTTTATTTTGAAGCTAATAATTTTAGGCTCTTTACCACCAGGAGTATGTATTAATATACTTATTTTATCTTTCATTTATCACCTCTCTTTTTAAGTTTTGAATTTTATTTAAGAAATTTGTTTTTAAAAATTATATATATATTATCTTAAAAGTCAAATCTTAAATAATATTAATTATTTTTTAATTATAATTTTAATAAATTTTCTAACTATTGCTTAAATTAGCTTTTGTAATATAATTAATTTTGCTTGAGAAATGGGTAATCCTTTCTTAGGCTTAAAATAAATTAGGAGGGGAGAAATGTCTTTGGATCCAGAAGTTAAAAAAGAAATTATTGAGAGATTTAGACGCCATCTAAATGATACAGGTTCACCTGAAGTTCAAATTGCTCTTTTAAGTGCAAGAATTAAACAATTAGAGGAACATCTTAAAATACATCGCAAAGATTTTCATTCAAGAAGAGGTCTTATGAAACTTATAGGTCAAAGAAGAGCTCTTTTAAATTACTTAAAAAGAAATGATTTTGAAAGATACCAAAATCTTATCCAAAATTTAGGTCTTAAAAAATAAAAAGGGGAAAGACCCTTAACTTATATCCAACCTTTTTCTTCGTAAACTATTCTTCCAGTTCCAGCAGGAATAAGTCTTCCTATAATAACATTTTCTTTTAAACCTCTCAGATAATCAACTTTCCCAGCAATAGAGGCTTCTGTTAAGACTCTTGTAGTTTCCTGAAACGAGGCAGCAGAAAGCCAAGAATCAGTAAGTAGAGCTGCTTTAGTAATTCCAAGTATAACAGGTTCAGCAACAGCAGGTTTCCCTCCTAAAGCTAAAACTTTTTCGTTTTCCTCTTCAAACTTTACTTTATCCACAATTTCACCTACCATAAAATCAGTATCACCAGTTTCTTTAATTTTAACTTTCTTAAGCATTTGTCTTACAATAACTTCAAAATGTTTATCATTTATTTTAACTCCCTGTAATCTATAAACTTCTTGAATTTCTTCAACTAAGAACCTGGCAACTCCTTTAATACCTTTCACTCTTAAGATATCATGAGGATTAGGAGAACCCTCTATCAAGGGGTCACCTGCTTTTACTATATCTCCCTCTCTCACCACTATATGCTTACCTTTGGAAATATAATATTCTTGAGATTCTCCTATTTCAGGCTGAACTACTATTTTCTTTTTACCTCTTATTTCTTTTTCAAAGACAATCTTACCGTCAATTTCAGTTATAATAGCATATTCCTTTGGTTTACGTGCTTCAAAAAGATCTGTAACCTTGGGTAAACCTCCGGTAATATCCTTAGCTTTTAAAGTTTCTCTTGGAATTCTTGCTATAACATCTCCAGCATAAATAAAATCTCCTTCTTGAACACTTATAATAGCACTTACAGGTAGTTCATAACGGGCTTTTCCTCTTCCCTCAGGTAAATCCTTTGTTCTTCCTTTTTCATCTTTAATAGATATACGAGGACGATAATCTGTTAACTTATAATCCCTTACTATTATACTCACTCTTCCTGTAGTAGGATCTATTTTTTCATCAACTGTTACTCCAGAAATAATATCTCCAAATTTAACTCTCCCCTCTATTTCAGCAATAATAGGAGAAGTATAGGGGTCCCATTCTACCATCAAATCTCCTGGTTTAACTTCTTGTCCTTCCTCTACTTTAATTTTTGCTCCATAAATAACAGGATATTTCTCTAAGATTCTTCCATCAGGACCTTCAATAGCTATTTCTCCCTGCCTATTAAGAGCGACCAAGTTTCCGTCTTTTCCTCTCACCAATCTCAGATTTATAAACTTGACTTTACCTTGAAATTGGGCTCTGTGTTCACTTTGTTCTAAAGCCTTTCCTACTGCACCTCCTATATGAAAGGTTCTCATAGTGAGCTGAGTACCAGGTTCTCCAATGGATTGAGCAGCAATAATTCCCACAGCTTCTCCAATTTCTACAAGTCTCCCTGTAGCTAAATCTCTTCCATAACATTTTCTGCAAACTCCAAATTTAGCCTCACAAGTAAGAACAGAACGGATACTAACTTTTTCTATTCCTGCTTCTCTTAATTTTTTAACTGCCTCTTCATTTATTTCTTCATTTGCTTTTACCAAAACTTCTCCAGTTATTGGATCTACAATATCTTCTAAAGCTACTCTTCCCAGAACTCTATCCCAAACAGGATCTATAATTTCTCCAGCCTCAATTAAATGCCCAATTTCTATACCATCAATAGTTCCACAATCTTCTTCAGTAACCATACAATCTTGGGCTACATCTATTAATTTACGAGTTAAATATCCTGCATTAGCTGTTTTTAAAGCTGTATCAGCAAGTCCTTTACGAGCACCATGTGTAGAAACAAAATATTCAAGAACTGAGAGTCCTTCTCTAAAATTACTTTTAATTGGTGTTTCAATAATCTCTCCTGAAGGCTTTGCCATTAAACCTCTCATACCAGCAAGCTGTCTGATTTGATCTTTAGACCCACGAGCACCAGAAAAAGCCATCATATAAACTGGATTAAAACTAGGACCTATTATCTTTTCCTCATTAGGACCAATATATTCTTTTGTTTCCATTTCCTTTGTCATTTCTTCTGTAACCCTTTCAGTTGCATTAGCCCAAATATCAACAGCTTTATTATACCTTTCGCTTTCAGTAATAAGTCCATCCCTATACTGTTTCCAAATTTCTGCAATCTTTTTCTCAGCGGAGGCTATTATTTCTGCTTTTTTCTCGGGAATAGTTAAATGATCAACACAAATAGAAAGAGCAGCCTCAGTTGCTTGGGCAAATCCCATATCTTTTAATTTGTCAGCAAAAATTACAGTTTTTTTCATTCCTGCTTTATGATAGGAAAGATTTATCAACCTTTGTAATTCCTTTTTAGTAAGGGGTTTATTGTATTCTTCAAATTCTATTTCCTCTGGAACTATAGTAGAAAAAATTATTCTACCCACTGTAGTATCAACCAATTTCCCATTCATTCTAACTTTTATTTTTGCCTGCAAATCAACAGATCCTGTTTGATATGCCAAAATTACTTCATCTTTGTCTTTAAAAGTCTTTCCTTCTCCCTTAGCAAAAGGTTTTTCTGAAGTCATATAAAATAAACCCAGAACCATATCTTGAGTGGGATATACAATAGGTATTCCATTTGCAGGAAGAAGAATATTGTTTGTAGAAAGAATTAATACTCTATTTTCAGTTTGAGCTTCAACTGAAAGAGGAATATGGACAGCCATCTGGTCTCCGTCAAAGTCGGCATTATAAGCAACACATACTAAGGGATGAAGTTGGATAGCTTTAGTATCTATTAATACTGGCTCAAAAGCTTGTATACCAAGTCTATGAAGTGTAGGGGCACGATTAAGCATTACAGGATATTCTTTTACAATTTCTTCTAAAGCATCCCACACAGCGGGATGTTCTTCTTCTACAAGTCTTTTAGCTGTTTTTATATTGGTAGCATATCCCTGCTTTTCAAGCCATCCATAGATATAAGGCTTAAAAAGCTCTAACGCCATCTTTTTTGGAAGACCACATTGATGCATTCTTAATTCTGGACCAGCAACAATTACTGATCTTCCAGAAAAATCAACTCTTTTACCAAGAAGATTTTGTCTGAACCTTCCCTGTTTCCCTTTTAAAACATCAGATAAACTCTTTAAAGGTCTTCTATTAGGACCTGTTACAGGACGACCTCTTCTTCCATTATCAAAAAGCGCATCCACTGCTTCTTGAAGCATTCTTTTTTCATTTTTTAAAATTATTTCTGGAGCATCAAGATCTATTAGTTTTTTAAGCCTTACATTACGATTAATAACCCTTCTATAAAGATCATTAAGATCTGAAGTAGCAAATCTACCTCCTTCTAAAGGAACAAGAGGTCTTAATTCAGGAGGAATAACAGGAATAACTTTTAGAATCATCCATTCAGGTCTATTCCCAGAATTTTTAAATGCTCTAATTAATTGTAAACGCTTGCCTAATTTTTTTCTTCTTGCTTCACTCTGTGTAGTTTGCATCTCTATAGTTATTTCTTGAATTAATTTATCTAAATCAAGAGATCTTAATAACTCATATATAGCTTTTGCTCCTGTATCAATAACAATCTTATCTCCATACATCTCACTTAAAGCATAATATTTATCTTCAGTTAAAATAGTTCCCTTTGGATATTCATCTATTTCACTTTCAATTACTATATATTTTTCTAAGTATAGTATGGATTCAACTTCTTTAAGGGTCATATTAAGTAAAAGACCAATTTTACTTGGAATGCTTCTCAAATACCAAATATGAGCAACTGGTGCCGCAAGTTCTATATGCCCCATTCTTTCTCTTCTAACTTTACTTTGGATAACCTCTACTCCGCATTTTTCACAGATTACCCCTCTATGCTTCATCCCTCTATATTTCCCGCAGATACACTCAAAATCTCTTACAGGACCAAAAATCTTTGCACAAAATAAACCATCTTTTTCAGGTTTTAAAGTTCGATAGTTTATAGTTTCTGGTTTTTTTACTTCCCCATAACTCCATTCCCTTATCTTTTCTGGAGAAGCTATACCTATTTTAATAGCTTTAATTTTCATCATATCCTTGGGTTTTTCTAAGATAGCTAAAAGATCTTTCATTCTTTAAACACCTCCTTTTATTCTTCTATTAATTCAACATCAAGACAAAGCCCTTGTAATTCTTTAGTTAATACTCTAAAACTTTCGGGCATTCCTCCTTCTAAAAAGTTTTTCCCTCTAACTAATTTTTCATACATTTTTGCTCTACCTTCTATATCGTCACTTTTAACAGTAAGAAATTCGTGAAGAGTATAAGCTGCTCCATAAGCTTCTATTGCCCAAACTTCCATTTCTCCTAATCTTTGACCACCAAATTGAGATTTTCCACCAAGAGGTTGTTGAGTAATTAAAGAATAAGGACCAGTAGAACGGGCATGAATCTTATCATCTACTAAATGATGAAGCTTGAGCATATGCATGTATCCTACTGTAACAGGCTCTTTAAAGGGCTCTCCTGTCATACCATTGTAAAGTATAGTTGTTCCACTTGGATCTAAACCAGCAAGTTTTAACCATTTCTTAATTTCTTCCTCCTTTGCACCAGCAAAAACAGGAGTTGCTATAGGAATACCATCTATAAATCCTTTAGCTAACTCTATTATTTCTTCATCATTTTTACCTTCAACTAACCTTTTATATTCCTCTTCACTAAAAATTTCTTTTAAAAGACTTTTTATACTTTCTAATTGATAATCTTGAGCAAGTTTAGCAAGTTTCTTTCCGAGCTCTTTACAAGCCCATCCCAAGTGAGTTTCTAAAAGTTGTCCTATATTCATACGAGATGGAACTCCGAGAGGTGAAAGAATCATATCTACCGGGGTGCCATCTGGAAGATAAGGCATATCTTCTATAGGTACAACCTTAGAAATTACACCTTTATTCCCATGTCTTCCTGCCATTTTATCTCCTGGCTGAAGTTTCCTTTTCATAGCTACATACACTTTTACAATCTTTAAGACACCCGGAGGAAGTTCATCTCCCTTTTTAATTTTATTTATTTTAGCCTCATATTCTTCAATAATTTCTTTTCTTCTTTTTTCATATGCTTCTAATAGTTCAGAAATTATTTCTTTTTTAGATGTAGGTACAACATCTTTTAATTTTAAAAGTATAGGGGTTGGAATTGAATCAAGAAGCTTAAAGGTAAAAGGCTCTTTTTTCTTAATATAGATATCTCCTTCTTTTTCCAGATCTTTTACTGCCTTTTCATCTTCCAAAATCTTAGAAAGTTTTGTAATAAGACTTCTTTTTAAAATTTCTAAAATGTCTGCTTGATTTCTCAATAACTTAGCTATTGCCTCATCTTCTTTTTGTTTTGCTCTTATATCCTTTTCTAAACCTTTTCTAGTTAAAACTTTGGTATCTATTACAATTCCCTCAATTCCAGCAGGAACTCTTAAAGAAGTATCCCTTACATCTTTTGCTTTTTCTCCAAAAATGGCTCTTAAAAGTTTTTCTTCAGGAGTAAGAGTTGTTTCTCCTTTAGGTGTTACTTTCCCCACAAGTATATCCCCTGGTTTTACAAAACTTCCTATTTTTATAATCCCACTTTCATCTAAATTAGATATAAGCTCTTCTCCCACATTTGGAAGGTCTCTGGTTATTTCTTCTCTACCTAATTTGGTTTCTCTTGCTATGCATTCAAACTCTTCAATGTGTATAGAAGTAAATATATCATCTCTTACTAATCTTTCTGAAATTATAATAGAATCTTCAAAATTATATCCTTTCCAAGGCATAAAGGCTACAAGCACATCTTTACCCAATGCAAATTCTCCGTGATCCATAGATGGTCCATCTGCTAAAATATCTCCTTTTTTTATTCTTTGTCCTGGTTTTACAATTGGTCTTTGATTAAAAGTTGTATTTTGATTTGACTTTCTCCATTTAATAAGTTCATAAATTTTTATTTCTGGAAAGTGCCCATCTTTTTTATCATACCTTAATACAATTCTTGTACTATCAACATCCTCTACAATTCCGTCCCTTTCAGCTACTAAAATAAAACCAGAATTTAAAGCAATTGATTTTTCCATCCCAGAACCAACCAGAGGTGCTTTTGGGATAAGCAACGGTACAGCCTGTCTTTGCATGTTAGAACCCATAAGTGCTCTGTTTGCATCGTCATGTTCTAAAAACGGAATAAGAGAAGAAGAAACACTTACTATTTGAGCAGGAAATAAATCTACTAAATCAACTTCATCTCTATGAGCAATAATAAACTCTCCATTTTTTCTTGCTGGAACATGTTCATCTAAAATATTCCCTTCTTTATCAATTCTAATGGTTGATTGAGCAATAATAAGGTCTTTCTCTTCAGCAGCATTCAAATATATAATCTGTTTTGTTACCTTCCCGTTTTTCACTAATCTATAAGGAGTTTCTAAAAAACCATAAGGATTTACCTGTGCATAAGTAGTTGGTGAAACAATCAATCCAATATTTGGACCCTCTGGAGTCTCAATAGGACAAATTCTTCCATAATGACTGGGATGAACATCTCTAACTTCAAAACCAGCTCTCTCTCTTGTTAAACCACCTGGTCCAAGTGCAGAGAGTCTTCTTTTGTGAGTAAGCATAGAAAGCACATTAGTTTGATCCATAAATTGAGATAATTGTCCCTGAGCAAAAAATTCTTTTACAGCTGCCATAACAGGTTTGCTATTTATAAGTTCTGCAGGGGTCAAAGTTTCTATTTCTTGGAGTTGGAGCTTTTCTTTAATAATTCGTTCCATTCTCATTAAACCAATTAAAAATTGATTTTCCACTAATTCACCCACTGATCTAACCCTTCTATTAGCTAAACTATCTATATCATCTCCTTCTTCCTCATTTTCTCTCATGCGAATTAGCTCTTTCAAAATTGCAATCACATCTTCTAAAGTCAAAGTTTTTTGTGTTATAGGAAGATCTAAATTAAGCCTTAAGTTTATTTTATACCTTCCAATTTCAGAAAGATCATAGGTTAATGGATCAAAAAATAGAGATCTAAAATAGGCTTCTGCTATTTCTGGAGTTACAGGACTTGCGGGTTTCATTTTTCTGAAAATTTCTATTAAAGCCTCTTCTCTACTTTTTATTTTGTCAATTTTAAGTGCATCCCTTAGTGCTGAAGAATAACGATAGGCATCTACAAAGAGGACTTCTATTTCTTTTATGTTTTTTTCTCGTAAGAGTTTAAGTTTTTCCTCAGTAATTTCTTCGTTTACTTCGAGTAATACTTCTCCTGTTTCTGCATCCACAATCTCCTTAGCACAGAATTTTCCGATCAGCATTTCATCAGAAAATTTCAAAACATTTATTCCAGATTGTTTTAATCTTTTTATTATACTAGAACTTATTACTTTACCCTTTTTTACTAAAATTTCTCCAGTCTCTGGATGAACAATATCTATAGGAGCTTTTTGCCCAGTTAAAAGTTCATAATTTAGCTCTTTTTCTACTCCCTCTTCTAAAATTCTATATTTTTCTGTTGGATAAAATAAAGAAAGAATTTCTTCTTCTGACAATCCCATAGCTTTTAAAAATACTGTAGCAGGAATGTTTTTTCTTTTGTCAATTCTTACTAAAAATCTATCTTTATAATCATATATAAAATCTAACCAAGAACCCTTCACAGGAATTACTCTTCCAATATAAGTTAATCTACCAGCTTTGGCATGGGTTTTATCTTTTTCAAAAATTACTCCTGGAGACCTTTGAAGTTGATTAACTACAGCTCTTTCGGTACCATTGATAATAAATCTTCCATCTTCTGTCATCATAGGAATTGTACCAAAATAGATTTCCTGTTCTTTTATATCCTTTATACTTTTTACTCCAGTTTCTGGATCAAGATCATAGGTAACTAAACGTATTTTTAATTTTATAGGAACTTCATAGGTAAGTCCCTTTTCTTTAGCTTCATCTGGAGTATATTCTGAAGGTAAAATTTTATAATCCATATATTCTAAAACAGCTATGTCTGAATAATCCTTTATAGGAAAAACCGTTGAAAAACATCTATGAATTCCTATATTCTCTCTTCTACCTGGAGGGGTATTGGCTTGTAAAAATTTTTGATAAGATTCTTTAGGAATTTTTAAAAGATCTGGTAACTCTTGAACTTGTTCAACTTTTACAAAACTTTTTCTTACTTTTGGTCTTAAATTAATGTTATAAGACATCTAAGAATCCCCTCCTTTAAAATTTAAATAGGGTTCCCCTTTTTATCAGGGAACCCCTCCTTTTTATTGTATTTATTCTTAATGTTTTTTATAAACAAAGTTATTTAATCTCTACTTTTGCTCCTACTTCTTCTAATTTTTTCTTAATGGTTTCTGCTTCTTCTTTTGAAACTCCTGTCTTAAGTGGTTTAGGAGCAGACTCTACTAACTCCTTAGCTTCTTTTAATCCTAATCCAGTAATTTCTCTTACTACTTTAATAACATTAATTTTGTTAGCTCCGATATCAGCAAGAATTACATCAAACTCTGTTTTTTCTTCCACAGCAGGAGCTGTTTCGCCAACTGCTGCTTGAGGGGCTACTGCTGCTACTACTGCTGGTGCAGCTGCAGTGACTCCAAATTTTTCTTCAAGTTCTTTAATAAATTGAGATAATTCCAAAACACTCATGTTAGCAATAAATTCAATTACTTCTTCTTTAGTTATTGCCATTTCCCATCCCTCCTTTTTAAATTTTATTCTCCTTTAGCTTTCTTTTCTTCAATGGCTTTAAGAACATTAAGAAAGTTTCTAATAATAGCTGAAAGAACACCTATAAAATTAGTAATTGGTGCTTGAAGAGTACCAAGAACTTGAGCAAGCAATACTTCCTTAGGGGGAAGTTTCACAAGTTCTTCTATAGCCTCTGCTTTAAATCCTTTGCCTTGTATTACAAAACCTCTTAATTTTAAAGATGGATGATCCTTTATAAATTTATTTAAAATCTTTGCTATCTCAACCGTATCTTTGTAAGCAATAACAAGGGCTGTAGGACCTTCTATATATTCATTTACTGGCTGAAAAGGTGTTTCTTGTGAAGCCAGTCTGATTAAAGTATTTTTAACGACTCTAAATTCTCCTCCTTTTTCTCTTATTAATTTTCTAATTTCATTACTTTCTGCTACTGTAAATCCTTTAAATGAAGTTACAAAAATACCTTCAGAATTTAAAAACTTTTCTTTTAAATTTTTAACCATTTCCTCTTTCTTTATTCGGGTAAGCAAAGCTAACCTCCTTAAATATCATTTAATTTTTTTTCTGAAAGGGTACCCTTTCGCCTCTAAGTAGGCTGGGAAAAGCTTTACCCATTTAAGCCTCTTTTTGGCACCTACTTGTCTCAGGCCCCAAGAGTAACCCTTTTTGAAGGATTCTCATGGGGCTCTTATTTTTTATAATTAATCTCCTGAATATTTCTGTATCAAATTTCTTACTTCACTGGGATCTACCTTTATTCCAGGTCCCATAGTTGTAGAAAGAGCAATTCCTCTTATATACTGTCCCTTAGCTGCTGAGGGTTTTGCTTTTAAAAGGGCTTCAAAAAAAGCGGCTAAATTTTCTAATATTTTCTTTTCTCCAAAAGATACTTTCCCAACAGGCACATGAACTACTCCTGCTCTATCCACTTTAAAGTCCACTTTACCTGCTTTTATATCTTTAACTGCTTTAGCTATATCAAAAGTGACAGTTCCTGTTTTTGTGCTTGGCATAAGCCCACGAGGTCCAAGTATCTTACCAATCTTACCTATTTGAGACATCATATCGGGAGTTGCTACAACTTTATCAAACTCTAACCACCCATCTTGAATCTTTTTTATTAAATCCTCATCCCCTACATAATCTGCTCCTGCTTCCATAGCTTCTTTTGCCTTTTCTCCTTTAGCAAAAACTAAAACTCTAACAGATTTACCAGTTCCATGAGGTAAAACTACAGAACTTCTTACCATCTGATCTGCATGGCGAGGATCTACACCTAAATTAACTGCTACCTCAACAGTTTCATCAAATTTAGCATAAGAAGTATCTAAAGCTAATTTTAAAGCTTCCTCAAAAGTATATCTTTTAGTTCTATCAACTTTTGCTAAAGCTTCTCTATATTTTTTACCCCTTTTTGCCATTTTTTTCACCTCTCCTAATCTACAATTTCTATCCCCATACTTTTAGCAGTCCCCTCAATAGTTTTTATAGCTGCTTCTAAAGATGAAGCAGTAAGATCTTGCATTTTAAGTTTTGCTATTTCTTCTAATTGCTTTCTAGTAATTTTACCAACTACTTCTTTTTTTGGATTATGCGCACCTATTTCAATTCCAGCTGCTTTTTTTAAAAGCACCGAAGCTGGTGGTGTCTTTAGTTCAAAAGTAAAAGATCTATCTGCATAAATGGTAATTATTACAGGTATAATCATACCTTCTTGATTACGGGTTTTTTCGTTAAATGCTTTTACAAATTCCATTATATTAACTCCATGCTGACCCAGAGCTGGACCAACTGGTGGTGCAGGGGTTGCCTGACCTGCAGGAAGTTGCAATTTTACTTGCCCTATAACTTTTTTAGCCATACTTACTTATACCTCCTTAAATCTTCTGCAAATAAGCAAATTCTATTTCCACAGGAGTTTCTCTACCAAAGATACTAACCAAAACTTTTACTTTACCCTTTTCAGGCTTTACTTCATCAACTATACCTATAAAATTGGCAAAAGGTCCCTCTGTAATCCTAACTCTATCTCCTTGCATAAATTGATATCTTGGTTTTGGTTTAATTTCCTCTACCACAAGTTGGGAAATAAGTTTATCTACTTCTTCAGTCCTAAAAATATATAACTTATCACCTCCTACTATATCAATAACACCTTTTATCTTCCTAATTTCTTCTTTAAGATTTTCATCAAGTTCTCCATAAATTAAAAAATAACCTGAATAAAATCTCTGAGTAATCTGTTTTTCTGGAGAAAAAACTACTTCTATTTCCTTAGGAGCAGGAACAAAAATTTTTTCTATTTTTTCTTTTGCTTTTTCTTCCAATAATTTTTCTACTTTTTGTTTAGTCTCTTCTTCTAAGCCGGACCAAACCTGTACAGAATACCAAATTTTACCCATTTTATCTCACCAAAAAAGAAATCAATGCATTATAAATTATATCTAAAAGTCCTAAATAAGCTCCTATAACTATACTAAAAAACATAATCATTAAGGCACTAAGAAGTACTTGCTTTTTAGGAGGCCAAGTAATTTTTTTGGCTTCTATTTTAACCTCTTTTAAAAATTTTACACCCTTTACTATAAAATTTTCTTCTTTTTCTTTAACTACCTTATCTTTTACTAATTCTCTAGGCTTCATATCTTTTCAATTTAAATTAATTAAATAGCAGGCCAGGAGGGACTTGAACCCCCAACCTTCGGATTTGGAGTCCGACGCTCTGCCAACTTGAGCTACTGGCCTACCTTATTTTTTAACCTCTCTGTGAATTGTATGCCTTTTTTCCCAAGGACAATATTTTTTTAATTCTAATCTATCAGGAGTATTACGTCTATTTTTTGTAGTTGTATAATTAATTCTTTTACATTCAGTACATTGAAGATGGATAATTATTCTTGCCTCACCTTTTTTAGCCATACTCTAAAGCCCTCTTTTTTATTCTAAAATTTTTGTAACCACTCCTGCTCCAACTGTTCTTCCACCCTCCCT
>CAYXGJ010000018.1:0-22239 GCA_964464535.1 uncultured Thermodesulfatator sp. | reverse complement strand
CCAATTCCAGTTCCGGAAAAGGGATCTTCAAGGGCTTTTTTTAGATATATTTTCCATATATAAATTCTTTCTCCAAAAGAGCCAGCTTCAGCATATTTACCTTGAAATAAAAGGTCAATTTTCTCATACCGGATGAGTATATCTCTTCCTTTTGGTATCATAAGCAATACTCCAGTAATAAAAATCAAACCTAAAGCAAAAGATAAGCTAATAGTTCGGGTAGTACGATGCTTAGAAAGTATACTTATAAATATACTAGAAAGGGTTATAGCTAAGATTGATGCCCTTCTTCCAAGAATTATTTCCATAAAAAGGGCAAAAAAACTTATAAAAAGAAAGAAAATTTTTAAATTCTTTCTTTTTTCAGCAATAGATAAGCTTAAAAAGAAAAAAAATACAAATACGTAAGAAGTAGAAGTGATAACTATACCTTTTAACAAGCTAATTTTGTTTGCGATGAATACTGTACTTGGGCATTGGTTACTTATTAAGCAGATCTTAATTCCGGAATAGATGTGGTGCAAACTTACAGCTAAACAGATCAGTGCTGGCGGAAGATAAAATAAGGGAGATTTATAAAATTCAGGATCTTTTTTCAATTTTAGAGCTAAAAAGAGGGCTAAAATTATGTGAAATAGATAGTTTTTTAGAAAATCTTCAAAGGTTCTTACTATATTAGGAGGCATAAAGGCAAAGGGAAGAAGAAAGAAAAGAAAGAGTATATTTAAGATAAGGAACCCTTTGGGTAAATTTAAAGGATCTTTTGGCTCACGAATTAAGTTTGTTAAAAAAAGAAGAGTTAGTAGAACAAAACCAATCCAAAGGAAAGTCTTAGAATGGGTAAAAAAAATGGCAATCCAAATAGCTAACCAGCTAATAAAGAAAACCTTATTCATAGAATATCAAAATTATTCTAAAATAAACCCTTGTCAACAGTTTAAAGTTATAAAATTTTCGGTTAAAATCTCAAATAAGCTTTAATAAAAAGGATAATAAAAATTTGAGCCAGATAATTCTTCTTAGACCTAAAATTGGGTTTGGGATTGGAGGAGCAGAGGCTCATGCAGGAATGATTGCATTAAAACTTTTAGAGCGAGGATTTAAAGTAGGAGTGGTTGCCCATACTGTATCTTTCAAAGAAGAGATTTTAAAAAGACTTGAAGTCTATAAAGTTAGATGGAAAGGCTTTGGATCTACACCAAAGCATCTTTTTTTTATTTATCAAGCAAAAAAAATCCTTTCTAAGCTTTCTAACTACAAAATAGTAAGTTTTTTTCGTTATCCCTACCCTTCTGACCTTTTTATACTTTGCGACCCAATGGTTGCCTTTTTACAAAAACAAAAGGCATCATTTTTAAAAAACTTTAGTCTTCGCTATAAAATACTTTTGAGCCTTGAAAAAAAAGCCCTTATTAATGCAAAAAAAGTGGTTTCCCTTTTTTCTTTGGGTAAAACTCTTATTAAAGAGTTTTATCCAGAAGCATACGATAAAACTGTAGTTTGTTATAGAGGAATGGATTTTAAAAAGTTTAACCCTTCTTTAAAGGGGCTTAAAGAGACATTTAGGAAAGAAAAGGGCTTTTCTGAAGAGGATTTTTTAATCCTTTTTGTAGGTTATGATATAAAAAGGAAAGGGCTTCCTCTTTTACTAAAGGTTTTGTCTGATCTTCCAGAAAGAGTTAAACTCTTGGTTGCAGGGGTAGAAGGAAAGTCAAATCAAAGAGTTGTTTATTTAGGTAAAATAAAAGAAGTAGAAAAATACTATGCTATGGCAGATCTTTTTGTCCTTCCCACTTTGTATGACCCAGGAGCCCTTGCCACTTTAGAAGCCTTAGCTACAGGAACTCCTGTTATTACAACTCTTTATGATGGAACAAGTGAATTTATAAAAGAGGGTATAAACGGATTTGTTGTAGAAAGAAATGAAGAAGCACTAAAATCAGCTATTTTAAGAGCAATGGAAATTTCTTTTGATCCTCTTAAAATTTATGAGTTTATAAAACATTTAACTTGGGATAATTATGTGGACTGCCTTATTTCTCAATTGGAAACTCTTTAAGTTTTATTTTTTTATTCCAGATGCTGAAAAGATATTAAAAAAACTGGAAAATGAACCTTTTGAAATAAAATGTATAAAAAAGAGCCCATCTCATAGAAACTTTATTTTAAAGTTTCTTTCAGAAAATTCTTCTTACCTTTTTTTGAAAGCTTTTATACCAAGACTATTTAAAAAAAATAGAATAAAAAAATATTTTAAGGCTTTTAAAAATTTAAAGAACTTAAATGTTTCTTTACTTGAGCCATTTTTTCTTTTTTGGGAAAATCCTCAAATAGCCTTTTTAAAAAAAGAGCCCTTTTACGGAGGTATTGTTTTTCCTTATATTGAAAAGGGATTTCTAAAAAGAGAGAATCTTTTCTTAGATGATAAAAAAGAAAATTTAAATCATAAGCTTATAAAAAACTTAATTTCCTTTATTTTTGAACTTCACGAAAAAGGGATCTTTCTTAAAGATACTAAGTTCAATAACTTTTATTATACTTCCGAAGAAAATTTTAAAATTTTTGATCTTGATGGAATAAAATTTTACAAAAAACCACTTTCTAAATTAGAGCGCCTAAAAGACATTTCAACCTTAGCTATGAGCCTTGAATGGGAAAAGATAACTAATGCAAGAGCTTTGGTTTTTGAGATTTATAGAGAATTTTTTCCAGAACTTAAAGAAAAAGATTTTGAAAAATTTAGCCAATTTATAGATAAAAAAAGAAAAAAAAGAGAAAAAGCTTTGAAGACTTTAAGAAGAAACTAAAAAATAATTTTTTGTCCTTATTTTTAAAGGATAAATTTTATAATTTTTCAAAATTTCTTCAGAAATATTATCTTCTCTAAATAAAATAAAACTATTCTCTGGAAGATTTGAGCAAGTTTTAAGATAATAAATGTGTGGAATTAATTTATATTTATATTTTAAATAATATAAAAGATGGTGCGGAGTTGTTTGACAAAGATAAAGTTCCTTTTTATTAACCATAATATTAGCAATTTTAAAAGCTCCATTTCTAAAATGATTCATTTTCTCTTTGTGTAAGGGATAATAAAAACTAACATAAAGTGTTTTTAATAAGAAAACTATGCTTAAAAGGAAAGCAAAAAGATATTTGGGAGAGGAAAAATTTTTTAGTAAAAAAATCAAATTGATTATAAAAAATAAAAAATAAAATGTATAAAAGATTTTTTCAGGTTTGTATTTAGAAAAAGAAAGATAAATAAAGCCTGTGACCAAAAGAATTAAGTTAATAAGAGGAAGTATTTTTAAAAATAAGATTTTTAAATTCTCTGGAAGGTAGTTTTGCTTTATGTAGTAATATATAGAGAGGGTACTTAAAAAAATTAGTCCTGATGCTGAGGGCAAAATATAGCGGAGTCTTGCCCCAGGAAATAGAAAATGAAAGATATAAGATAAAAAGAAGAAAAAGAAAGAAAAAATAGCAAAGTTATAAAAAAGAGGATTAGATTTAATAAAGGAAGTAAAATTTTTATTTTTATAAGAGATTAAAAACCAAAGCCAAGGTGAATATCCCAAAAAGGCAAAAATAGTATAAGCTTTGAAATGTTGTGAAAAACTCATTTCCTGTGCTTTAGCTAAAGATAAATATTGATAAATCCAAGCTAATATAAAGGGTTTAAATCCTATTTTAAGACTTACTAATATTGCCCAAAGAGAAAATATCCCTAAATAAGTAAAAATTCCTAATATATGGGGAATGCTTAAAAACTCTTTTAATCTTTTTTTAAAAATAAAATAAGAAAAAAGTGCAAGATAAAAGAATACAAGAGCTTGAAAAGTTTTAGTTAAGATACCTAATCCTAAAAATATACCAGAAACTATATAAGCAGTTATTTTTTTATTTTTAATTTCATAAAAATAAAACCAGCTATAAACTGCTATAGTTATTAACATAGTATAAAAGCCCTCAATTTCAGCTCTTATGGCTTTGTCTATAACTTCAGGGGTGGTAAGAAATATTAGACCCGGTATAAGTATTTCAATAAGAGAAGGATTAAAAGATATTTTTTTATACTCTGTTAAAAGTTTTTTCCAAATAAAAACTAAAAATAAGGAAGTTAAAATCAAACAAAGAGAAGAAAAAAATCTTGCAGTAACTTCTGAATAACTTTTAGTTATAAAAAAGAAACCAGCTAAAGCCCAATTAAAAAGAGGAGGTTTATTAAAATAGGGTTCATTAAAGAGCTCTGGTATTAGAAATTCTTTATTTTCAAGCATTTGAAGTGCTATAAGGACTCTTCTTCCTTCTTCTCCTTGGAATTCTTTTTCTCCAAGAAAGGGAAAATAAAGAGCAAATCCAAAGAAAAATAAAATGAAGATTGTAAAAAGTGTTTTTTTCATCAAATTATGTTTATTTTCGGAGCAGTAGATTTAATATTATAGTTAAAAGAATACTAATAAGAACGGAAGTTGCTAAAGGAAAATAAAAAGTAAAATTTCCTTTTTTAATATAAATATCTCCTGGAAGCTTTCCTAAATAGGGGAGCTTGGGAATAAAAGTAAGTAAAAAGCCTAAACAAATTATTATAATACCTAAAAGTATTAAAAATTTCCCTAAACTAGAAAGTTCATTCATAGTAAAATAAAATTTATTAAAAAATGTAAAAATTGCAACGCTTAAAAGATGTATTAAAATTTTTAAGAGAATGATTGAAAAAGCAAGGCTTTCTGAAGAAGAAACAGAAGTTATTGAAAAGTGCTGAAGAAATATAATGATCATTTCTTTTTTTCCTGGGTTTAAAGGAGATTTTAACTTTTTTCAATTTGAACCCTTAGATGAAAAATTTTTTAGGCTGCTTTCTCAAGCCAGAGCAGTTATTTTCCCTCCTACTATTTCTCCTGAAATTTATTTTTTGGTGAAAAATTTAGGTATACCTGTTTTTCCAGAATATACCTTTAGATTTTTTTATCCTGGGAAAATCGGACAAATTATGCTTTTAAGACTTTTAAATTTACCCTATCCTGAAACTGTTATAATATCAAGACTTTGTGGATTAGAAGAAAATCCTTATAAAAGACTTTTGGAAATGAAATTTCCCTGTGTAATAAAAGGAAATTACGGAGATGAGGGAAGAGAAGTTTTTTTGGTAAATAATGAAGAGGAATTTAAAGAAATTTTAAAAATAATTAAAAGCTGGGAAAGAGAAAATAGGTTTGGTTTCCTTATCCAAGAATATATTCCTTGTGATTTTGATGCAAGAGCTATTGTTATAGGAAAAAAAATTTTTATAATTTTTAGAGAAGGGGGATTTAAAAAAAATATAGTTCAAGAAGGTAAAATTATACCTTGTCCCAAAAGGGGCTTAAAAGAAAAAGTTTTAGATCTTACTAATAAAATTATAAAAAATACTTATTTTAATCTTGTAGCTATAGATTTTCTTTTTAAAAACGAAAATCCTTTGATAAGTGAATTTAACTTTGTTTTTGGGAGAAGGGCGATAGGAGAAAAAAAATATGAGAATTATCTAAAAAAAGCTATAAAAGATTTCTTAGAAAATATAAAATAAAATGATGAAGTTTTATTTAAAGACACTTGGATGCAAAGTAAATCAAGTAGAAAGTGCTTATATTATAGAAAAATTAGTTGAAGAAGGATTTACTTTTTCTTCAGAAGAAAAAGCAGAAATTCTAATTTTAAATAGTTGTATTGTTACTTCAAAAGCAGAGGCAGAAACTTGTAAAATCGTAAAAAAATGGCTAAAATTAAATCCTCAAATTATTGTTCTTACAGGATGTTATGCTCAAAAATTTTCTGATAAAATTTTTAATTTTCCTAAAAATAGCCTTAATATAAAATTCTTGATTTTAGGACAAAAAGAAAAGTTTAGAATGGTAAAAATTTTAAAAAACCTTTTAAATAGAGAAAGTAAAGAAATTGTCTCTCCTCTTGTTTTGGTTGAAGATATTTCTCGAGAAAAGACTTGCTATCCTATAATTATTAATGATTTTTTTGCTCATTCAAGGGCATTTATAAAGGTTCAAGATGGATGTGATAATTTTTGCAGTTATTGTATTGTTCCCTATGTAAGAGGTCAACCAAGAAGTGTTTCTTTAGAATATATATTAAAACAAATTGATATTTTTGTAAAAAGAGGATATAGAGAAATAGTATTGACAGGAATTAATCTCAGTAAATGGGGGATAGATTTTAATCCACCAAAAAATTTAACTTATCTTTTAGTGAAAATAGAAGAGTTTTTAAATTCCTTTGGTAAAGAATTTATTTTGAGACTTTCTTCAATAGAAGTAAATGAAATTGGAGAAGATTTTTTTGATTATGTTAAAAATAGCAAATTTATAGCTCCTCATTTTCATTTTCCTTTACAGAGTGGGTCTAATAAAATTTTGAAACTTATGAAGAGAAAATATTTAAGAGAAAAATATTTAGAAGTTTTGGAAAGGCTTTATGAGCTTTTTCCTCATGCTACTTTTGGTGCAGATGTAATTGTAGGTTTTCCTGGGGAAGAGGAAAAAGATTTTATAGATACCTATGAACTTATTGAAAAATCGCCTTTAAATTGGCTTCATATTTTTCCTTTTTCTTTGAGACCAGAAACCTTTGCAGAAAAGTTAAATTCTAAAATAAACAAGCAAGAAATAGAAAATAGAAAAAAGATATTAAAAAGACTAATAGAAGAAAAAAGAAAGAATTTTTTAGAAAAAGAGCTTGGAGGAATAAGAAAAGCAGTGATTGAATATTTTGATAAAAATAAAAGCATGTGGAAAGCTCTTTCAGAAAATTATATTACTACCTATGTAGATTTGAATAAATTTAATAAAGGAAGTGAAAATTGGCAAGAAAAAATTATAAAAATAAGATTTTCTAAAAAAGAAAAAGACTATCTAATAGGAGATTTTTTAAAACTCTTGTAAAAAATAATTCCATAGTGAAATCCTGAGGTAATAGTTAAAAAAATAACAACCTGTGTAATTATAAAAATATAAATTTCTTTTAAAGGTCTTATAAATAAATGCAAGAAGTATAAAAATAAGAATAAAAGCTGAGATATTGTACAAGCTTTTCCTAAATAGGTTGGACTAAAGTTTGCCTGATTAGGGTATTTTAAAAGTAAAAATAGGGCGCCAATTAATATGGTTATATCTCTTATTATAAGAATTAAAACAAGGTTTAAAGAAATGTTTTTATTTAAATAGAGCAATACAAAGAGCATATTTATAAAAACTTTATCTGCGATAGGATCAAGAATTTTTCCAAGATCTGTTTTTTGCTTAAAAACTCTTGCAATATTACCATCTAAGGTGTCACTTAAAATAGCAGTTCCTATTAAAAAAAGTAATATTAAGGTATCTACTTTTTTTATCCAAAGAAAAGGAAAAATTAATCCTAAAAGTAATCTATATAAACTTAAGATATTTGGGATACTTAAAAAATCTTTTTTCTTGATTTGCATAAATTGTAATTATAACTTAAAATTTATTTTTATGATAATTCTTCATATTTGTTGCGGACCCTGCAGTATTTATCCTATTTCTCATTTTAAGAAAAAGGGGATTAATTTTAAAGGCTATTTTTATAATCCAAACATACATCCTTATAGAGAATTTCGTCAAAGAATAAAGGCTTTAGAAGAAATTCAGAAAATTTTTGATTTTGAAGTTATATGGGATAAAGAATATGGATTGCGAAAATTTATTAAAGAAACCTTTATGCTTTGGGATAAACCTAATAAAAGATGCGAAAGATGTTATATTATGAGACTTACTTCTACAGTTAAAAAAGCTCTTGAGTTAAAAGCTGAGGCATTTACTACAACTATGCTTTACAGTATTCATCAGAATCATGAACTTTTAAAAGAAATTGCAGAAGATTTAAGTCATAGTTATAAGATATCCTTTTTTTATGAGGATTTTAGAATAGGTTATAAAGAAGGAGAAGAAATTGCTAAAAATCTTAATATTTATAGACAGAGCTATTGTGGATGTATCTTTAGTGAAGAAGAAAGATATTCTAAAAAAAGAAAAAAAGAATTAATCAAAGAATTAAAAAAATCAGAAACTTAATGATATTTTTTCATTTCATCTATTATAAAAGACAGAGCAAGAAAGGCTTCTTGTCTATGTTTAGCAAATATTGCAATTGAGGCAACCATTTCTCCCACTTTTAAAAAGCCAGTTGCATGATAAATAATGGTCTCAACAAGATCAAAATTTCTGATTGCTTCTTCTCTAATTCCCTTTAATTTTTCAATTACCAATTCTTTTATGTGAAGTCCTTTAGCAGGGACTCTTTCTCCTTCTTTCAAATCATATTCTCTAACAAATCCTTTAAATTCTAAAATACAACCAAATTTTCCTTTTAGATTTTCACAAAGAATTTCTTTTTCTTTTAAATAGGTTTTATAATCCCTAAAAACCATTTTTTAAAAATTAGTTTTTATAATATTTACAAAAGTTAGTATAGAAATGTTAAGACTGCATAACTTAGTAAAATAAATATAAATGATATATAAAAAAATGCAACTCACAATAAAAAATGTTTTTATTTTATAGAAAAAAGTAAAATTTTAAGATAAGAAAGATATAAAAGTTTTGAGATCTTAAAGATAAGCCGGCGGAGGGGCTTGAACCCTCAACCTTGGGATTACAAATCCCACGCTCTGCCTATTGAGCTACGCCGGCAATATATAAAGTCTTCGGAGGAGGCGGGATTCGAACCCGCGGCACGGGTTTTTAGCCCGTGCACTCGCTTAGCAGGCGAGCGCCTTCGACCTCTCGGCCACTCCTCCATTTTTTTCCTAATTCCGGGGCGTGGATTCGAACCACGATTCTGGGAGCCAAAGTCCCATGTCCTGCCAGTTAGACGACCCCGGAACAATTTTATCCCATAAAAAATATAACATTTCTTTCTTTTTTTGTAAAGAGTTTTTCAATCTTAATCATCGATCAATCTTTTAATTTAATAAATTTAATTTAAAATTTTTTATTCTCCCCTTGACAAAATAGATTTTGATTTTAATTTTGAAAATAAATTTCAAATTTAAAGAGGGTAAAATTATGGG
The DNA here is from genome assembly GCA_964464535.1 of uncultured Thermodesulfatator sp. Taxonomy (GTDB): domain Bacteria; phylum Desulfobacterota; class Thermodesulfobacteria; order Thermodesulfobacteriales; family Thermodesulfobacteriaceae; genus Thermodesulfobacterium. The sequence goes on along the minus strand of CAYXGJ010000018.1, from coordinate 13,154 downwards.
TTTAACAACAGAAATAGTAAAGGATTTTAAAAAATTTATAAAGAATAAGGGATTAAAATATACCTCTGAAAGAGAAGAAATACTAAAAGAGATTTTAAAATCTAAGGATCATTTTGATGTTGATGAGCTTTATATGAAGTTGAGGAAAAAGGGTAGCAAAGTTTCTAAAGCTTCAGTTTATAGAACTATTCCCCTCCTTGTTGAAGCAGGTTATATTCAAGAAGTTTATAAACAAGATGCCAGATCTTATTATGAACTTACTTTAGATAAGCTTCCTCATATTCACTTTATATGTATTAAATGTAAAAATGTAGATGAAATATTAGATAATTATTTAGCAGAACTTATTCAAAAAAAAGCTAAAGATAAAAATTATACACCACTAACATATCATCTGGAAATATTTGGTATATGTTCAAATTGCAAAAAGGGGGTATAAGGTCAAGATGTTATTGATTGATGTAAGGTGCGGAGACAAAATAAAAATTAAGGAAATTCTTGGTAATGAAGCAGTACTTAAAAAGATAGAAGCTATGGGATTAAGAAAAGGAGATACTTTTGAAGTTATTCAGAGATGGGGAAGAAACCTATTAGTAAGGAATGGGAATAACAGACTGGTAATAAGTTCAGATATAGCTAAAAATATCGAAATAGAATTAATAGAAACTGCTGTACCTTCTTGTGAAATTAAGTCCCATAAAGGAAGGAGAAAAAGATGGAGATGGGGTTGGTTTAAATGAAAAGAAAATTTAGCAGAATCCCCATCTCTAACATCGTAGAATTTTTTTGGCAAAATAAAAGTCATAAAGGATTTTTAAAAGATTTAAGTTATGGAGGTTCATATATTGAAAGCAAAATTATTCCTTCTAAAGATGAAGAAATACCTATTATTTTGTTTTTAGAAGGAGCACAACCTTCAATTAAACTATTTTTTAAAGGAAAAGTTGTAAGAACAAATAAAAAGGGTTTTGCTGTTAAATATACCTATATTTCTCCTGAGAGTTTTGAACATTTTAAAAATTTTGTAAGTTATAACTATTCCTCCTTAGAAATAGCAGAAAAAGAGTTTTATAGATTCTTAGGAGAAGCTCATCCTTTATTTAAAGGTTTTATAAATCTTAATATTTTAGCTTTAAAAAATGAAATCTTAAAATCCATCTTAGAAAGAGCTTTTTTATATAGTCCTGATAAACCATTTGTTCTTTCAAGTGGCAAAGAGAGTCCTTATTATCTTGATTGTAGAAAAATTACTCTTTATTCTTCGTCTTTTGGTTTGATAGGTGCACTTTTTTGGCAGAAAATAAAATATTTAGGAGTAGATGGAATTGCAGGAATGAGCATAGGCGCAGATCCAATTGTATGTTCTATTCTTGCAAAAGCAAATGAAGAAGATATTCCCTTAGAAGGAATTTTGGTAAGAAAAGAACCCAAAAAATATGGAACCCAAAGACAAATTGAAGGAAATATAAGAGAAGGAATGGATATTGTTTTAGTAGAAGATGTAGTAACCACAGGTGGGTCTGTTCTTAAAGCAGCTGAAATACTTGAAAAAGAAAAACTTCAAATTATTAAAATTTTTGCTTTAATTGATAGAGAAGAAGGAGGAAAAGAAAATATAGAAGCTAAGGGCTATGAATTTGAAGCTTTTTTTACTCTAAGTGAGATTCTAAAAAAATATCAGAAATTATCAAGTAAAGGTATTTAAAGAGGTGAAAAATTATGAAAAAAATAATATGGATTTTAAGTTTGCTTATAATTTTTGCAATTTATGCCTGTAAAAAACCTTCTGAAAAAATAGAAGTAAAAAAATTCCTTAACGGAGCTGGAGCAAGCTTTCCTTATCCTCTTTATGCTAATTGGGCAAATGAATATTATAAACTTACAGGGGTTAAAATTAATTATCAATCCATAGGTTCTGGAGGGGGTATTAGACAAATTATAGAAAAAACTGTTGATTTTGGAGCAAGTGATATGCCTCTTAAACCAGAAGAAGTAGAAAGCAAAAGACTTTTACAATTTCCTACTGTAGTAGGTGCTGTTGTACCTGTGGTTAATCTTCCTGAATTAAAAAACTTTCATTTAACACTTGATGGAGAGGTACTTTGTAAAATATATTTAGGAAAAATCAATAAATGGAATGATTCAAAAATAAAAACTTTAAATCCTGGGATAGATCTTCCAGACAAATCTATAACACCTGTATATAGAGCTGATGCATCTGGAACAACAGCTATATTTACTAAGTATTTAACTGAAGTGTGTAAATCTTGGAAAGATAAAGTAGGGTATGGAACAGCTGTAAATTGGCCTATTGGAATAGGTGCTAAAGGAAATGAAGGAGTAGCAAATTATGTTAAAAGAACTCCTTATACTATTGGATATGTAGAAATAGTTTATGCCTTTCAAAATAAACTTTCTTATGTAAAACTTAAAAACCTTTCTGGCAATGTAGTTGAACCTAAGGAAGAAAATATTAAAGAGGCAATCCTTTATGGAAATTTTGAACCTTCTAAACATTTTTATGCTTGGCTTACCAATACTCCAGGGAAATCTGCTTGGCCTATAGTAGGGGCAACTTATATTCTTCTTTCACAAGATAAAGAAGAAACTAATAAAGAGGTAGTAAAATTTTTTGATTGGGCATTTAAGGAGGGAGATAAAGTTGCTAAAGAATTAACTTATACCCCTCTTCCAGAAGAGATAAAAGAGAAAATTAGAAATTATTGGAAGAAATATAAAATATATTAAAAAATATTCAGTTAATTCAAAAATTTTCCAGCTTGAAAAAATACTATAAATTATTAGAATTAAACCAAAATTTTATTGTGGTCTACTTTATTCTTTAGGTTTATAGTGACAAAAAGAAGTTATTATTTAGAGATAGTAATAAAGAACTTTTTAGCTTTTTGGGCTATTTTTTCAGGACTTCTTTTTCCTTTTACAGTTTTTTTAATCTTATTTTATGAATCTAATTTAGCTATCAAAACCTTTGGGATAGTTAAATTTTTAACCACTACCACTTGGGATCCTGTTTCTGAAACTTTTGGTGGGCTTACTATGTTAACAGGCACTTTAATAAGTACCTTTATAGCTGTTCTTATCGCAGCTCCTGTAGCTATAGGAATAGCTATTTTTATAACTGAACTTGCGCCTTCTTTTCTAAAAGAAATAGTTACAAGTGCTATACAGCTTTTAGCAGCTATCCCAAGTATAATCTATGGAATGTGGGGGTTTTTAGTATTAGCTAATTTTATGAGGACTTATGTAGAACCTTCTTTACAAAAAATATTTTTTACCTTTCCTTTATTAGGGAAACTATTTTCTGGACCACCTACTGGAATTGATGTTCTTACTACCTCTTTGGTTTTATCCATAATGATTATCCCTTTTATGGCTTCAATGGTAAAAGATTCTTTTGATCTGGTTCCCTCTGTGATGAAAGAATCAGCTTATAGCTTAGGAGCAACTAAATGGGAAGTTATTAAAGATGTTGTTATTCCATATACTGCCTCTGGTATTACAGGAGGGCTTGTTCTTTCAACAGGCAGAGCTTTAGGAGAAACAATGGCAGTAACTTTTTTGGCAGGAAATGTAGCCCAAATTCCTACTTCTTTGTTTTCACCATTTACAACTATAACAGTAGCTTTAGCAAACCAGTTTACAGAAGCAGACACTCCTCTTTATCTTTCTTCGCTTTTTTATTTATCTTTTATCCTTTTTGTTCTTTCTTTTATAATTCTTAGTTTTGCTAAACTTATGGTACTTAGATTAGAAAAAAAATGGAAATAAAAGTTTTTAAAAGAAAATTAATAAATTATATAATGTTACTAATTTCTTTTTTAGCTGCGCTTTATGGATTATTTTGGCTTTTTTGGATTTTGGGTACTCTATTGGTAAATGGATTTAAATATCTTAATTTAGAACTCTTTTTACAAGATCCCAATCCTCCAGGAATTGAAGGAGGAGGGCTTAAACATGCTTTTGTTGGTCATTTTATTATCACCTCTTTAGCTACTTTAATAGGCGTTCCTACAGGAGTATGTGCAGGTATTTATTATGCAGAATATGGGAGAAATTCTAAAATTTTTATGTCACTGAAAAATATTACTGATATAATGGTAAGTACCCCTTCTATTATTATGGGTGCAGTAATGTATGCTTTAATGGTCATCCCTTTTAAACAATTTAATGCCCTTTCCGGAATTTTTTCCTTAGCACTTCTTATGATCCCTGTAATTACTATAACAACTTATGAAATGTTAAATTTAATTCCTAATACTTTAAGAGAGGCAGCTTATGCACTTGGAGCTTATAAATGGCAAATTATTAAAGATGTTACTATAAGGGCTGCTAAGGTTGGGATTTTAACAGGTATACTTTTAGGAGTAGCAAGAATTTCTGGGGAGACAGCACCCCTCCTTTTTACAGCTTTTAATAATGCCTATCTTTCATTTAATCTTTTTAAACCTATGGCAACTCTAACAGTAACTATTTTTAATTATATAATGGGACCTTATGATTATTGGCATAAACAAGCTTGGGCTGCAGCTTTATTTTTGACCCTTTTGGTATTAGTGCTTTCGTTACTCGCCAAAACTCTTATTCACTTTGGTACGCTTATACCATTTAAATGGAAAACCAAAAGAGAAGATAGATTTTGAAAAAATGGAAAAAAATGTTGAAATAGAAGTTAGAAACTTAAATTTTTATTATGGAGAAACATTAGTTCTTAAAAACATTAACCTTACCATTTATAAAAATAAAGTTACAGCCTTAATAGGACCATCTGGTTGTGGTAAAACCACTTTTTTAAGATGCTTAAATAGGATGCATGACTTATATGCAGGAAATAAGTATGAAGGAGAAATAATTTTTGAAGAGAAAAATATTTTAAATAAAAATATAGATTTAATTAGTCTTAGATCTAAAATAGGGATGGTATTTCAGAAGCCCACTCCTTTCCCTATGAGCATATTTGATAATGTAGCTTATGGATTAAGATTAAAAGGTATCAAAAGTTCTGAATTAAAAGAAAGAGTTGAAAAAGCTCTTATAGATGCAGCTTTATGGGATGAAGTAAAAGACAAACTTAGAGAGAGTGCCTTTTCCCTTTCTGGGGGTCAACAACAAAGGCTTTGTATAGCAAGGGCTATTGCAGTGGAACCTAAAGTTTTATTATTTGATGAACCCACCTCTGCCCTTGACCCAATTTCTTCTTCTAAAATAGAAGATTTAATTGTAAAACTAAAATCCAAAATAACTATAGTAATAGTTACTCATAATATGCAACAGGCAGCAAGAATTTCTGATTATACAGCCTTTATGTATTTAGGAGAGCTGATAGAAGTAGGACCAACTGAAAAGATTTTTACCACTCCAGAAAAGAAACTTACAGAAGATTATATTACAGGAAGATTTGGTTAAAAGGGCTGTTTATGTTTGTTCCAGAAGGATTTTTATTTTCGGGAGTCAGCTGTGGTATAAGAAAAGAAAATAAACTTGATTTGGGATTAATTTATTCTCCTGAAAAACTTACTGCCTGGGGTGTGTTTACTAATAATACAGTAAAAGCTGCGTCTGTTTTGCTAGGAAAAAGATTTATTAAAGAAAAAGAAATTCATGGGGTTCTTGCTAACAGCGGTATTGCAAATGCTTGTACAGGAGAAGAGGGATTTAAAAGAGCTTTAACTCTTCTTAGAGAAGTTGCTAAACATTTAAAAATTCCTCATAAAAGTTTGCTTCCTGCCTCAACTGGAGTAATAGGGGAACAATTACCTTTAGAAAAGATTTTACCAAATATTTCCAATCTTATTTCCAATCTTTCGACACAAAATTATATACAATTTGCTAAAGCTATTATGACAACTGATGCCTTTCCTAAGGTAGTATCAAAAAAGACAGAAGAAGAGATAATTATATTTGGAATAGCTAAAGGTGCTGGAATGATAGCTCCTGATATGGCAACTATGCTTGCTTTCATTTTAACAGATGCTAAAGTATCTAAAGAGTATCTAAAAAAATGCCTTCCTAAAATTGTAGAACAAAGTTTTAATAGAATTACTATTGACGGAGATACCAGTACTAATGACACAGTTTATATGTTGTGTAGTAATCTAAAAAAAATTAAAAATTGGGAAAGGTTTGAAAATCAATGTTTAGAAGTTGCTAAGGAGCTTGCCTATCTTATAATTAAAGATGGAGAAGGAGCAAGTAAAGTGATTAAAATTTTAATAAAAGGAGCTAAAACTAAAAATGAGGCGAAAATATTTGCGACTTCTGTTGCCAATTCTCCATTAGTAAAAACAGCTTTTTATGGAGGAGATCCTAATTGGGGGAGAATATTTTCAGCTCTTGGAAAAAGTAAAATAAAATTTAATCCTCAGGAAGTGGAAATTTACTTAAATGGAATTCTCTGGATTGCTAATTTAAAAAATGTAAATAATGAAGCTAAAATTAAGGAAGAAATGAGAAAACCTGAAATAGAACTTTGCATAAGACTCAAACAAGGGAAAATAAGCTACGAAGTTTTAACTACAGATTTAACTGAGGAATATATCAGAATAAATGCACATTATAGAACATGAAGATACTCCTTACTAATGATGACGGAATTTATTCAGAGGGTCTTTGTGCATTATACGAAACTTTAGCCCTTGATCACGAAATTTATATAGTTGCTCCAGAAAGTGAAAGAAGTGCAGTTGGACATGCTATAACCATAGAACAACCTTTAAGGGTTAGAAAAGTTAAAAGAGGAAGATACTTTTGGGGATATGCAATAAATGGTACACCTGCTGATTGTGTAAAACTTGCTCTTTATGAACTTATAGGACCAGTAGATTTAGTTATCTCTGGTATTAATAAAGGAGCAAATGTAGGAATTAATCTTTTATATTCAGGAACTGTTTCAGCAGCAACAGAAGCTAAAATACTTGGATATTCTTCTATTGCTATTTCTATAGATGCTTACAAAGATGTAGACTATTGTTTTGCAGCAAATTTTATAAGTACTTTTATAAATTATGTTTTTGATTTACCACTTGATTTACCTTTTTGTTTAAATATAAATATTCCCCGTATAAGTCCTTATAAAATTAAGGGAGTTAAATTTGTTAGACAATCAATTGCCAAATTAAAAGAAATTTTTGATAAAAGACTTGATCTTCATGATAAAATTTATTATTGGCAAGGAGCAGAGGAATATACAGAAAAAGATCCTGATACAGATGTGGTAGCATTAAAAGAGGGTTATATTACTGTCACACCTATTAGATTTGATTTAACAAATTACTCTTCTTTAAATAAGCTTAAACAAGTAGATAAGAAGATTTTAAAAAGTCTGATTGTATAAAATCTATTTTATCAATCTTAATATTTGAAAAAATTACCTTTTGTTTTAAAATTAATTATATAATAAATATGAAATAAATATGATGGAGGTGATTATAAATGAGAAAAAGAGGCAGAATAATAACCATTGAGGATGTTAAATTTGTATATGAAAATTATGCTAATATGAGTGCTACTGAAATTGCAGAAAAATTAGGAATAAGTAAATTTCAGGTAAATAAAATTGTAAATGAATTGAGAAAAAGAGGGATTGATATTCCTAAAAAAATTGGGAAAAAAGTTAATGTATATGATAAATTTGTAGAAGAGCTTAAAAAAGCTAAGAAGATTTAGTGTAAAATTTCGTCAATTAATTTACAATCTTTTTTAATCTGCTTTTTTAGTTCCTCTATAGAGGAAAATTTTCTTTCTTCTCTTATACGTTTTATTAGTTCAATTTTTAACGTTTCTCCGTAAATATCTTTGTTAAAGTTGAAAATATGTACTTCGATAGAAGTTTCCTTTTCTCCAAAGGTAGGTCTTTTACCTATATTTAAAGCTCCTTTTAATTTTTCTCCATTTAAAATTACCCAAACCGCATACACGCCTGCTGGAGGCAAAAGTTTAAAAGGAGAAACTTCCATATTTGCTGTGGGGTAACCTAAATCTTTCCCTCTCCCCTTACCTTTAATCACTTTTCCCATAATAAAATACGGTCTTCCCAAGAGTTCATTAGCAGGTTCAATTTGTCCTGTTTCTATAAGATTTCTAATCGTAGAACTTGAAATTATAATACCATTTAACATCACAGGAGGAATAACTTTTACTATAAAATTATATTTTTTTGCTACTTTATTTAAATAATCTACATCACCTTTTCTAGATTTTCCAAATCTAAAATTAAAGCCCACAATTATTCCTTTTGTTTTGAGTTTATCAACTATATATTCTTGAACAAATAAATCATGAGAAAGTTCTGAAAGGGTTTTAGTAAAGGGTATTAGGATCAAATTTTCTATTTTTAATTGAGAGAGTAAATAAAGTTTTTCTTCAAAGGTAGTTAAAAACTTTAAATTTGACTCTGGGAAAAGAACCATACGAGGATGGGGATCAAAAGAGACTATAGCAGATTTAACATTTAAAAGGCGAGCCAAATTTTTGGTTTCTTCAAAGAGAATTTTGTGGCCTAAATGGATTCCATCAAAGCTTCCTATAGTAATTACTGTTTCAAAAGGAAGGGGGAAGTCCTTAGGAGTATAGATTTTCAAATTTTCCCTCCAAAAGCTTAAGAAAGCTGTCAAATAGATAAATTGAATCGTATGGTCCAGGAGCATTTTCTGGATGATACTGTACAGACATAGCTTTCAAATCCGGTACAAATATCCCTTCAAGGGTTTGATCATTTAAATTTATGTGAGTTATTAAAGCAGATTTGGGAAGCTCCTCTTTTTTCACACAAAATCCATGATTCTGTGAAGTAATTTCTACTCTTTTATTGAAAAGATTTAATACAGGATGATTTATTCCTCTATGTCCAAATTTAAGTTTATAAGTTGATGCTCCAAGAGCTTGTCCCAAAATTTGGTGTCCTAAACATATTCCAAAAAGGGGTTTTTTACCTAGAAGGTTTCTTACATTTTTTACTATAGTTTTTAGGGGTGCAGGATCCCCTGGTCCATTAGATACAAAAATTCCATCAGGATTATGAGAAAGTATTTCTTCAGGTTTAGTATAGGCAGGAAATACAAGACATTCACAATCTCTTTCAGTAAGAAGTCTAAGCTGATTAAATTTTAAACCACAATCAATAACAGCTATTTTATATTTAGCCTCACCCTTAAATGTTTTATAATTTTCTTTCCCTTTTTTCCCAAAATAATAAGGTTCTTTACAAGTTACATACTGTACAAGATCTCTACCTACATAATCAGGACTTTCTTTAACTTTTTCTAAGAATTTTTTGGGATTAAGGGTTTCAGTTGTTATACCACCTTTCATAGCTCCATAAAGTCTTATATGTCTTGTTAAAGCTCTTGTATCAATTCCTTCAATTCCTAGGATATTATTTTCAGAAAGCCAATCTCCTAAAGATTTTTCAGCCCTCCAATTGCTATAAAAAGGCTGATATTCTCTTACAATAAAACCTGCTACTTGAATTTTTTCACTTTCCATATCTTCATAATTAATTCCATAATTTCCAATAAGTGGGTAAGTCATAGTAACTATTTGTCCATAATAAGAGGGATCAGTAAGTATTTCTTGATAACCTGTCATTCCAGTATTAAAGACAATTTCTCCAAAGGTTTCCCCTCTTAAAGTAAAAGAATTTCCCCAAAAATAGATTCCATCTTCTAACATGACAAGTGCTTTATACCTTTTCATTGCTTTAATTATTTTTTAATTTTTGTTTTGATTCCCAAAGTAGATATTCTCTTATAAAGTCATCAATTTCTCCATCAAGAACCTCTTCAACTTTGTAAGATTCATACTGAGTTCTGTGATCCTTAACTACTTTATAGGGATGTAAAGTATAAGTTCTAATTTGATTCCCCCAACTTATTTCTTTCTTTTCTCCTATTAAGCTTTCTTTTTTACTTTCGAGTTTTTGTTTTTCTAATTGATAAAGCCTTGATCTTAAAATTTTCAAGGCAGTCATTTTATTTAGATATTGACTTCTTTCATTTTGACAGGTTACAGTTATTCCTGTAGGTATATGAGTAATTCTTACTGCAGTTTCAGTTTTATTTATATGTTGTCCACCATGTCCACTTGCTCTCATAGTTTCAATCTTTAAATCTTCGGGTTTTATTTCCACCTCAACATCTTCTTCAATTTCAGGGATAACGGTAACTGAGGCAAAAGAGGTATGACGTTTGGAATTTGCATTAAAAGGTGAAATTCTTATAAGTCTATGAATCCCCTTTTCTCCCTTTAGATATCCATAAACCCTTTCTCCCTCAATTAATAGGACTGCATTTTTTATTCCTGCCTCTTCTCCAGGCAATATATCAGCAATTTTTACCTTATATCCCTTTTTTTCAGCCCATTTTACATACATTCTAAGAAGGATAGAAGCCCAATCTTGAGCATCTGTTCCTCCTGTTCCAGCATGTATGCTTAAAATTGCAGAAGAGTGATCATATTCTCCTGAGAGTAAAAGTTTAGTTTCCTCAGTTTTGAAGGTCTTTTCAAATGAGGTAATTTCTTCTAAAAGAGTATTTAGTATGTCAGGATTTTTTTCCTCTTTATAAAGAGAGTACCATTCAAGAATTTCTTTTAATTTTTTATTAAAGTTTTCAAGAATAGATAATTTCTCGAAAATCTGAGCTCTCTCTTGAAGAAGTTTTTTTACTTTTTGAGAATCCCAATCTTTACTATTCTGAAGTTCTTTTTCGATTTCGATTAATTGGGTCTCTAATTTTTGGGGTTCAAAGACACCCCCTTAAATCTTCCAATTTGTCCTCGTAATTTTTAATTAATTTTTCCAAATCTACATTTTTATAAATTTGAGTCAATTTATGCATAGCAAATAAAATATAAACCATTTTTTAAGAAAATAAAGTCTTTAGAAAAGTTTTAAGATATTTTTAAGCTGAGAAATATGTAAGTGAACAATTTTTTTCCCATCAAACATTAGATAAGTAAAGTCTTTTTGAGTAAGAAGTTTTATTGTTTTTTCAATCTCTTGAGGATTTATTTTAAATTTTTCAGGGAAGGGGAAAAGATTATTTAAACTCCAAAGACTTAAAAATTTTACTGCTAAGTCAGGAGAGCTAATAAGACATTTGTATACATGAAAATGTGCATTCTTTTTTAAAAGGTCTTCTTTATATTTTTGGGCAAGTCTTCCTATCCCCCATATAACACCTCTTTGAGCAGGAGGAAACTCTAAATAATTATCTGCTTTATGTTTTCCTGTATCTTCTGTTTCCCAGATATAAGAAATAAAAATGGAGAGATATTCATTTTTTAAAACTTCATGATTATATAATGCTTCAGCAAATCCCTCAGGAACACCCCAAGCCATACCTCCTGACTCTTCATTAAGCATCCAAATTAGGCGTCTTATTATTATTTTTGCCCTTTCAAGATCTTTATTTGCTATTTGGGAAACTATATATCCAAATCCTATTACAGCTTTCCAACGAACTTCTTCTTTTGGATGTAAAAAAGCTCCTATAAGGAAACTTACAATTTTAGTAGGGGGGAATTTATTAAGGGAATTTAGTAAATTTTTAAGATCCTCTTTTTCAAGAATATTCCAAACTTCCTTTTTTAAGTAGACAAACACTTTTATTCTTAAGAGGAGCTTTTAATTTTTTGGGCAATAATTTTCCCAAGTTCTTCACACTGCTTTAAAGCTTCCTTATTAGGCGCAAATTTTACTTTTATTCCTTCATGGACAACTTCAGCCTTTATTTCATTTAAGATATCATTTAAAAGTTTGACTGATTCTCCACTCCATCCATAGGAACCAAAGGCAGCTCCAATTTTGTTTCTTGGTCTAAGTCCTTTCATATAATGGACAAAACTTGCTACAGTAGGCATAAGTCCATTATTTAATGTGGGGGAGCCTAAAACTAATCCTTTAGCAAGCATTACTTCAGTCATAACATCGGTTATATCTGAAACAGAAAGTTTAAAAAGTCTTACTTCTACATTTTCTTTTATAATACCTTCCATGATAGCATAAGCCATTTTTTCTGTACTTTTCCACATAGTATCATAAATAATTACTGCTCTTTTCTCTGCAATGTAATTACTCCATTTTTCATAAAGCTGAATAATCTCATTAATATGCTTTCTCCATATAATCCCATGGTCTGGGCATATTAATTCTATTTCAAGTCCGAGATCCTTTATTGTTTTTAAGAGATTTTGAACCCTTGGAGAATAGGGAAGTACAATATTAGCATAATATTTGGCAGATTCTTGTATCAAAGTGCAATAATCAACTTCATCATCAAATCTGTTAGAAGTAGCATAATGAGCTCCAAAGGCATCTTGAGAAACCAAAATTTTTTCTTCAGGGATATAACTTATCATACTATCTGGCCAATGAATCATGGGAGTTTCTATGAATCTTACGGTTCTCTTTCCTATTTTAATCTCTTTTCCCGTAGATACTTCTTCAAAGGGAAAATCATTTTTATGTAAGTAATTTTTTAATCCCTCTTTTCCCCTTTTGGTTATAAAAATTTTTTCCGGTTTTATAGTTTTTACTATTTTTAAAAAACCTCCAGCATGATCTGGTTCTATGTGATTTACAATTAAATAATCAATTTTTTCTGGGTTAATAATACTTTTAATTCTTGATAACAATTCTTCTTCAAATCCATGTTTTACGGTGTCAAAAAGGATAATTTTTTCATCTATTAATAAATAGGAGTTATAAGTAGTTCCTTTAAAGGTAGAGTATCCATGAAAATTTCTTACATTCCAGTCTATAGCACCAACCCAATAAAAACCCTCTTTGATTTTTGCTGCTTCCATAGAAATCCTCCCTTTATAAGTTTTTTAAAGGGTAATGATAGTATAACCCTGTTTTATAAAGTTTGCCATTCCTGCATGTCCATACATATCTTCAAGAATAGTAAGACCTTTTTCTTTAGCTACTTCTGAAGTTTCCATCTTTTGTGCACAAGCTTTACAAACCCCAGCTACAAGTCCCTTTTCTAAAGCTTTTTGAAAAAAATTGTAGAACATGCTTTTTTCAGAAAAAAGCTCAGGTATAAGCTTTGTTGCAGTACCTTCTAAAATAATTTTAGCTTTCAATCCCTTTTCGCTTGCATATAAGGCATTTAATAAAACATGGATAAAACACA
>CAYXGJ010000017.1:0-22818 GCA_964464535.1 uncultured Thermodesulfatator sp. | reverse complement strand
GCCATTATGGACATCAAAGTGGAGAAAAAATTTTAAGAGAACTAGCTAAAGTTCTCCAAAAATCAACAAGAGAAAAAATTGATAAAGTATGTAGATATGATGAGGATAAATTTATAATTATTATTCCCTATATTAATTGGAGAAGAGCTCTAGCTATAGCTGAAAGGATTATCAAAAAATGGGAAGAAGTTAATAAAGAGGTTAAGCTCTCTATTGGTATTTCTCAGATTTTACCAGAAAAGTCTTTGGAAAGATCGGTTTCCTTTCTTATAAACCGTGCTAAAGAAGCTTTACAGTTAGCTAAAAAAGAAAGAGAAAATTCTTATGAAGTAGATAAAGAAACTCTTAAATTAATACATTATTCTTAAAATTTATAAAATTGTTCCAAAATTTCCCCATTTAGTATTCTTTTAGCACCTACAAATCTCTCATTAAAATAAGGTTCATCTAAAGAATTTATAGATAACCCCCTCCTGCTAGAAGAAAAGTGAACAAATTTATTATCTCCTATATAAATTCCTACATGAGAAATATTTTCTCTATCTCTATATTTGGAGAAGAAAAGAAGATCCCCTGGTATTAACTCCTCTTTTTCTACATCTATGCCTATTAAAAATTGTTCACGAGATGTTCTTGGAAGTTCAATTCCCAATTCTTCGTATACAAGCTTTACAAACATGGAACAATCTAAATATCCATTTCCATTCCCACCAAGTTTATACAAATAATCGCTAAATTGTTTAGAAATTTCTAAAAATTTTTTCTTAAGTAAGTTTTCGTCTTTTTCATCCATAAAAGATTTAGATAAAAAGTTTACACTAAATTTTTGAGATAATAGTTCTTTTGGTTTTTCTTCAAATTGAATAGCAGGGTTTTCTAATACAAAAAGTTCCTCTTCCAAGGGATTGCAAGGTATTTTTAACTTTTGTCCTACAAAAATTACATTATCTTTAATACCATTCAAATCTTTTATTAATTCTATAGAGACATTATGTTTTAAGGAAATAGTATATAAAGTGTCTCCCTCTTTAACTTCATACAATATAAATTCCTTTTCTTCAAGTTTTTTTGCTGTTTTTTCCAAATTTTGGTATATTTTTATTGTTTGTCCTACCTTAAGTTTTGTAGTTTTTAAATTATTAAGCTTTTTTAATTCTTGAATAGGAATTCCATATTTTTTAGAAATGCTATATAAAGTTTCACCTTTTGCTACTTTATGATAGGAAATTGGTTTATTTTCTTGAGAAGAAAAATTTTCTGAATTTTTAAAGGTTTGAGAAAAATTAAGCTTTTTATTTACAGGGATCCTTAAAATTTGCCCTATAGAGATGTTATTATCTTGAAGATTATTTATTTTTTTAAGTTCCTCCACAGAAACATTATATTTTTTAGCAATACTATACAGGGTATCTCCTTTTTTAACTAAATAGGGAATATACTTTAAATTTAAATTATGTTCATAAAGAGATTGAGATTTACAAAAAGCTTTTAAGGGAAAGGTAATTATGATTAAAAAAAAGCTAAATATGTAAAAAAATTTTCTTTCCATCTACAAAAATTTTTAGGTTTGGTAAAATTTAAAAAGTAAAAAGATTTTTATTTATATACATAAAATTTAGTAAAAAGTCAAATAATTGTTTACAAAAGAATATAATAATTTTTAGATAAGGAGGTTATTTAGAATGATAACCAGGTATACAAGACCGATTATGGCAAAACTTTGGAGTCCTGAAGAAAAATTAAGGGTTTGGTGTTTAGTAGAATTTTATGCTTGTGAAGCCTGGTATAAGCTTGGTAAAGTTCCAGAAAAGGATTATCAAATTATAAAAGAAAAATTAACTCCCTATATGAAAAAGGGTTTTACAGAAAAAAATATAAAAAGAGTAGAAGAAATTGAAAAAGAAACCAAACATGATGTAATAGCCTTTTTAACGCATCTTTCTGAAATTATAGGTCCTTCTGCACGTTATCTTCATCTTGGTATGACTTCATCTGATATGCTTGATACTGCTCTGGCATTTCTAATGAAAAAGGCAATGGAAATTATTATAGAAGATTTAAAAGGGGTAAAAGATGTATTAAAGAATAGAGCTTATGAGTTTAAAGATACATTAATGATAGGAAGAACCCATGGAATTCATGCTGAACCAATTACTTTTGGATTAAAACTTGCTCTTTGGTATGAAGAAATGAAAAGAAATGAATTGAGGCTAAATCAAGCTTTAGAGAATATTTCCTATGGGAAAATATCAGGAGCAGTAGGGACCTTTGTTCATGTTCCACCAGAAATAGAAGCTTATGTTTGTGAAAAACTTGGCCTTAAACCAGATCCCATCTCCAATCAAATTGTTCAAAGGGATAGATATGCAGAATATATGGCCTCCCTTGCAATTCTTGGAACAACAGTAGAAAAGATTGCTACAGAAATAAGGCACTTACAAAGAACAGAAGTATTAGAAGCAGAAGAATATTTTTCTCCTGGGCAAAAGGGCTCTTCAGCTATGCCTCATAAAAAAAATCCTATTCTTTCAGAAAATCTTTGTGGACTTGCAAGGCTTTTGAGGGGTTATTTAGTTCCTGCTTTAGAAAATGTAGCTCTTTGGCATGAAAGAGATATTAGTCATTCTTCAGTTGAAAGAGTTATTGTGCCAGATGCTACTACTGTAGCTGATTTTATGCTTGTAAGATTAGAAGGGCTTTTGAAGAATTTAGTAGTTTATCCTGAAAATATGAAAAGAAATTTTAATTTATTAAGAGGCCTTGTTTTTTCTCAACAGATTATGCTATTTTTAACTGAAAAAGGTATGAATAGAGAAGAAGCTTATAAGATTGTGCAGAAATTAGCTATGAAAGTATGGCAGGATAAAAAACTTAATTTTAAAGAACTCCTATTAAAAGATAAAAGGATTTCAAAATTTCTAAGTAAAAAGGAAATCGAAAAGATTTTTGATATTTCCTATTATTTAAGATATGTAGATAAAATATTTGAAAGGGTTTTTGGGGTATAAAATTGGCTTTAAAAGTAGTTGCAGGATTTTTAAAGAAAGGAGATAAGTTTTTGCTTGTTAGAAGACCTATAAATAAAAAAAGAGGAGGGCTTTGGGAATTTCCAGGAGGAAAAGTAGAAAATGGAGAAACCTTAGAATCCGCAATTAAAAGGGAACTGAAAGAAGAATTGGGTATCAAAACCAAGGTTAGAGGAGTCCTTGGCAAAATAAATTATAAATATCCAGAGGGTGAGATAGAACTTATTTTATTTGAAATAGAGTCTAAAGAGGAACCTATTTTAAAAGAGGCTTTGGAGTTGAGATGGGTTAATTTTGAAGAAATCAAAAAGCTTAAGCTTTGCCCTGCAGATAAAAAACTTTTAGAAAGTTTAAAGAAAGACTTGTAAAAAATAAAATATAGGTTAATTTAATAAAGATTCAAGGGGGCGGTTAGCTCAGGGGTAGAGCGCCATCCTCACACGGTGGATGTCGCTGGTTCGAATCCAGCACCGCCCATTAACTCCTTGCTCCCTTTATGTCTTATAAAATAAAGGGGGCCAAAAAGACCAGAAGGAGGGATTTATGTTTGAACTATTAAAATCTGTCAAAAGATTTCGTAAATGGGAAACTCTTTTTATTATTCATCCAGAAAGATTAAATGAAAAGGATCAAATTTTAGAAAAAATTAGACAAATTGTAGAATCAAAAGAAGGGAAAATTTTAAAGATTGATGAATGGGGTTTAAGAAAACTTGCCTATCCCATACAAAAGAAAAAACAAGGATATTATGTTTTAATAGAATTTTATGGACTTGTAGACTTAACAAAAGATTTAGAAGAATTTTTTAGAATTGACGAAAGAGTAATAAGGTTTATTATTGTAAAATTAAAAGAAAGAGTTAGCCCTACTGAAGAAAGTGCTGAGATTAAGGAAAATTAAATAGGAGGTCAAAAATGGATGATATTTTAAATATAAAAAGAAGATTTTTAACCAGAAAAAAAATTTGCAAATTTTGTGTAGATCCTAATTTAAAAATTGATTATAAAAATCCAGAAATTTTAAAACCTTTTTTAAATGAAAAAGGTATGATTATACATAGAAAACAAACCGGTACCTGTGCTTACCATCAAAGAAGATTAAGCATTGCAATAAAAAGAGCAAGAATAATGGCACTTTTACCCTTTGCAGCTGATATAGAAATGGAATAATAACTAATGGGAGAGGATCTATGGAGGTAATTTTAATCAGAGATATCCCTAAACTTGGTAAAGCAGGAGATGTAGTG
This sequence comes from uncultured Thermodesulfatator sp., assembly GCA_964464535.1. Classification (GTDB taxonomy): domain Bacteria; phylum Desulfobacterota; class Thermodesulfobacteria; order Thermodesulfobacteriales; family Thermodesulfobacteriaceae; genus Thermodesulfobacterium. Next base: position 18,546 of record CAYXGJ010000017.1, on the reverse strand, counting down.
AAAGTTAAAGATGGATATGCAAGAAATTATCTTATTCCTAAGGGATTAGCCATTTTAGCTAATCAAAAAACTATTAAAGCTTTGGAAAATCAAAGAAAAATTATATTAGCTAAGGTTGAGAGAGAAAGAAAAAAACTTGAAAGTTTTGCAGAAAAACTTGAAGGAATGAGCTTAACAGTTTATAGAAAAACTATAGAAGAAGATAGGATATTCGGATCTGTATCTTCTTTTGATATTTTAAATATGCTAAAAGAAAAGGGAATAGAAATTGAGAAAAGTCAAATTATCTTGGAGGAACCTATTAAAAAATTAGGCACCTTTGAGGTTCCCATAAAATTAAGTAGTGATAAAATAATTAATATAAAAGTTGAAGTGTTAGAAGAAAAATAAAATGCCTTCTAATAAGCGTTCAAAAAAAGGAATAGAAGTACACCCTGAAATTACTTTTTCTCCGGAATTTTTACCTCCACAAGATCTACAAGCAGAAAAGCATCTTTTAGCAAGTATTTTTATTGATCCCTCTTCATTGGTTAAGATTGTTGATTACTTAAAACCAGAAGACTTTTATTCTCCAGCTCATAGACTTATTTATTTAGCTTGTCTTTCTCTTTTTGAAAAAGACGAACCTATTGATATTGTTACTGTTCATAGTGAGCTTGATAAAATGGGGGGATTAGAAAAGGCAGGTGGAGCAGTTTATCTTTCAGAAATTGTTGGTCTTCTTCCCACTTCGGCTCATATCCTCCATTATGCCAAAATTGTTAAAGAAAAAAGTATCTTAAGAGAAGTTATAAAGATAAGTCAGGATTTAATATATAGAGCTTATTATTCAGTAGAAGACTCTCAAGAATTATTAAACTATGCAGAAAAAGCATTTTTTGACCTTTCTTATTATGGAAGGAGGGAAAGTTTTTCTCCTTTAAAAGAGGTAGTAAAGGATACTATAAAACATTTAGAAAATATTTACAAAAAAGGAACTTCTATAACAGGGATTCCTACAGGATTTTATGATCTTGATAGATTAACAGCAGGACTTCAAAAGGGTGATTTAATTATTCTTGCTGGGCGTCCTGGGATGGGAAAAACTGCCTTTGCACTCGATATTGTAAGAAATGCCTGTAAACAAACTGATATTGGTGCAGCAGTTTTTTCTTTAGAAATGAGTAAACAACAACTTTGCGCAAGGATGCTTTGTGCTGAAGCTAAAGTGAGTTTTCAAAAATTTAGAACAGGACAGCTTGACTCTCAAGAATGGCAAAAAATAACTCAAGCAGCATCAACCTTAAGTCAACTTCATATTTATGTTGATGAAACCCCAGGAATAAATATTTTGGAATTAAAAGCCAAAGCAAAAAAGCTTTTGAAAGAAATACCCTTAGGGCTTTTAGTAATTGATTATCTACAACTTATGAGGGGACTTGAAAGAAAGGAAAGAAGAGAACAGGAAATTTCAGAAATTTCTGCAGGTTTAAAATCCTTATCTAAGGAGCTAAATATTCCTATTATAGCTTTGTCTCAACTTAATAGAAAAGTTGAAGAAAGATCCGATAAAAGACCTCAACTTTCAGATCTTAGAGAATCAGGAGCTTTAGAACAAGATGCAGATGTAATTTTATTTATTTATAGAGACGAATTTTATAATAAAGAAACTCCAGAAAAAGGTATTGCAGAGATAATAATTGGGAAACAAAGAAATGGACCTATAGGGATAGTAAAATTAAATTATTTTCCTCAATATACTTCTTTTGGAAACTTAGCTACTTCTTTGCCTCTTTAGCTTTTAACTACCAATACCGGACAAGAAGAATGAGCAATTATTTTTTCTCCTACACTCCCTAAGGATTTCTTACTTGCAGAACTATAAGCACCTATAACAATAGTTGTTGCATCTATTTCTTTAGCTGTTTCAACTACTACTTTATGAGGTTCTCCATATTTTACAAAAATTTCTACTTTAATCCCTTCTTTACTTATATTTTCTGAAAGGAAAACCAAATGGGACTCCAATTCTTTTTTAAGAGTTTCTAAAATTTCTTGAAGATCAATTATGGGCTCTACAGGAAGTTTAATTACAGATAAAATTCCCAAGTCTCCCTTATAACTTTTTGCTAACATTCCTGCTTTTTTAACTGCTTTATTTCCATATTCAGATGTATCTGTTGCTGCTAAAATCTTTTTAAAACTTATTTTGGTGTTTATAGGGACAATAAGTACATCAACTGGACTATTATTTATAACTCTATGTGCAGTACTTCCTAATAAAATTTTTTCAAAAGCGGTAAGACCCCTTCTTCCTGTAACGATAAGATCACATCCCTCTTTTTGAGAAACTTCAATAATCTTTTCATAAGGATTTCCCTCTTCAAGGATAGTTTTGATAGGTAAACCATTTTCTTCAGCTAAATCCTTTGCTTCTTCAAGAGCTTTTTCATAATTTTTTCTGATAAGATCTTTTATATGAGTAAATAAAGAAAAAGAGCTTACCAGTTCTCTTTGAGGAGGAATAACACTTATAGCTAAAACCTCTGCTTTAGTTTCTTTGGCAAAGTTTAAAGCTTCTTCTAAAGCATATTTACTTCTTTCTGAACCATCAAGTCCAACTAAAATTTTTCTATACATAATAGCCCCCCTTTTTACATTTTTATCAAAAATTCTTTATAAATAAAATAAATTAAGCTCAAGGGGTTTTTTCTAAAAAGTTATATTTTAGATTTTCCTCTTTAGAGGGGAAAACATATATCCAAAAATGGCTTGCTATTTCAACTGGATAATAAGTATTTCCAAAGCTTTTTATTCCTGCTCCCCTTTTAACCGTAAGAACCCACCATCCAGAGTTTTCAAGGGATACCACAAAAAATCCATCTTTGTTAGTTTTTACAGTTTTCTTTAAATAAGGATAATTTATTTCTCCATAAGAATCTTTTGGTAAATCTTCTAAATTCAAAAAAACTGGACTAAATCTTTCAAATTCTACAATTACATTTGAAAGAGGTTTATTACTATATAAAACTTGACCCCAGAAAATTCCTCTATTATTAAAACCATAAGGTCTTGTATAGGGTTTTATTTCTAAATCAAACCCACAAAAATTATCCCAACCTTTTTCTATTTCTACATGAAGGGGTACTTTAGCAAAGGATTTTATTAATTTTAAATTTCTTGTAAGATAATAATCACTTTCTATGCATATATAATGATCTCCTTTAGTTTCTAAAGATAGTTGTATTTTATATCCTATCCTTTCTAGGTTTAAAGCCTTATCTTCATATTTGGTTCTGAAAAGAGTCACTTTAACTGGCTTTTTATCTGGAGGAAGGAGAAAGAATTTTTTAGGGGGCTTTAAATCGTATAGAATACCAAAAGCAGGTTCTGCTGCTCCAACATAAAATACTTTTTCTTTCTTTGTTTTTCCGTAATTATCAGGAAAAGAGATTATAAAAAGTTTATAAGCTAAGGAGGGTGAAACAAAAAAGTTTAAAAAGATTAAAATAAAAAGAAAAACCATAGCTTTATGTAAATCTATTTAAAATCCAAGATATTACCGCACTTTTAAGTTTTAGTTCTTGCTCAGGAGTAAGGCTTGAAAGCCAATATTTTATCCATTTTTGAAGTCTATTTAAATGGATCTTTGGGATTTTTTCTCCATAAATCATTTCCAAAGCCCTTAAATACCATACAAATATTGCTTGAAGAGGCATAAATCTATATTCTAAAGTAATAGGATATAAAGTTTCATAAAAAGCTCTGGTAGTAAATTTTTTATCTGGTTCATTGGGGAAACGCCTTATACTTAATTTAGAAACAGGTCTTTCATGATCAGTAGAAAAATCAAGATTTCTTAAATGATCCAAATTTTCTTGAAATAAATCTAATTTCTCCCTATTTAAACGTATAATCTCATCTTGTAAGGCAAGTAAAGCAAGAGGATTTTCTCTTTCTCTGTAATATTTTGCCATTTTTTGTTTTAAAATAGACTTACGAGAGCGTCCTCCCATTTAAAACACCTCTCCTGTTTAAATTTTTTAAATAAAATAAAACCACATATTTAACTTTTTTCAATCTTTTTACCTAAAAGAAAAATTTATAAAAATTGAGATAAAACTCATTAGAGATAGAGAAGCAGTTTCGGCTTTTAAAATATAAGGAGAAAGAAGAATTGGTATGAAATTTTTTTCTTTTAATAATTCTTCTTCTTCTTTGCTAAATCCTCCCTCAGGACCTGAGATTAAAACAATTTCTTTAGAGTTAATTAGTTTTTCCATGAGTTTTTCTAAAAAAATACCCTTTTCTGGTAAGGCTACAAGTTTAAGAGATGAAGAAAAGGGATTTTTAGATAAAAAATTTTTTAAAATAACTGGGGGATTAATTTCTGGAAGATAAAGTCTTCCTGATTGCTTTAAAGCATTTATGGCTTTTGTCTTTAAACGTTTCTCTAATTTAAAAGAAGCCTTAACAACAGAATAATCACTTTGAAAAGGAATAAATTCATTGATCCCAAGTTCTACTCCCTTTTCTATTAAAAACTCAGTTTTATCACCTTTTAAAAGAGGAATAAGAGCTATAGTTTTTATTAATGAAGGTTTTTCTTTTCTTAAAAGTTTAAGTACTTTTACTCTTACTTTTATTTTTTTTCCTTTTTTTATAATTTCTACAATTTCTCCTTCATATTCATTTCCCTTTCCATCAATAAGTTTTATTTTCTCTCCCTCTTTTTTTCTAAAAACCCTTATTAAGTGATGAGATTCTTCTTCAGAAAGAAAACCTTCTTTTTCGAAAGTAAAGAAAAATCTGTTACCACCTTGAATATACATAGAATTATAATACAATTAACTTTAATGTCTGACAATATAATAATTTACAATGCCAGTGCTGGAAGTGGTAAAACTTATCAGTTAGCACTCAATTATTTAAAACTCTTAAATAAAATTTATAAAAAGGGAGAATTTAATCTCAAAAATCTACTAGCTATTACTTTTACCAATAAAGCTTCCTTTGAGATGAAAGAAAGAATAATTTCCTTTTTAAAAGAAATTTATCAACAAACCGAAAAAGGGAAAATTAAGACTTACGAAACAGGCATTTCTCGAGAAAAAGCTGAAATTCTTTTAGAGGAGATATTTTTAAATTACGATTCCTTTCAGATAAAAACCATTGATAGTTTTCTTTTAAATCTTTACAGAGCTCTTTCCTATGAATTAGGTATACCTACAGATTTCCAAATAAAAACTTATTTAGAGGAAAGTCTTATAGAAAAAGCCCTTAATAAACTTTTTGAAGAGGCAAAAAAAATAGAAGGACTTTTAAATTTTCTGGAAAATTTTGTAGATCATCTTCTTGCCAATGAGGAAAAATTAAGAATTGATATAAAAAATAAATTAGTAAGAGATTCGGAAAAAATTTTTCAAAAAATTACTTATAAAAAAGAATTTCTGAATATTTTAGAAGTTTATCAGGAAAATAAAGTTGAAAAAATTTTATTAGATTTTGATAAAAAGGAAATTTCTCAAGATTCCAAAGATTATTATTTAATTTTATATACATTTTTGAAAAAAAAGTTAGAAGAGGTTTTTAATAGGGAAAAAATACTTTTTATTGGGATTTGGAAAGAAACATTATCTCAGTCTCTTACTCTTTTTCCAGAATTCATTCCTTGGATTTATGTAAAACTTGGCAATTTAGAAGGAATTATAATGGATGAATTTCAAGATACTGATCGTGTACAATGGGAGGCAATTTTACCTATAGTTGAAGATGTGCTTAGCAGAAATAAAGTTTTTGTTTGTGCCTGTGATCCAAAACAGTCAATTTTTCAATGGAAAGGAGGAGATCCTTTTATTTTAGTAGAATTTATGCAAAAATTTTCTTCCTATCCTATAAAAGTTGAAGTTTTAGGAAAAAACTATAGAAGTGCAGTTGATATTGTGAAATTTAATAATCTCTTTTTCTCTTATATTAGTAAAAACTTAGAATTAAAAAAGGAGCTGTTAGAAGAGCTTGTTTTTGGTAAAGAAAAAATTGAAGTAAAAGAGAAAATATTAACTAATGTTTTAAAAGATTTTGACTGGAATTTTGAAAATGTAATTCAGGAAGCTGTGAATGATTTCAGGGGTGAGGTAAGATGTAAATTTTTAAAAATAGAAGAGGACTTAGAAGGGAAATCACCCAAGGAAAAGGTAAAAGAATTAATAAAAAAAGAAATTTTAGATATCTTAAGAGATCTCAAACAAAAAAAGGATTTAGATGATATTGCTATTTTAGTGAGAAAAAATGAAGATATTACTGAACTATCTTCTTTTCTTATTTCTGAAGGATTTAAAGTGATAGGAAGTTCATTTTTAAAAATAAAAGAGTCTCCCCTTATAAATACTTTCTTTTCTCTTCTTAAGTTTTTAAATTATTCAGAAGATGAAATAGCCTTAGCTGGGTTTTTAAGTGGTGAGCTTTTTGAAAGCTCATTAAATATTTTAAAAAAATATTGCGAGTTTAAACTTATAGGTAGTAATCTAAGTCTGGTTGATTTTGTTAAAAAGGAATATCCATCTTTTTGGGAAAATTATATAGAGGATATCTTTTCTGCCAAAAAATATCTTTCTTTTTATGAGCTTTGTCAATATATAGTAAAAAAGTTCAGATTAGAAGAAAAAAAGAGTAAAGAATTAGCTTATCTTTATAAATTTTTAAGTATAATCTTAGAGTTTACTTTTAAAGGTGGAGATTTGGAAGAATTTTTAGAGTATTGGGAAAAATATTCAGAAGATGAATTGGAAATGCCAAAAGACAAATCTGCAATTAAAATTCTTACTATCCATTTGGCAAAAGGGCTTGAATTTAACCATGTGATATTACCCCTTTTTTGGGAAGAAAAATCATATACTTCAGATCTTGGTTTAGTATTTTATAATGGAAATATCTATAAAGGAAGAAAAGAGGACCTTCCAAATGAAGGAAAGATAGGGTGGTATTTAGAAAAAGCTAAAACTAAATTGGAATTGTTTAATTTGCTATATGTAGGTTTTACAAGAGCTGTCAAAACTCTTTATATTTTAATTCCAGAAATAGAAAAAACAAAAGATTTTTCAAGATTTGAAGTCACAAGAATTTTTAATAAAATTTACTCTTTTTTAAAGGATGAAACTCAAAATTTTCCTCTATAAGTTTTTTTAATTCTTTATAATTTTTTATATAAAAATCTGCTAACAAATTAGGATTTTTATAAGAAACCAATTTAACCTTACATTTATCACATAGGTCTTTGTCTACTTTTGAATCACCTATATAAAGGGTTGCTTCTCTCTCCACTTTAAAATGTTCTAAAATAATAAGAAGGGCTAAAGGATCGTTTTTAGGAACAAGGGAAGCAGTCATAACAAAATCAAAATAGTTTTTTAAATTAAAATATTCTAAAAGAGAATAAGCAGAGGTAGTTCTGTTAGTGCATATGGCTAAATAAAAATATTTTTTTGCCCAATTTAAAAAATCTATAAGCCCCTCTTCTAAAGTTATATATTTAAAAAAGAGCTGATAGGAAGTTTCCTTTTGGATTTTTTTTGCTAATTCCAATTTCTCAGGATAGTTTCTTAAAATATATTCCATACACTCATCTACTGAATGCATATGAATAAATTCTATTTCCTCAAGAGTTAAGGGAGGCCTTCCTATCTTTTTTAAAATATAATTATAAAAATTAATATTTGATAATTTTGAGTCAAAAAGAACACCGTCACAATCAAAAACAAGAAGCTTTAAAAGGTTCATTTTTTTCTTTTTAAAAGATAATCACTGATAAAAAGAAGTAAATCTTTGTAAAGATTATGAGGTAATTCTTTTAAACAACCTTTAGCTAAATTTATGTATTGCTTAGCTTTTTCTTTACTTTTTATAAAACCTTGATTTTTTTCAATAATTTTTTTAGCAGTTTCGAAATCTTTTTTTTCAATATCAGGTGTTTTAAGTAAATAGAGAAGTGTGTTTTTTTCTTCAGCGGAAGCCAATTGTAAGGCATAAATAATAGGTAAAGTTATTTTTCCTTCTTTAAAATCTTTTCCTAAGTCTTTTCCTGTTTCTTCACTTAAATAATCAAGAAGATCATCAACTATTTGAAAAGCAAGCCCTAAGTATTTACCAAAATTTTTAAGTAATAAACATTCATTTGGTTTAGCTTTTCCCAAAATAGCGCCTACTTCACAACAAGCTGAAATTAAAACAGCAGTTTTTCTATAAATAACTTCTTCATATTCAGCTTCTGTGAGATCGGTATTATCAAGATTAAGAAGTTGTAAAACTTCTCCTTCACTCATAAGAAGTGTAGTTTGAGTAATCACATCCATTATTTGTGGATTTTCCAATAAACTCGCAAGTCTTAAAGCCTTAGCATATAAATAATCTCCTACAAGAATAGTTGCTTGATTTCCCCAAAGATTTCTGGCTGCTTTTCTACCTCTTCTAAACTCTGCTTCATCAACTACATCATCATGGAGAAGTGTTGCTGCATGTAAATATTCAAAAAGTATTGAGGTTCTATAAATAGTTTCTAAATATTTGTTATCCAAATTTTGGTCCAAAAAAAGTTTAGCACAAAGAACTGTTAATAAAGGTCTAATTCTTTTTCCACCAGAAAAAATGATATATTCACTTACTTGATTTATAAAAGGATGTTGAGAATCTAAATAAATTTTAAGGGTATTTTCTATAATATTTAATTCAGATTTTATCTTTTCTAAAATTTCTACTTCTAACACTGAAGAGTCCTTAAATTTTTAGTTATTATATTATAAAAAAATTTTTTTAAAAGATTTAAAAGTGAATGAAAAAATAGAAATATTTTTTAAAAAACTAAAAAAAATTTTTAAAACCTTATAAGAGTTTAAATAAATTTAAATAATTATTTATAATGACTAAAAATTAGGTTTGACTTTTGAGATTAATTTTTTTAATTTTAAATTAAACAAAAAATTTTAAATTTATAGGAGGTAGATATGCAAGATATAAGGATTAGGGATTTACCGCCGCCTCATGGTGGAAAACTTGTTGAGAGAGTAGTTAGGGATCCTCAAATGGCATGGAAACTTATGGAAAAATGTTCAGCAGTTTATGACATTAAGCCAACCCTTTTTAAGGGTAATCCTGTGAGAAATGTTTACAGAGAGATTATGTCAGTTTGTTATGGATTTTTTAGTCCTGTTGAAGGTTCTATGACAAAGGCTGAGCTTGAAAGTGTTCTTGAAAGAAGAAGACTTTTGAGTGGATGGGTATTTCCTTATCCAATTCTTTTTGATATTTCTGAAGAAGATTTCAAAAAACTTGGTGTTGGACCAGGAGATTGGCTTCTTTTAAGATTAAAGGGTGAGCCTTTTGCCATTTTAGAGATTGAAGAAGTTTATGAAATAGATCCACTTGATGTAGCAACAAGAACCTTTGGAACACCTGAGAAAAATCCTGAAGTTGTAAAAGTTCCTTTTGATGACAAACATACAGGTTATGTTATCTATAAATCTTTAAATCCCATAATTCTTGCTGGAAAATATACTATTATTAATGAACCAAAGATTAGAGAGCCTTTTAACAGATTTTGGTATCCACCTAAGAAAGCAAGAGAAGAATTTAAGAGAAGAGGATGGACTACTGTTATTGCTCATCAAACAAGAAATGTTCCTCATACAGGACATGAGGCATTAATGAAAATGGCAGCCTATATTGGTGATATTAAGCCCTGTGACGGAATAGTAGTTAATGCTATTATTGGAGCAAAAAGAATTGGTGACTTTCCAGATGAGGCAATTGTAGAAGCTCATGAAATGCTTCATCTTGCTGGTTATATTAAACCAGAAAGACATATGGTTACTATAACCCTTTGGGATATGAGATATGGAAATCCAATAGAATCTTTACTTCATGCTGTAATTAGACAAAATATGGGAATTTCCTTCCACATGTTTGGAAGAGACCATGCTGCATTAGGTGAATATTATGATATTTATGCAACTCAGATTTTATGGTCTAAAGGAATTCCAAGCTTTGGATTTGATGCACCTCCTTATGCAGTTCCTGGTGGTTTTTATATAAGACCTCAAAATATTGCTGAATTTTGGTATTGTCCAAAATGTAAAGAATTTGCCTATTCTGACAATTGTACTCATAAAGGAATCTATTCAAGATATTCTGGTAGTTTTATAAGAGGACTTATAAATGAAGGTGTAACACCACCACCAGAAATTTATAGACCAGAAGTTTATAAAGTGGTTGTAAAATGGTGGAAAGAGTTTGGTTATCCCTTTAATAATGAAAAATATTTAAAAGAAAGAGAAGAAAGATTAGAAGTAGATCTTCCTCATATGGATATGCCAGAACATTTAAAGAAAAAAATTTCTTAAAAATTTAAGGAGGTTAATATGGCTAAATATTTTGGGATTATATTAGATGAAAAAAGACTTTCAGCTATAAAAGGAACACCTCTTGAGGAAAAAGTTGAACCCATTTTTGGAGGAGCATTAAAAAGATTAGTAATTGAAGTTTCTGATGAACTTGGGCAAAAAACTATTGAGCAATTTTCAAAAGCAAGATTTGATGCAAGAGGATTTATTGAAGAAACTCCGGCAGCTTTTAAAAGACTTGTGTTTAAAAAGGTTGTAGAATTAAAATCCTTAGGTCCAGAGATATTAGAAAAAGCTCTTGAAGAACTTCCTACTATTAAAGATGAGATCGCAAAAGAAGATAGGGAGCTTCCAGTTCCAGATATTGATATAAGTGATATATTAGAATTACAGAAAAATCCGGTACAAAAACCAACTCAATAAAAAACTAAAAGGGGGGTGTTAATATGCCAAGTTATGTAAATCCTGAAAAATGTGATGGTTGTAAAGGTGGGGACAAAACAGTATGTATGTACATTTGTCCTAATGATCTTATGATCCTTGATCCTGAAGCAATGAAAGCTTACAATCAAGAGCCTGATCAGTGCTGGGAATGTTATAGTTGTGTAAAAAGTTGTCCCCAAGGAGCAATCTCTGTAAGACATTATGCAGATTTTGCACCTCTTCATGGAACCTGTCAGCCCATGCGTGGAACAGTTGATATCATGTGGACTATTAAGTTTAGAAACGGTGTTATTATAAGATTTAAGTATCCTACAAGAACTACTCCTGAAGGTTCTGCTGATCCTTCAGTAGGGAAACCTGATCCTGATCCAGCTTTAATTAATACTAATCAGCTTTTTACTCAAGCTGCTGAGGGAAAAGAGCCTGCCAAACCTGCTGCTGTAGTAAATAAAAAATTTGAAGTTGGTGCGCTTGGTAAAACTATGAAAATTAAAACAGCTTAAAAATTTTAAAAAAAATTGAAAGGAGGTGTTAACTATGCCTAAGATTTGGTCTTATAATCCTGGTTTAGAATGTGCAGAACCAGAAATTGTAGAAAAAGAAACTGATATTTTGATAGTTGGTGGTGGAATGGCAGCTTGTGGTGCTGCAGTAGAAGCTGTAAAATGGGCAAGACCAAATGGATTAAGAATTATTCTTTGTGATAAGGCTGCTATGGAAAGATCTGGTGCAGTAGCTATGGGTCTTTCTGCAATTAATACCTATATTGGGGAAAATACACCTGATGACTATGTAAGAATGGTTCGTTGTGACTTAATGGGTATTGTTCGTGAAGATCTTGTTTTTGATGTTGGGCGTCATGTAGATGATACAGTTCATTGTTTTGAAGAATGGGGTCTTCCAATTTGGAAAAAGGATCCTCAAACTGGAAAAACTTTAGATGGAGCAGAAGCAAAGGCTAAAGGGCTTACTCTCAAAGCTGGTGCTCAACCTGTTCGTTCTGGTCGTTGGCAGATTATGATAAATGGTGAGTCTTATAAGGTAATTGTTGCGGAAGCAGCAAAGAATGCTCTTGCTGGTTATGATAAGGCAGAATTCATTGAAAGATGTTTTATTGTAAGACCTCTTCTTGATGCTAATGAGCCCAATCGTTGTGCTGGAGCAGTAGGATTTTCTGTAAGAGAAAATAAAATTTACATTATTAAATCAAATGCCACGTTACTTGCTACTGGTGGAGCAGTTAATGTATTTCGTCCAAGATCAGTTGGTGAAGGAAAAGGACGTGCTTGGTATCCTGTATGGAACGCAGGAACAGGATATGCAATGTGTGCTCAGACTGGAGCAAAACTTGTTCTTATGGAAAATAGATTTATCCCTGCTCGTTTCAAAGATGGTTATGGTCCAGTTGGAGCATGGTTCTTACTCTTTAAAGCAAGAGCAACTAATGCCTATGGGGAAGATTATGTGGAAAAAAATAAAGATGAATTAAAGAAATTTGCTCCTTACAGTGAAGCATCAGTTGTTGGAACTTGTTTAAGAAACCATGCTATGCTTATTGAGATGGAAGCTGGGCGTGGACCAATCTATATGCATACTGAATGGGCACTTCAGGAAGCTGCTGAAAAAATGGATAAGAAAGAGTTTAAACACCTTATTGCTGAAGCTTGGGAAGACTTCCTTGATATGTGTATAACTCAGGCTGCACTTTGGGCTTGCTTAAATATTGAACCTGAAAAAGTTCCTTCTGAAATTATGCCCTCAGAACCTTATCTTTTAGGATCTCATGCTGGATGTGCTGGTGCTTGGTGCTGTGGACCTGATGAAGATTGGGTTCCTGAAGAATATAAAGCTCCTTGGAGAGAAATTGGACTTTATAACAGAATGACTACAGTAAAAGGACTTTTCTGTGCAGGAGATTGTGTAGGAGCATCTGGACATAAATTTTCTTCTGGTTCTCATGTGGAAGGAAGAATTGCTGCTAAAGCTATGGTAAAATTCTGTTTAGATCATAAAGATTATAAACCAACTCCTAAGGAAAGTCCTGAAGAATTAAAGAAAGAGATCTATGGTCCTTGGTATAGATTTGAGGAATTTAAGAATGCAACTACTGCTTATGAAATTAATCCAAATTATTTACTACCTCGTCAAATTCAGGATAGACTTATGAAGCTTATGGATGAATATGTTGCTGGTACATCTACTTTCTATAAAACTAATAAAGTTATGCTTGAAAGAGGCCTTGAACTCATTAAAATGCTTAAAGAAGATATGGAACTTACAGCTGCAAGAGACCTTCATGAGCTTATGAGAGCTTATGAAAATAGACATCGTGTATGGACAGCTGAAGCTCACCTTATACACATTCTCTTCCGTGAAGAAACCCGTTATCCTGGATACTTCTATAGAACAGACTTCCCCAATATTGATGATGCAAATTGGAGATGCTTTACTCTTTCTTCCTATAATACTGAAACTAAAGAGTGGACTTTAGAAACTTATCCTTATATTCAGATTATTCCTGACCCACTTGGACCATAAAATTAGAGTAAAATAAAAGAGGGGGCTTAAAAGCCCCCTCTTTTATTATTTTTTCAAGATAAATCTCCTAAAGAGTAAAGGGGATTTATCTTGAAAAAAATTCTTAGGAGGTAATTATGAAAAAGCCTATATTAGTAGTGGGAGGAGGAATTAGTGGTGTAACAGCAGCGGTTGAAGCTGCTGAAGTTGGAGCAGAAGTTATTTTAATTGAAAAGGAGCCAAGTTTAGGTGGAAGAGTTGCTCAATTGAGATATTATTTTCCAAAACTTTGCCCTCCTAACTGTGGTTTAGAGATTAATTACAGAAGAATTAAAACTAATCCCAGAATTAAAGTTTATACTATGGCAGAAATTACTGAAATTTCTGGCGAAAAAGGTAATTATAAGGTAAAGGTAATTATTAAGCCAAGATATGTAAATGATAATTGCACAGCTTGTGGAGAATGTGAAAAGGTTTGTGAAGGTGAAAGAGTAAGTGAATTTGATTTTGGATTAAGAAAAACAAAGGCTATTTATTTACCTCATCCTATGGCATTTCCTATGAAATATATCCTTGATAAAGAAGCTTTAGCTCCTGGAGATTTAGAAAGAATAATATCTGCCTGTAAGTATAATGCTATAGATCCAGATATGAAAGAAGAAACCTTAGAGTTTGAAGCAGGAGCTATTATATGGGCAACTGGTTGGAAACCTTATGATGCTACGAAACTTGATAATTTGGGTTATGGTAAGTATGTAAATGTCATAACCAATATGCAGATGGAAAGACTTGCTTCACCTTGGGGGCCAACTGGAGGAAAAATTTTAAGACCTTCAGACCAGAGTTTTCCTAAGAAAGTTGCTTTTGTTCAATGTGCTGGTTCCCGGGATGAAAATCATTTACCCTACTGTTCCTATATTTGTTGTTTAGCCTCTCTTAAGCAGAGTTTATATCTAGCTGAACAAGACCCTGAAGCTGAGGCTTTAATTTTCTATATAGATATAAGAACACCCGGAAGATATGAAAAATTTTTAAGAAGAGCACAAAATGAAGCCAGGATTACTTTTATTAAGGGGAAAGTAGCTAAAATTGAAGAAGATCCTGAAACTAAGGATTTAATAGTAACAGCAGAAGATATACTTTCAGGTAAAAAAATACATGAAAAAGTTAATTTAGTTGTTCTTGCAGTTGGTATGCAACCAAGTATAGCAGGAATAAATATTAAAGGACTTGAAGTTGATGAAAATGGTTTTGTAATTTCAGAAAATGGAATAATTGCTTGTGGATGTGCTAAAATGCCTCTTGATGTTATGACTTCTAATGAAACAGCAACTGGTGCAGCTTTGAAAGCTATTCAAACTATATTAAGGGGGTAAAAGAAATGGAAAAGATAGGTGTATTTGTATGCACTTCTTGTGATATTGGTAAACGTTTAGATATTGTAGAATTAGAAAATGCTGCTCGTGATCAGGGAGCAACTGCAGTATATAGTAAAGAATTTCTCTGTTCAAAGGAAGGTAAAGCTTTTATTGAAGAAAAAATTAAAGAAGATGGACTTGATGCTGTTTCTATTTGTGCTTGTTCTTCAAGAGTTAATTATGATGTTTTTAGTTTTGAAAATGTGGCAGTAGAAAGAGTTAATTTAAGGGAGGGAATAGTTTGGAGTAGATTCTTATTAGGAGAAGGAGGAGAAATTTTAGAAGATACTATTGATTATATAGAGGGGGTTCCCTTTAAAAATGAGCTTATGGCTTTAGCAAAGGATTATGTAAAAATGGGGGTTGCAAAACTTCAAGTTTATAAACTTCCTGAATCATTTAAAACAGAAGAGGAGATCTCTAAAACAATACTTGTTATTGGTGGAGGGGTGGCGGGATTAACAGCAGCTTTAGAGGCTGCTAATGCTGGTTATGATGTAGTTTTAGTTGAAAAAGAAAAAGAACTTGGTGGATTTGTTGCTAAGATGAAAGGTCACTGTGAGGTAAAACACCCCTTTAAAAATATTGTTCCACCTATAGTAAATGAACTTATTTCTCAGGTAGAAAATAATGAAAAAATAAAAGTTTATAAAAAGGCAACTGTTGCAAATATTGCAGGAATGCCTGGGCTATTTAATGTAAAAATTAATGTAGATGGGAAAGAAGAGGAGGTTAAAATAGGTGCTATTGTATTAGCAGCTGGATTTAAACCCTACGATGCAAGTAAGCTTGGCTTTTTAGGATATGGAAATATTAAAAATGTAGTTACTAATGTTCAATTTGAGGAAATGGCTAAAGAGGGGAAATTTGTAAGACCATCTGATGGAGCGCCTATTAAAAGTGTCCTTTTTATTCAGTGTGCTGGGCAAAGGGATGAAAATCATCTTCTCTATTGTTCAGGATATTGTTGTTTAGCTTCTCTTAAACAGGCTAAATATATTAGAGAAGTAGATCCTGATGCTAAGGCATTTATAATTTATGATCATATGAGAACAATGGGAATTTATGAAAACTTTTATAAAACTTTACAAGATGATCCAGGTGTTTTTTTAACTAAGGGTAAAGTGGTTGAGGTTTCTGAAGGAGAAGATGGAAAAGTAAAAGTAATAATTGAAGAAACACTCTTGGGAGAAAAATTGGAAATAAATGTTGATTTAGTTGTTCTTGCTATAGGAATGGTTCCTGTAACAGCTGAAGGACCTATTCTTAATTTAGAATATAGACAAGGTCCAGGACTACCTACCGATGAACTTGAACTCTTTTATGGATATGCAGATTCTAATTATATCTGTTTCCCCTATGAAACAAGAAGAACTGGTATTTACGCTGCAGGTGCAATTCATCAACCTATGACTATAGCACAAGCAATAGAAGATGCACGTGGAGCAGCTCTTAAGGCAATTCAAAGCCTTGTTGCTATTGAAGAAGGACATGCAGTTCATCCAAGAACTTGGGATTTTGCCTATCCAGAATTTGATCTTAAAATGTGTACTCAGTGTAAAAGATGTACTGAAGAGTGTCCTTTTGGTGCTTTAAATGAAGACGAAAAAGGTAATCCTTTACCAAATATTACAAGGTGCAGACGTTGTGGGACCTGTTTTGGTGCTTGTCCTCAGAGAATCATTAATTTTAAAGATTACTCTATTGAAATGGTTGGAAATATGATAAGAGCTACAGAGATGCCAGAACAAGGTTATGGACTTTATAGGCTTATGGCTTTTGTCTGTGAAAATGATGCTTTACCGGCTTTAGATATGGCGGCTTTTCAAAAGAAAAGCATACCTGTTACTTTTAGAATAATCCCTGTTAGATGTTTAGGAGCAGTTAATGTTTCTTTTGTAAAAGATGCCATGAGTAAGGGTTATGATGGAATTCTTTTATTAGGATGTAAATATGGTGAAAATTATCAGTGCCATTTCATTAAAGGAAGTGAATTAGCTAATAGACGTATGGAAAATGTTGCTGAAACTTTACAACAGCTCGCTTTAGAACCAGAAAGGGTTACTCTACATACTGTAGCTATTGATGAAATAGAAGAAGTAGTTAAAAAGATGAACGAATTTAATGAAGAGATAAAAGGATTTGAAGAAAATCCATTTAAAGGTTGGTAAAGGAGGATGCTATGGCTAATGAAATTATAAAAGTTGATTTAGATTTAAGCTCGATTAAAGAAATACAAAGCTTAGGTGGGGATACATTAAAGAAATGTTACCAATGTGCTACCTGTTCTACCATTTGTCCTTTATCTCCTGATGAAGCACCTTTTCCAAGAAAACAGATGATTTTAGCTCAATGGGGATTTAAAGAAAAATTGCTAAATGATCCAGCTATCTGGTTATGTCATAACTGTGGAGACTGTAGTAAATACTGCCCAAGAGGAGCTAATCCTGGTGAAGTTATGGCAGCCTTAAGACTTTCTGTTACTAAAGAAGCTACACCTTTTAAATTTTTACATACCTTTTATAACAATGCTTGGGGATTTCCTATTCTTATATTAATAGCTCTCTTTTTTATTTTAATTGCTACAATTGTTACTTTTGGAGGTGTTCCTAATTTTTTTGATGCTGATTCTTTTCCTTACGGGGGCCCCTCTTATGAAATTTGGTTCCTTCACCTTCCTGCAAGAGTTTTGATGATAGATTTAATATTTTTACCTTTAGCAGCTTTTGTGATTATTATTTTATTTTCAGCAATTAGTAAAATGTGGAATACCTATTTGGAGACATACAAAATCCCTCAAGCTTATAGATATAGTATGTGGACCATACTTAAGACTTATTTAATTTCTGCTATTGGAGAAATTTTAAATCATACCAGATTTGAAAAGTGTGAAGCTAATAAATGGAGAACTTTACCTCATAAAGTTCTTCTTTGGGCTTTTATTCTTTTAGCTTTAACTACAGCTATTGTTTTTGTTATGGCAGATATTTTAGGATTTCATACACCTTGGAATCCTCTTCTTCACCCTATTAAATGGTTGGGAAATATTGGAGGGCTTATGCTTCTTTATGGGATTATTAGTATCATTTTGGGAAGATCAAAGGCTGAAAGAGAAAAAAGTGTAAGAACCATTTATCCTGATAGTTTTTTGGTATATCTAATTTTACTGGTAGGTTTAACTGGATTTGGTATTGAAATCTTTCGTAATATTTCTACTATAAGATCGCTTACATCTTTAATTTATATTGCCCATTTAGTGTTTGTATTTATTTTATTCTTAAGTGTAGCTTATTCAAAATTTGCCCATCTTGCTTTTAGAACTACAGCAGTTATATTTGATTTATATTTTAAGGATATAAGTCAGAAAATGTCTTGATCTCACTTAAGCTTTCTCTTGACAAAATTTTAATTTAAGTTAATTTTAATAAAAAATTGGAGGGGTACCCGAGCGGCCAAAGGGGCCGGGCTGTAAACCCGGTGGCTTTCGCCTTCGGAGGTTCAAATCCTCCCCCCTCCATTTTAAATTATTTAATAATGCGGGCGTAGCTCAATGGTAGAGCATCAGCCTTCCAAGCTGAGGGTTGCGGGTTCGAGTCCCGTCGCCCGCTTTGAGAGTTGATAATTAAGCCCACGTAGCTCAGGAGGTAGAGCACTTCCTTGGTAAGGAAGTGGTCACCGGTTCGAATCCGGTCGTGGGCTTAATAAAAAATAAAAAATAGATTATAATTATATTTTAGATTATATTTTTAGGAGGAAAGGAAATGGCTAAGGCTAAATTTGAGAGGAAAAAGCCTCAT
>CAYXGJ010000016.1:0-23324 GCA_964464535.1 uncultured Thermodesulfatator sp. | reverse complement strand
TTGATCTTATTCTTCCAGATGGTGATGGATTAGAACTTTTAAAATATCTTCGTTCAACCCTTAAATTTAAAAATTTACCAGTAATTATAATTTCAGCCAGAGGAGCAGAGCTTGACAGAATTTTAGGGTTAGAATTGGGAGCAGATGATTATGTAGTTAAGCCATTTAGTTTAAGAGAAGTTATAATAAGGGCTAATAAAATTTTAAAAAGAAATTTAGAACCAGAAAAAATTTTAAATTATGGTCCCCTTAAAGTGGATAAGAAAAAAAAGGTTATTTTACTTGAAGAAAAACCTCTTCCTCTTACACCTACAGAATATAAGATTTTAGAAACCTTAATAGAAAATTCAGAAAGAATTGTTACCAGAGAAGAGCTTATTAGAATAATTTGGCCTGTAGAAAAGGAATATTATTCAAGGGTTTTAGATGCTTATATTTGTAGATTAAGAACTAAGCTTGGTAAATATGGAAAAATTATAGAAACTGTAAGAGGTTTTGGATACCGTTTAGTTCAGATATAAAATGGAATTTTTCTCTTTTTTAACTATCTTTTTAATAATATCTTCTTTAATCATCTTTACTTTACTTTTTAAAAAATTTTCAAAAATTAAAAAAGAAAAAAGTTTTTTAGAAAAAGAGCTTAATTTTTGGATAGATTTTTTCTTCAATTATCCCTTTCCTCTTTTTATAATTGAAAAAGATGAAATAAAATGGCAAAACAAAAAGGCTCTTGAGATTTTAGGAGATCTCAGAGGTAAGAAAAAAAATAATATTGAAGGGTTTTTAAAAAATTCTTATTGGGATCCTCAAGTGTTCTTTCTTTCTTCAGAAGTGATAGCTTATTTCTTAATAGATAAAAAGGAAGAGAAAGTTTTAAAAAGAAGTTATGAAATAGCATTAGCCTATCTTTCTCATGAACTAAAAACTCCCTTTACTATGGTAAAAAATTATGCAGAAAAATTGGAAGAAAAACTAAAGAAAAGTAATTTCTTTGAAGATCCTTTAAAAGATTTTGAAGCTTTAAAAAATTCTTTAGAAAAGGTTGAAAATTTAATTTATAAACTTTTTTCATCCTTAGAATATTTAGTTAAAGATTTGAAAATAAAGAAAGAAAAATTTTCTTTAAAAGAAACTATAGAAGAAGTGATTTTTTGGGTGACTCCACTTTTTAAAGATAAAAATGTAGATTTAGAAGTAGATATCCCAGAAGGTATAGAAATAGAGGGTGATAAAGAATGGTTAATGCAAGCTATTTTAAATCCCTTAGAAAATGCTATTAAATTTTCTCCACCTAGGGGAAAAGTATTTTTAAAGGTTTACCGAAGGGAAAACGAATGGATAAATATTCTTATAAGGGATACAGGACCTGGAGTATCTTATGAAGAACTTCCTTTTTTGGGAATGCCTTTTTTTAAATCAAGCGCTGAAAAGGGATTAGGTTTTGGGCTTTTTCTTACTAAGAAAATATTATCTGCCCACGGAGGAAAACTTAGGTTTAATCTTCCTCCTCAGGGAGGCTTAGAAGTTTTAATAGAAATTCCTTACAAATAATAAGCTTATTTAAGAAGTTTTTCTATTTCCTTTTCTGGCATGGGTTTTGCTAAAAGATACCCTTGAACATAATCACATTTTAATTTTTTAAGAAGCTTAAGTTGTTCTTCAGTTTCCACTCCTTCAGCTAAAGTTTTTATATTTAGAGAATGGGAAAGATTAATTATACTTTCTACAATATAATAGGTTTTAACATCTTTAACTAAATCTCTTGTAAAAGAAAGGTCAATTTTAATAGTATCAATGGGAAAATTTTTTAAGTAATTTAAAGAGGAAAAACCTGTACCAAAATCATCTAAGGAAACTCTTGTCTTTAAAGATTTAAAAGTTTCTATTATTTCTTTAGCCATATCTATGTGTTTTGCTAAGGTGTGTTCTGTAATTTCTATTTCTAAAAAGTAAGGATATTGCGAGAGAATCTCTTTAAAATGGGCTAAAAGATTTAAAAAATGTGTAGAGTTAAAACTTTGAGAGGATATATTTATAGAAATAGGTATTTTCCATTTTTTAATTTTCTCTATGTTTTCCTTTAAACATAAAACCTCAAAATTTTGTAAATAAGGGCTATTTTCAAGAAAGTTTATAAATTCGGAAGGCAAGATTAATTCTTTATTCTTCTTTATTCTTACCAGAGCCTCGGCTCCAGCTAATTTTAAAGTTTCTGTTTCAAAATAGGGCTGATAATAAAAAACAAAAAGATCCTTTTTAAAGGCGGTTTTAATAAGAAATTCTGTTTTAAAATCTTTTTCTATTTTCCTTTCTATTTCAGTATTATAAATTTCTATATTAGAAGGACCTTTTTCTTTTGCTTTAACTAAAGCTAAATTGACTTTTTTCCTTAATTCATCAACAGTATTTCCATCTTGTGGGAATAATACAATTCCCATATTCCAATCTAAGGAAATAATCTTATCTCCATAAGAAATGGGGTCTTTTAAAACATTTTCTAACATTTTTATCCATTCATATATTCCCTCTTTTGTAATATCCATAATAAAAAGACAAAATTCATCTCCTCCGGTTCTTCCTAAAAATCCTCTATCTTTTACAACATTTTGAAGTTTTTTTGCCAATTCCTGTAAACAATAGTTTCCTACCTCATATCCATAAAAATGATTTATATAAGAAAATCTATAAAAATCTATTAAAATAAGGAGAGAAGGTTTATCGAGAATATTTAAAAGATCTGTTAATTTTTTTTGAAATCCTTGCGCATTTGGGAGACCAGTCAAAAAGTCTTGATATTGAAGAGCTTCTCTTTCCTTTTCAAACTCTAATTCCTTTGTTAAGTCTCTTCCTACAATTATTACCTTAGTTTTGGTAGGCAATTTAATAAAAGAGATTTTCAATTCTAATATTACTCTAAATTTATCCGGTGTGTGATAAATGACAAATCTTGTAGTATCTATTTTTTGCTTTATTATTTCTTCTGGTATAAAAAGAAGTTTAAAGCAGTTTTTTTCAGATAATTCATCCTTTTTAAATCCAAGAATTTCCTCACCTATAGGATTGATGTATTCAATTTTTCCTTTTTCATTAGCTATTATAGTTAGTTCTTCTGCTTTTTCTGCAAGCTTACCTAAGGTTAAATCTTTCTCAATTAATTCTACTTTTTTTAAGGCAAAATTTAAATCTTCTTGGAGCTCAGTTAATAAAGGTAAAATATCTTTTGAAAAGAAGCCTTTCTCAAAAGAAAGGAGATTTAAAAAAGCTATAATATTTTCATCTTTTATAAGGGGAATAATAACAAGGGAATAGGAATTAATCTTTTGAAAAAGGGGCGTTTTTTCAGTTGTAGTAACTATTAAGGTTTTAGAAGGTCTAAAGTCTTCTGGATAAGAATAAAGAAGCTTTCCATTTTTATCACTTATCCATACTGCTTTTAGTTCTAAAGACTCATATAAGATAAGTAAAATATTTTTATAAATCTCTTCCTCAAAACTGCAGTGTATAAGTATTTGGTTAATTTTTCTTAAAAGATCTAAAAATTTTTGTAATTTTTTAAGCTCACTTATATCAACTCCTACAACAAATCCACAGTATTTATTTTGATAAAAAATAGTTGAGGCAAATATAAGGGTTTCTATTTTTCTTCCATCTTTTGCTTTTAATGCTACTGGAAGGTAAGGAGAAAAGAAATAGTCTCCTTTTAACCTTCTTTCTACAACCTTTTTGATTCTTTCTTTATCTTCTTCATAATAAAGAACCTCCCAAGGAGCTAATTTTTGTAATTCTTCAAAAGAATATCCTAATAATTCACAAAAATAAGGATTTACATAAAGAAAAGTTTTATGATATATGGCAATACCAAAAAAGGGAGCATTTAAAAAGGTATCTAAAATAGTGCTTTTTTCTATTAGCTGAGGAAAGATTTTATTTATAGAAGATAAAAATTTAATTAAATTTTCTTCCCATATATTTATTTCTTCTATTTCTTCAAAACCAAGAGCTTTTATGATATTTTTATCTATAGAAAATAAGGAAGTTTTTATTTCGTTAAAAAGGGGATTTTTAGAAGAAAGCATAAAATAATGAGAAAGGCTAAAAGGAAAATACTCTATATAAAGGAATTTATCTAAGTAGGCTTTTGCTCTTATTTCTGAAAGTATATATAAATCACCTTCGCTATTAAGAATTTCAGCTTCAACTTCTTCGGGGGAATCTTTAAAGATTACTCGGATTTTTGAAAAATCAAAATCAAATTGTAAAACCAAATAAAATAGAAGAACATAAAAAATGGCACGATTAACAGTAATAATTTTAATTTTTTCTTCTTTTTTAAGTTCTGAAAAGGGTTTATTAGATAAGGCTAAATAATGATCAAATTGATTTTTAAATTTAGCAATAGGTATATAGTCTTTTTCAATTAAGTGTAAAGAAAGAGAGGGTGAGATAAAAAATAAATCTACATCATCTAAATCTTGAGGGAATTTTTCAAAAACACTTAGCTTTATTTCTTTCTTTAATAAATTTTTTAAGTTTTCAGAAAATTTTTCCCAAAGATTTAATTTCTCCCTTTGACAACTGCAGATTCTTAATTCAATATCCATTTTTAAAATTTAAACCTTAACTGTTTAAAAGTCAAAATATAATTTTAAATAAATATTTAAAGTAAATATTTAAAATTTATTATCATTTTATAATATTCGGATATTTTCAAAAAAGAGTTAAAATTAAACTATGAAGCTTGAGGATATACAAAGTTTAGTTCCAGAAAATAAGATTTCCTTAGATAAGGTAGGAATAAAAGGATTTAAATATCCTGTGAAAGTTCTTGATAGAGAGAAAGGGGTTCAGCATACAGTTGCAGAAATTAACCTTTATGTAGATCTTCCTGCAAAGTTTAAAGGTACTCATATGAGTAGATTTATTGAAGTTTTAAATGAATTTGGAGGCGAGATTCATATGAAAAATGTAATAAAGCTTTTAAAAAGACTAAGGAAAAAACTTTCTTCAAAGTCTGCTCATATAGAAATGTATTTTCCTTATTTTTTAGAAAAAAAAGCACCTGTAAGTGGAATAGCTTCTCTTATGGAGTATCAGGCATTTATATCGGCTTCTTATTTAAAAAGAAAAAGAGATTTAATAGTAGGAGTAGAGGTCCCAATTATGACCCTTTGTCCCTGTTCTAAAAGTATAAGTAAATATTCTGCTCATAATCAAAGGGGGAAAGTAACTATTAAAGTAAGGTTTAAGAAATTTATTTGGTTAGAGGAGCTAATTGAAATTGCTGAGACTTCTGCCTCGAGTCCAGTTTATTCCCTTTTAAAAAGACCAGATGAAAAATTTGTTACCGAACATGCCTATGAAAATCCTAAATTTGTAGAGGATATAGTAAGAGAAGTTGCAAAAAAGCTTTTAGAGCATCCAGAAGTTATTTGGTTTTCTGTT
This sequence comes from uncultured Thermodesulfatator sp., assembly GCA_964464535.1. GTDB lineage: Bacteria > Desulfobacterota > Thermodesulfobacteria > Thermodesulfobacteriales > Thermodesulfobacteriaceae > Thermodesulfobacterium. The sequence continues at coordinate 17,882 of CAYXGJ010000016.1, read as the reverse complement.
GAAGCAGAAAATTTTGAATCTATTCATGCTCATAATGCTTATGCCTTTATAGAAAGAACTAAATCTTAAAAATTTACATAAATACCTACATACCAAGTAAAATTTGTAGGATCCCAATTTTTATTTTTTATATAAGCTTTTAGGGCATCTTGAGCCTTTACATAATCAAAACCAATTCCAATTCTATTAGTTACATCTATACCCTTTTTACCTTTTATGGGATAATAGCTTAAACAGGCTCCATATCTTTCATAAACAAGATTTTTTTCATTTTGAAAATTCCCATCTACCTCTACATATTCATATCTAAATCCAATCCCTGAATAACCAATTCCAATTTTTTCATCATATATTAAATGAGCCTCCCCATACCATGTCCAAGCATCTCCCTTTTTATATATGTTAGTTACTTTTTCATAAAAATGGGTATCTTTGAAATATATATATCCGAGCTCAGCTCCTATAAGGTATTTTTTATAAAACCTTTTTTCAAAGGCAAAATCAACTGCATAAGCCTTTCTTGTGAGAGAAGATGCTCCATATTTAGTAATATCAGCATTTTCTAAGTGTGTTTCATGGTGATATCCTATCCCAAAAGTCATAGTATCAAAGGTTCCTCCATAGGTTTGATATACTCTTGAGGAAGGGTCAAAAGCATTGGGTTCTTGTTTAAATCCCCAAAAAGTTGGGGTAAATTCAAGTCTTACATCGTATTCAAAATTTTTAAAAGATTTTTGAATACCTGTGGTTTGGGCTTTTCCAAAACCTCCAGAAAGACTCCAAACTTTGTTATTTTCGGATCTATCTTCACTAAAAATTCCTACAAAGTATTTTATTAAACCATCTTTTATAGAACCTTTGACCATCATCCCCATATCTGTTCTTTTATAAGCTTGGGTTCCTCTATATCCACCTTCATAAGGATTGACAGGTTTCAAGGCCTCTTTAAATTGATTGGCTAAAAAATAATCTCCATCACTTGACATAACAGGACTATTATGACGTCCTACAAAATTATGTCTGCTAAAAGGAACTCTTATTTTACCAGCACCTATTATAAACTCAGGGCGAAAATTAAGATAAATAGCCCCTTCCCAAAGCATAGTCTGGTATTCTTCATTATCATTACTGTCCAAATTTCCATAAAAACTTATTAATTTACCTATTTGTCCTTTTGCACCAAGCCTATATTTATAAACTTGAAAATGATGTTGTCTATAATCTTTATATTGATTCATAATATTTGTAGGTGCAAAACCATAACCCCCCTTATCTAAATTTAAATAAAAAACCCTTATTTGTGCCTGCAAATCTGCAAAAGTATCTTCACTTATTTTAATTTGAACAGCATTAGCCTTTAAAGAAAAACAAAAAATTCCAATCCAAAGTAATCCTAATAATTTCTTTTTCATTCTTATGCCTCCACTTTAGTTAAAAAAATACAAAATATTTTTATAGAAATTTGTTTAAATGGTCAAATTTATTTAAAGCAAATTAAAATTAAAAAAATTTTGATTAAATAGACCTGTAAAGGAATAATTTTAGTTTTTTTAATTTTTTAAATCTTTTTTAAAATTTTTTAGAAATTTTTAAATCATTTTTGATAGTTATAAAGGAGTTATAAAAATTGCTTTAAAAAATTTTAGAAATATATTATATTTGAGAAGTTAAAAATTAAAAGGAGAGGAATATGTGTAAAGAATGTGGGTGCGGGGTTACTGAAAATTCTGATAAAAAGGCATTAGAGGTTTTTGAAGACATTTTAAAATATAACAAATTTCAGGCTATGCATAATAGAGAACATTTTGAGGAACATAAAATTTATGCTATAAATCTTATGAGTGCTCCTGGAGCAGGGAAAACTACTCTTTTAGAAAAAACAATTGATTCTTTAAAAGAAAAATATCGTTTAGGAGTAATAGAGGGAGATTTAGAAACTGAGAGGGATGCAGAAAGGATAAGAAAAAAGGGGATTCCTGTTTATCAAATAACTACAGGAAGTGCCTGTCATCTTGATGCTTCTTTAATTCATAAAGCTATGCATCGTTTACCTCTTGATGAAATAGATATCCTTTTTGTAGAAAATATAGGGAACCTTATTTGTCCTGCTAATTATGATTTAGGTACTCACCTCAATGTAACCCTTCTTTCTGTTCCTGAAGGAGAAGATAAGCCAGAAAAATATCCCCTTATTTTTAAAGTTTCAGATTTAGTATTAATTACTAAAATTGATTTATTACCCTATTTTGATTTTAATTTAGATAAAGTAAAAGAGGATATAAAGAAAATAAATCCAAAGGCTCATATAATAGCTCTTTCTGCAAAAGATGGGGTAGGCTTTGAGAACTGGATTAAATTTTTGGAAGATAAATTTAATGAATATCGTAAAAACCTTAACTTTTAGGCAAAGCCTATGAAAATTGATAAACTTCTTCTTTCTCATGGTGGAGGCGGAGAGGAAACATACTTTCTTATAAAAGAATATATTCTAAAATATTTTTCTAATCCCATTCTTAATCAGCTTGAAGATTCTGCTATATTAACTGATAGTTTTTCAGAATTTGCTTTTACTATAGATGGTTTTACGGTAAAGCCTATATTTTTTAAAGGTGGTGATATTGGTAAACTTGCTGTAACTGGCACTATAAATGATCTTGTAGTAGTGGGGGCAAAACCACTTTATTTAACAGTTAGTTTTATAATTGAAGAAGGTTTTTTGATGGAAGATTTTGAAAAAATCCTTGAAAGCATAAAAGAAGAAGCTGAGAAAAATAAAATTTTTATAGTAGCTGGAGATACAAAAATAGTCCCTAAAAAAGAAGTTGATGGAATATTTATTACCACTTCAGGAATAGGAAAAATTGTTTATAAAGGGATTTCTTGCGCAAATTTAAAGCCAGGAGATATTATTATAGTTTCTGGTTCAATTGGAGATCATGGAGCATGTATTTTAGCAGAAAGAGAGGGAATTAAATTTGACATAGAGCTAAAAAGTGATTGCGAAAGTCTTTTGCCTTTAGCAGAAGAACTTTTTAATTCAAAAATAGAAATTCATGCCATGAGAGATCCCACAAGAGGAGGACTTGCTGCTACTCTTTATGAATGGGCTTATAGTTCTCAAGTAAATATAATGGTTGAAGAAACTCTTATTCCTGTAAAACCTCAAGTAAAAGCTTTTTGTGAAGCTCTTGGATTTGAACCCTATCATCTTCCCTGTGAAGGAAGAATAGTTCTTGCAGTTCCAGAAAAATTTGCTCAAAAAGTTTTAGAGATTTTAAAAAATCATCCCTCAGGAAGTTCTGCACAAATTATAGGAAAAGTTTTAGAAAAAAGTTCCTTTCCTCAAGTGATTTTAAAAACTCTTTACGGAATAGAGCGTGTTCTTGAAAATACTACAGGAGAACTTTTCCCCAGAATTTGCTAAAATGCACGAATACTTTATTGTTCAAAATATACTTAAAACTGTAGAAGATATCTTAAGAGATTATCCAGGTAAAAAAGTTACTAAAGCGGTTTTTCTTATAGGTAAATTTTCAGGAGTTGAACCAGATTTACTAAAGACAGCCTTAGATTTTTTTAAAAAAGATAGCCCTCTTGAGGAAGCTGAAATAATTATAGAATTAGAAGATCTAAGAATAAAATGCTTAGATTGTGGTAAAGAGGTAGTGAAAGAAAGATGGAATCTTATTTGCCCTTTTTGTAAATCCTTTAATACTCAAATACTCTCAGGTGAAGAAATGTTTCTTAAAACTTTGGAATTGGTTTAATTCCCCATTCTTTAAGTTGAGCTAAAACTTCATTTAAAAGTTTATCATAATTTTTTTCTATTACTTCTGAAAGCCCAATTTTTAACTCTAGGGAATAAGGTTCAATTCCAATAATAACCAATTCTTCTGGATATTTATCTCTTAATTTAGCAAGGCTTAAAATATCAGAAAAACTTAACTCATGAATAGAGATTTTTTCTATTACTTGATAAGGAATATCTTCACCTTTAAATTTATAAACTGTTCCTGGAGGTTTTCCTCCTGAAATAGCATCTATAACAAGAAGTTTTTTAGCAGATTCTATGTAAGTTAAAAGATAGAAGCCTCCCACTCCTCCATCAACTAATTCTACATTTTCTGGGAAATTATAACAAGCAGAAAGGTCTTGTATTACTTTAACTCCCACTCCCTCATCAGAAAGAAGAATATTTCCGATACCTAAAATTATAATTTTATTTTCAGACATCTTCTCCTCTAATTAGTTTTTAATTTTTACTCAAATTCAACTCTACTAAGTATCTTATATTACTTTTCTTATACTTCAAGTTAATTCCTATCATTTTTCTCTTTCTTCTTTAAAGAGATTTTAATATAAAAAATAAAGAAAAATAAAAAAATTTGACGAAAATAAAATTTGAAATTTTAAATTTTTTTTATAAAGGATAAATTTATTTAAAATTAAACCAATTAGGGCAAATTTAATTTTGACTTTTTAGAGAAAAGAATGTATTTTTGAATTATTAAATTATAAATTATAGGAGGAATAAAAAAATGAAGGTTTTTCAACTTTATGGGAAAATATTAGTTGCTTGTGGATTAGAACCTTCTGGTTTACATGCTTTTAAAGAAATAATTAAATATGTTAAAGAAGATGTTAAACCAATTATTGTTTTATCTGTGGTTCCTTTTTATGAAGAATTTTATGAGGGAGATTTATATCTACTTGCTTTTAAAGATATTTGGGGGAAATTTTATAAACCTTTTGAGGAGGTTTTAAAGAAAGCTAAAGAGATAGGTGATCAGGAAAAAGTTATTGTAAAAACTGTTTTAGAAGAGGGTGATCCATTTACTAAAATTGTAGACACTGCTTTAAGTGAAAATTGTGATTTAATAGTTCTTGGAAGGAAAAAAGATTTAGGTTTAATGGGGAAACTATTAGGAGTAAATATAGCAAGAACTATAGGACATTCTTCTGTTGATATTCTTGTAATTCCTGAAGGTTCTAACTTATCTTTTCACAAAATATTGGTTCCAATAGATGGTTCCATTTATAGTGAAATTGCTTTGAAAAAGGCCTGTAAAATAGCACAAACCTTTTCTTCAGAACTTTTAATTTTGTCAGTAGTTGATATCCCTATAGAAATTTCTACAGAATATCCTGATTTAAGAGAAAGAGTTTATAATAAAGCTAAAAATATTTTAGAGAGAGCACAAAAATTTACTGAAAATTTATGTAAGAAGGTAGAGGCTGATATAAAAGAGGGTGATCCGGGAGAGAAAATTTTGTCTTTTATTAAAGAGAAAGGGATAGAAACTGTGGTAATAGGTTCTCACGGAAAAACAGGAATGAAAAGATTACTTATGGGAAGTGTTGCAGAAAAGGTTCTTACCTTTACTTCTACTCCAGTATTGATTTCTAAAAGTTTAGAGTTTTAAATTACTATCAAATTTTTAAACTTTTCCTTTAGAGAGATTTAATTATAAAAAATAAAGAAAATTGATGAAATTATATTTTAAAATTTAAAAATTTTTTTATAAAGGGTAAATTTATTTAAAATTGAAGTAATTTATATAAATTTAATTTTGACTTTTTAGAGAAAAGAATGTATTTTTGATATCAAGATTTTTTAAGATAGGGGGAGGGAGCTATGCAAAATTTTAAAAAAGGTATTTGGTGGATTTTTGGTTTAAGTATAATTTTATTATTATTTTATTCTTTATCTTTTGCAGAGGTAACAGAGGCAACTCAACAAGTTGAGGGAAGTTCTCAGTCACTTCCTTGGTGGTTTTGGCCTTTAGCTTTATTTATTTTTACTTTTGTTTTGGGGATTTTAGCTGTTTTGGCTGGTGTAGGAGGTGGTGTTCTTTTTGTTCCTTTAGTGAGTAGTTTTTTCCCTTTTCATATTGACTTTGTAAGAGGAGCTGGTCTTTTTGTAGCTTTAACTGGTGCATTAGCAGCAGGTCCTGGGCTTTTAAGGCAAGGATTTGCAGATTTAAGACTTTCTATTCCTGTAGCTCTTATTGCTTCAACTTGTGCTATAATAGGAGCTTTAATAGGATTAAAACTTCCTTCTAATATAGTTCAAATTCTTTTAGGAGCTACTATAATTTTTATTGTTATTGTAATGGCTACGGCAAAAAAAGCAGAATTTCCAGAAGTTAAGGAACCAGATGCCCTTTCTCAAGCTTTTAAAATTAGTGGTATATTTTATGATCCCTCTATAGGAAAAGAGGTTGAATGGAAAATTCATAGGACACCTATAGGATTTGGATTATTTATTTTAATTGGAATTATTGCAGGACTTTTTGGACTTGGAGCTGGATGGGCTAATGTTCCTGTTTTAAATCTTGTTCTTGGTGCACCAATTAAAGTAGCAGTTGCTTCGAGTAAATTTTTGCTTTCTATTACTGATACATCTGCTGCATGGGTATATTTAAATAGTGGAGCTGTTCTTCCCATGATAGTTGTTCCAGGTGTTGTAGGGATAATGCTTGGTTCAATAGTGGGGGTTAAAATACTTGCTATTACAAAGCCTAAAATTGTAAGATGGATTGTAATTATAGTTCTTGGTTTCGCAGGAGTAAGGGCTTTACTTAAAGGTTTAGGTATTTGGGTATAAAATTTAACGAGGAGGTAGAAAAAATGACCCAAAATAAATATGTAAAAGAAGAGCAAATGGCTTATGCTAACCTTCTTGATATAGGAATGAAAGTGGGACTGCTTGCTCTTATAATAACATTTATAATCTATCTTTTAGGACTTCTTCCCAATCAAATTCCTATAAATGAATTGCCTAATCTTTGGAAATTAAGAGCACATGAATTTATAGAAAAAACCGGGCTTCCTATAGGATGGGGATGGCTAAAAAATATAAATAAAAGTGATTATTTAAACTATATTCCTATTGCCTTTTTAGGAGGTTTAACCATTTTGTGTTATATTAGAATTTTACCCATTTTTATAAAGAAAAAAGATACTGCTTATACAATTCTTACTTTATTAGAAATTTTAATCTTAGCTCTTGCTGCTATTGGCATTTTTAAAGTAGGGCATTAAGGTTTAAAAAGAAAATCTTAAATGGATACAGTCTCCAGAATAAATTTTTAAGATTTTTGTGTCTTCAGTTTTTAAAAGAAGTGCTCCATCATCAGAAATATTTAAAGCAAAACCTATTTTTTCTCCCTCAGGATGAATAATTTTTACTTTTCTGCCTAAAGTTAAACTTTTGTCTTTCCATAAATTTAAAATTTTAATGCTTTCCATTTCTAATAAATCTTTAAAATTCTTTATTAGCTCTTTAATTATATCCTTTCTTTTAAGTTCTTTTTTAAGGATTTCTTTTAAGGATATAGCTTCTGGGACAAAGGAGCTAATTTCATTGTTTACATTTATTCCTATCCCTATAATAGCATAATTTATTTTATCAATCTCAGCTTTTACTTCTAGTAATATTCCTGCAAGCTTTTTTTCTTCGTCATTTTCTTTATAAATAATATCATTAGGCCATTTTAAATAAACTCTTATTCCTGCTACCCTTTCAATAGCTAAAGCTGTGGCTAAGGCTGCTACATAAGTAAGAAGATAGGCTTCTTTTAAAGAAAAAGTTGGTTTAATAACAAGACTCATCCATATTCCACCTTTTGGAGAATACCAAAATCTTCCCAATCTTCCCTTACCCTTAGTTTGAGTTTCAGCAATTACAAGAGCTTCTTCTCCTTTTTCAGCTATTTTTTTTGCAATATCCATGGTTGAGGTAACTTCTTTATAATAATAGACTTTGTAAGGAAGATGAGCTAACTCTTCTTCATTTAATAAATCAGCATTATTTATTAAAATGTAGCCCTTAGGTATTGTCTCAATTAGATATCCTTTTCTTTTTAAATTTTTTATATGTTTCCAGACAGCAGTTCTTGAAATACCAAGGATTTTAGCTATTTTCTCACCAGAGATAATTTTGTTTGTTTTTAAAAGTTTAAGAATGTCCTCTCTAGTATGTTTAAGTTTTTTCAAGATTTTTTTTCAAAAGGTTTTTATGCGGAGGAGGAGGGATTCGAACCCCCGAAGGGAGGAATATCTCCCTTAGCCGATTTCGAGTCGGCCCCCTTCGTCCACTCGGGCACTCCTCCACTCTTAAAAACTTTAAAACTTCTCTTTATTCTGTCAAGAAGTTGAAAATTTAATTAATATATTGCAAAATTTAAAAAAGTGTTTAATAAAAAATTATCTTTAAAAGTAATTTTTAGAAGACCTCAAGGTTAAGGCAGATGAAAGTTAAAGACATAATGAAATCAAATCCAATTACTCTTACTTTGCAAAATAGTTTAAAAGATTTAATCAATATATTTAGAGATAATGAAATTGGAAGTGTTATAATTGTTGATCAAAAGAAAGAACCTTATCAGATTGTTACTTTAAGAGACTTAAGCAGGATATGTTTTTTAAATTTGTTTACTGATTCTATTTTAGAGGCATTAAAAGAATTAAATAAAGATAAAAATTCATTAATAACCGTTTCTCCTAATGATTCATATTTAGAAGCACTTTCTTTAATGAAGAAATTTAATATAAGCCATTTACCCGTAGTTAAACAAAAGAACAAACTTGTAGGAATTTTAAGTATAAGAGATATTGCTAAAAATTTTCCCGAATTAATTTTTATAGATCCCCTAACAGAAGTTAATAATAGAGCTTATTTAAATATAATAAAAACCAAAATAAAAAAAATAAGTGGACCTGCAACCATTTTAATGGTAGATATAGATAATTTTAAAGATATAAATGATACCTTTGGTCATGTAATAGGAGATAAAGTTTTAAAAAAACTTTCTCAAACTTTAAGGAAAAATGTTAAAATTACAGATGAAGTTATAAGATATGGAGGAGAAGAATTTTTGATTATAGCTTATAGATGTAATTTAGAAGAAGGTAAAATTTTAGCGGAACGCTTAAGAAGAAAAATAGAAAACATTAAATTTAATAAAGAAGATCCTAAGTTTAAAATTACTGTTAGTATAGGATTATCAATTTATGAACCTCAAGGAGATTTTTTAACAGCTATTGAAAAAGCAGACAAGGCTATGTATAAAGCAAAACAAAGAGGGAAAAATAGAGTAGAAGTTTTTTGAGAATAGTTTATCTTCTTAGTTTAAAAAAATTTTTTAATAAATTTTGAGCCTCCTCTTTTAGTAAGCCTTCTCTTATTTTTATTCTGTGGTTTAATCTTAAATCTTGGGTAATATTATATATGCTTCCGCAAGCTCCTCCTTTTTCATCCCTTGTTGCAAAGATTAGTTCTTCAATTCTTGCCAGGATTAAAGCATAGGCACACATAGGACAAGGCTCAAGGGTTACATAAATTTTACAACCTAAAAGTCTAAAATTTCCTAAGTTTTTACAAGCTTCTTTTATAGCTAAAATTTCCGCATGAGCTGTAGGATCATTAAGTTTTATTATCTGATTTCTTCCCTTCCCAATTATTTTCCCATCAGGACTTACAATTACTGCCCCTACAGGGACTTCCTCTTCTTTAAAAGCAAGTTCAGCCTCGGCTAAAGCTTCTTTCATAAAAATTAAATCTTTTTCATCAAACATAGCTTAAAATTATACTTAATAAATTAAAAGTAAAAGGTAATAGAAAAGATAGATTTTCTAAATAAACTATTTGCCCAAGGGGTCTATTTTTAGAAAAAATATAAAGTTTGTAAGCAAGAATCCATAAGAATAAAAGAGTAATAAAAAATTTATTTATGTAGATTAAGGGTAAAATAAAGATAGCACCTAAAAAAATAAGAAATAGCATTAATTTAAAGAGCTTTTCCTCTTTATAGCCAAAAAAGGAAAATAGAAAATTAGAAGGTAAAAAGCCATCTGTTTGAGAATAAACAGATTCAAAATAGAGGTGTAAAAAGGTTAAAATAAATAAAATTTGTAAAAAAATTAGGAAAAATAAAAGGTTAAAGAAAGGGTAAAAAAACAAGATAAATCCAATAAAAATAAGAGGTTCTATAATAAAATGGAAAATACTTCTAAATAAAGCCTGATTTAAGATTAATAAAATTAAAAATAGAGCTAAAACTTTTGGATAATATAAAATGCTACTTATTATACAAGAAAGAGAAAAAAAGAGTAATAAAAATTTAATTAATTTTTCATATTTTTTTATAAAATTAGCTTTAATAGAGTAATAAAACTCAAAGGATTTTAAGTTTTTTAAATTTTCAAGGTTATATTTTAACATTAAAAAAGAAAAAAGAGATAATAATAAAAATGGACTTTTTGGATTTAAAAAGTGTGTAAAATTAAGAAATCCCCAAAAAAGAAAGACTAAATTAAAAGAATGAAGAAAGGAAAAAAAAGAAAAGATTTTTAAAAAAAGATAAAATTTAGAAGTATGAGATTTTAAAAAATCTACTACTTCATTAATTAGCCAATTAGGAGTTGAGGCACCAGCTGTTATACCAATTACTTCTTCTTTTTTAATTTCTTCTAAAGGAATTTCTTCTGGTTTTTCTATGAGATATACTTTTTTTCCTTCTTTTTTAGCAATCTCGGCAAGTCTATTGGTATTAGCACTAAATTTTCCTCCAATAACTATAATGGAAGAAGATATTTTACTTAAATTTCTTACTTCATTTTGTCTTACTTCAGTTGCTTTACAAATAGTATTTATAATTTCTCCCTTGGGATAATTTTCAAGAATAGCCTGAGAGAGTGTTTTGAAAATTTTTTCATCTTGAGTGGTTTGAGAGAGAATTACATAATTTTTAAGTTCAGGCAATTTTTTAAGGTCTTCAAAGGAGCTAACTACATATCCTTTATTCTGGCAGTAACCGAGGATACCTTTTATTTCTGCGTGTTCTTTATCCCCAATAATTACTACTTCTTTTCCTTCTGAAATAGCTTTTTTGGCAAGTGCTTGAACTTTTAAAACTCTTGGACAAGTTCCATCAAGAATTTCATGTTTCTTAGAGAGTTTTTCTTTTTCTTGAGGTGGGATTCCATGAGCCCTTATAATACAAATTCCAGAAGGTAAATCATTTTTGAAATCTTTTATGATTTTAACTCCAAGTTTGTTTAAGAGTTCTAAGGTTTGGGGATTATGAATAAGTGGTCCGTAAGTATAAATGAGATATTTTTTTTTATTTAAAGCTTCTAAAACAAGATTTACAGCTCTTCTAACCCCCATACAAAATCCAGCTTTTTTTGCTATTTTAATTTTCATTTCAAAATACCCAGTATTTCTTTTTCCAGATTTTCTATAATACCTTTTTCTGCCATACTGAAATATCCATTTTTTCCTATAATGATGTGGTCAATAATTTTACATTGTAAAAGAAGACCAGCTAAAATTAAATTTTTAGTTAGTTTAAGGTCTTCCTTAGAGGGAGTTACATCTCCTGATGGATGGTTATGTACAAGTATTAAAAAAACAGCTTTTTTTTCAAGGGCTTTTCCGAAAATTTCTCTTGGGTAGATGGCACTTTCTGTTATAGTTCCCTCAAAAAGAGTTTCTATACCAAGAACTTTTGATTTTGTATCTAAAAAAATAGTTTTTAAAGTTTCTCTTGAAAGATTTTGCATTTCATATTTTAAATAATTATAAACCTCTTCTGGTGATTTAAGATATTCGGTTTTTAAAGCTTTAGTTTTTAAATATCTTCTGGCAACTTCTTTTACTACTTTTAAAGGCAGGGTTCCTTTTTCTTTAAGTCCTTTAAATTTTGATAATTCTTCTAAAGGGGCATCAAGCACATTATCCAGGGTTTTATAATGATTTAAAAGTTCTCTTGCTAATTTTCTTGTATCTTTAAAAGGAAGATTTAACATAAGAAGAAGTTCTAAAAGATCTTCATCAGTAAAAGTTTCTGGTCCCTTTTTTAAAAACCTTTCTTTTACTCTTTTTCTATGCCCCTTTGCCTTTTCATAAGCTAAAAGAAGAATTTTTTCCTTATTAATAGCCATAACTAAATTTTCCACTTAACCTTTGCTTTTCTTTCAACTTTAAAGTTTCCTGTTTCAATTTCATATATAAGTCCTTTGCCTCTTATAATTAAGCCCTTTTTTATTAATATAACTTCTTCATCTGTAAAAATAAGATTTTTTTTAGGATAAAATATTAGTTTTTGAGTATAAACTTCTCCATAGGAAGAAGTAACAAGATGGACATTTTCTTGAAGTATGAATTTATTTTCCTCTTTTTGATAAAAACCTTTGTTTGCCCAGATTTCTAACCCCTTTTCTTTGTTTATAAGATAAATATTCTTACCCTCAAAATCTCCAGTTTCTTTTTGGAAAAAATTTTTTATTTTAAAACTCCAAATAAGCTGATTTTTTTTATATAAAGCATATTCAAACTCATGAGAGACAATTTGAAAGGAAAAAGCATAATAGAAGAATTGAAAAATGAAAATAATTATACTAAATAAGAGTTTAATAAATTTCCCCATTTTCCCTTTGCTTTTAGAATAAGGTCACAAACTTCTCTTACTGCTCCTTCTCCTCCAGGATGTTTGGTTACATAATCTACATATTCATTAACAGGATACCAGGCATTAGGGACCCCGATGGCAAGTCCAACCCTTTTTAGAATAGGTAAATCTACCCAATCGTCTCCAACATAAGCAACTTCTTCATCTTTGAGATTTTTTTCTTTTAAAAGTTTTTCGTAAGCATCAAGTTTTTTAAGTTCTCTTTGAATTAAAATTTCAATACCAAGTTCTTTTGCTCTATGCTCTATTACTAAGGAAAATCTACTTGAAATAATTCCTATTTCGACACCAATTTTTTGTAAAAGCTTAATTCCCATTCCATCAAGCACATTAAAATTTTTAATTTCATTATTCTGGCTATCTATAATTATTTTTCCATCTGTAAGAACTCCATCTACATCGAGAAGAAGAAACTTTATTTTACTTGCTTTTTTTAAGACCTCTTCAGGATATTCCATATTTTTCTACTATGCTTCTTAAATCTTTTATTTGTTGTAAAATTTTTTCAACCTCTAGCAAAGGTAAAGAATTTGGTCCATCACAAAGTGCTTTATCAGGTTCTGGATGAACTTCCATGAATATACCATCAGTTCCTACTGCAACTGCAGCTCTAATAAGATAAGGGATAAATTCTCTTTCTCCTCCAGATTTTCCTTCTCCTGCCCCAGGTAATTGAACACTGTGGGTGGCATCAAAAATAACTCTTACTCCAAAACTTTTCATAATGGGAATAGATCTAAAATCAACTATCAAATTTCTGTATCCAAAAGAGTGTCCTCTTTCAGTAAGAAGAACTTCTTTTGGATTAAAAGCTTGAGCTTTTTGTAAGATATATTTCATATCCCATGGAGACATAAATTGTCCTTTTTTGATATTAATGATTTTCCCTGTTTGAGAAGCAGTTACTACGAGATCTGTTTGTCTACAAAGAAAAGCAGGTATTTGAATAATATCTACAACTTCAGAAACGGGTTTCACTTGCCATGTCTCGTGAACATCGGTGGTAACTTTTACTTCAGCTTTTTTCTTGATATCTTCTAACCAAGAAAGTCCTTTTTCCAAACCTGGTCCTCTATAGGAAAAAAGAGAAGTTCTATTAGCTTTATCAAAAGAAGATTTAAAAACGTAATCAAAATCATATTTTTGAACTAATTCTTTTAAAACTTGGGCAATATGGAAAGCTGTATCAAAATCTTCTAATACACAAGGACCAGCAATTATTAAAAATTTCTTTTCCATAAAATAGAACTTTAAATTTGTTTAAAATTTGAAATTATTTTATAATCAAAAAGAAAACCTTGCAAGTATAAGGACTTATGGATTATTTAAAATTTGAAAAAAATTATATTAAAAAGAAATGGAGAAACAAAGTTTCTATTGCTCTTGTCTTCCCTAATTATTATCATGTAGGCATGTCAAATTTGGGATTTTTATATATCTATGAAAGGTTAAATAAATATGAAGAAATAGTTTGTGAAAGAGTATTTTTACCTGAAAAAGAAACTATTCTTAGATCCATAGAAAGTAATAGACCATTAAAAGATTTTGATCTTATAATTTTTTCCATTTCCTTTGAAGTTGATTATATAAATATTTTGAAAATATTAAGATTAGGAGAAATAGATTTAGAACCTCTTAGAAGAAAAAAGATTGTCTTGGCAGGAGGGGTTGCTACCTGGCTAAATCCTGAACCCCTTTCGCCTTTTATTGATGCCTTTTTATTAGGGGAATGGGAAGAAATAGAAGAAAAAATAATTCCTATAATTTTAAATTATTTTAAAGATAAAAAGAGATTTCTTGAAAAATTAAACACTTTTCCATTTGTTTATGCTCCCTTTAAGGATAAAAAAGAAATAAAAGTAGCTAAAAGTAAAAAGCCAAAAAAAATTATTTATTCAAAAATTATTAGTAAAAAGGCTGAATTTTCTAATACTTATTTAATAGAAGTTTCTAAGGGGTGTGGAAGAGCTTGTAGGTTTTGTGCTGCAGGGTTTCTCTATAGACCTCCAAGAAATTATTCAGAAGACCTCTTAAATGAAGCATTAGAAGAGATTCCTGATAACTCAAAAGTTGGATTAATAGGGCTTGAGTTCGCAAATAAAAAAGAAATTATTATGCTTGGTAATAAGCTTTTAAAAAAAGGTTGCATCCTTACCTTTTCGTCTTTAAGAATAGATGCATTAAGTAATGAATTTTTAGAGCTTTTAAAAGGAACAAAAAGTATTGCTGTTGCTCCAGAGACAGCATCTTTTAAATTAAAAAAAGTTATTAACAAAAATTTGATAGAAGAAGAAATTTTTTGGGCATTAAGTAAATTTCAAGAAAAAGGGTTAAAAAAGGTTAAATTTTATTTTATGCTTGGTTTACCTTTGGAAAACTTTGAAGATTTAAAAGAAACTGTTTGGTTTATAAAAAAATTGTTAGGGAGGAAATATAAGCTAAATTTTTCTTTTACCTTTTCTTTTTTTGTTCCCAAACCCCATACACCCTTTCAGTGGGCTAATTTTTTAGATTTAAAGGAGCTTAAAGAGAGAGAAAGCTTTATTAAAAGAGAACTCTATTATATTAAAAATTTAAAGATAGAATCACCGAAATCCGCTTTTATTCAAGTCTTAATAGCAAGGGGAGACAAAAGATTAAAGGAGTTTCTTAATTTACTTGCTAAGGGAGAGAGTTTAAAAAGAGCATTAAAAAGCATTCCCAATATTGAAGATGCTTTATCTCCTAAAAATTCCTTAGAGACAGTTTTTCCTTGGGATAAAATTGATATAGGGGTTAAGAAGGAGTACCTTTGGAGGGAGTGGCAGAGAGCTTTAAAATTAGAATTTACATCTTCTTGTAATATTAAAAAATGTAAACTTTGTGGAGCCTGTTAAGAAGAGTTTTTCAAATTTTAATTTGAGATTTTAAATTTTAAAGTTATGTTATATTATAGAAATGTTAAATAAAGAGTCATCTAAACAATTAATATTTTTTAATTTTTTAAACCAAGAAGATAACAAAATAAAGTCATCTTTGCTTAATCAAAATAAAAAAGTTACTATACTTTTTAGAAATTCCATATCTGAAATTCCATCTACAACTTATGGAACTTTTGCTATTTATAAATATCCAGCCAAATTTATTCCTCAAGTAATTGCTTTCATTCTTAAAAATTATGCTAAACCTGGTATGAAAATTTTTGATCCCTTTGCTGGTTATGGTACTGTTGGGATTGTGTCAAGAGTTTACGGTTATAATTATGAGCTGTGGGACTTAAATCCTATATTGGAACTAATTCACAACACAGCTACAATGAAAAATTTTAAAGTAAATCTTTTCAAGTTGATAAAAGAGATAAAAAACTCCGAAATAGTTTTTATTCCAAAATGGTCCAACTTAAACTATTGGTTCCCTGAAGAATTTATCTCTGTCCTTTCTAAAGCTTGGGGATATGTTCATTCATTACCAGATTCACTTAAATATATTCTTTTAATTCCTCTGATTAATGTAACAAAATATTTTTCCTACAGTGATGAGAAGGTTCATAAACTTTATAGATCGAAATATTCAAAAGAAAAAATAGAAAAACTTTTAAAAAGTAATTGGGAAAGAGAATTTTATAATATGCTTGAAAAAGAAATAATTAAGCTTCAAAAAAAAATTTGGGAATATAACAAATTAAGTCCCAAAGATGTAGATTGTGAAGTAAAAGTGGGTATCGATGCGTTAGAAGTTGAACTCGAAAGTGAAGTAAACATTTTAATAACTTCGCCTCCTTATTTACAAGCACAAGAATATATAAGATCAACTAAATTAGAGCTTTTTTGGCTTGGATGTGATGAAAATTACATAAAAGAATTAAGCAAAAAGGAAATACCCTATAGAGATGTTGAAGAGATTAAGATATATTCAGAAAAATATTATGAATTTAGGGAAAAGATAGAGGAAAAACATCTTAAGATTTTATATGATAGGTATTTTTTTAGTATTTTAAAGATTTTTCAAAAACTTGGAGAAAAAGTAACAGATTATATGTGTATTTTTGTAGGTCCAGCTAAAATAAGAACAACACCTATACCAATAGATGAAATAATTATTCAACATTTGACAAAATTTGGATGGAAGCATGAAATTACATTTGTAGATAAAATTGTATCTAGAGTTATGTTTGAATCAAAAATAAATCCAGCCTCAAAAAAAGAAGATAGCAGAATAAAAACAGAACATTTAATTATTTTAAAAAGAAAAATATAACATGATTAAAATATCAAAACAGATATTAAAATCTCCATATAAATTTAGAGAAACTCTAATTGATTTCATCAAGATCCAGATAGAAAATATTCAAAATACTCATAATATTCGTTTTAATTTTGAAGAATTAAGTGATCTGTTACTTTCTGCTTGTAGAAGTAATGATTTTAATATCCTTTTTTCTGAAAGGAGAAAATTATTTATTAATGAAGACAAAATTTCTGAATGGGTTTATAGAAAGCTTTTGCCTAATACTATGGTATTGAAGATAGATGATGAGGATATACTTAGGTTACTAATATTTTGTATTGAAATAACTTATCAAATGTTTTCTGGGGGAACAAGAGCAACAATAACTGCGAAAGCATTTAGAGAAAGAAGGAGAACATTTGAATCTATTTTAGTAGATCAGTTTGTCGGGAAATTAGGTGAGGTTATGCTAAAAAAATTCTTAGAGCAAAATTTTCCAGGAGTTAAAATAGAATTAGATTGGAGAATATCTATTCAACTTGAAAGGCACAAAAATGATATTATAAATGCGAAGAAAAAAATAAGTATAAAATCAACACCAACCTTAGCTGGTATATGGGCAGAAGCGGACATGGGTTATGATTATGGCATTATGGTTAAATGTTCTGTACCACAACAACCAATTTTACAATTTTTTATTGAAGTCTGTGGATTTAAAAGGCTTATTAATTTTGTTGAAGGTAGAATTCCTACTTATGATACTCTCTTTAGAGATTATTTAAAAAATATAAAAAACAGAATATGTAATTTTAAATGTGAAGAGATACAAACAGAACTGAAAGGTTTTATCTGTGGCTATTTCAAAACAAGTGAATATGAACCTATTGAGGTAGGAGAAGAACTTCCTTATATGGGGAAAATTCGAGAGAGAAGATATCTCGTAAGAATTGACCAATTGAAATATGAAAAAACTTTATGGAAAAACTTTCTTCAAGATATAGGACTTATATCTGAACAATTTTGAACTTTTTAAATTTAACAGAGCTGAAAAAAGAAAGATTTATTAAAAAGAATTTAAAGATAGAATCACCAAAATCTGCTTTTATTCAAGCCTTAATAGCAAGGGGAGGAAGAAATTTAAGGGCGTTTCTTAATTTACTTGCTAAGGGAGAGAGTTTAAAAAGAGCATTAAAAAGCATT
>CAYXGJ010000015.1:0-25120 GCA_964464535.1 uncultured Thermodesulfatator sp. | reverse complement strand
ACAACTTTGTGTATAACGGGAGATACGGTTTGTACAATTAGAAAAATTAGGACTTCCACCTGTTAAGGCAATTCTTGCTAATTCTGCTGAAACACAGGTTATGCAATTTCTTGTATCAGTCTGAAGAGCTGAACGAGCTGCCTTTTTCACATACCCTCTATAAACTGAAATAACAATTGCTGCCATTATAGCCATAATGGCAAGTGCAATCAAAAGTTCTGTTACAGTAAAGGCTTTCTTTCTCATAAAAATTTTCCTCCTTTTATTTTTTAACTTAAAATTAAAAATATCCCAACATCTAAATTATGCAACTAAAAAATGCAACTTACGAAGTGGTAAAAAGGGTGTTTAGAAGATGATAAAAAGCAAGCTCTGGATTTACATAAAATTCAAAGGCGTTTTTTACCTCATAAATAGCTCTTATAGCTAAATAGGGATCACCTTTAAAGGTCTCTTCAGGAAAAGCCTGAGGATAAGGATAACCTATTTTTTCCTTAAGATAGGATCTTAAAACCCAAATGCTTAAAACATAAAAAAATTCATCAAGAACTTCTGGTAAAAAACTTGAAAATCTTTCAGCTACTTTAAACCTTTTTAAAGAACTATTTGAAAAACCTGCTTTTACAAAACTATTAAGCTCCTCTAAAATCCCCTTTTCAGCAATAGTAATAGCCTTTCCAATGCTTCCAAAGGATATTTCAGCAAGGGTTTCTGCCACTTTTTCTTCAAAAAGAAATCTCTTTTTTAAAAATTCTTTTATAACCTCAGTAGGAAGGCTTCTAAATCTAACAATTTGGGAACGGGAAACTATAGTGGGTAAAAGTTTGCTAAAGTTTTCAGAAATTAAAATAAAAATTGCATAAGGAGGAGGCTCCTCTAAAGACTTAAGTAAGGCATTTCCTGCCTCTAAATTTATTTTATCTGCTTCTTTTATAAAAATAATTTTGTATTCAGCCTCTAAGGGTCTATATCTTAAAAAATATATAGTTTCTCTAATCTGCCCAATAGTAATTTCTTTCTTTTCAGGATAAAGAATGCGTATATCAGGGTGTATTTCTTTTTCTATTTTTTTACAGGCTTTACATTCTCCGCAGGGATTTTCTTTATCTTTCTCGCAAAAAAGATGAAATAAAAAAGCCCAAGCTGTAGTTTCTTTCCCCACTCCTTTTGGACCAGTAAAAAGATAAGCATGGGAAAGTCTATTTTTTTGAAAAGCATTTGCCAAAAGATTGGTAGCTGGTTCTTGTTTTAAAATTTCTCTTAAATTTTTAACTTTCATCTTCTTCTACTTTTATATCTGCTCCAAGGGAAAGAAGCTTCTCCACAAAATTTTCGTATCCTCTTTCTATAAACTCTACATTATAGACAGTGGTTGTATTTTCAGCCACAAGACCTGCTAAAACAAGAGCTGCTCCTGCTCTCAAATCTGTTGCCTTAACAGGAGAACCCATTAAAGAGGTAGGACCTTTTATTATAGCTGTTCTATTTTCTACTTCTATTTCTGCACCCATCCTTTTTAATTCATATACATAAAGAAATCTATTTTCAAAAATATTTTCAGTTACAAAGGATATTCCCTCAGCTTGGGTTAAAAGTATGGTAAAAAAGGGCTGTAAATCTGTAGGAAAACCAGGATAGGGAGCAGTAATTATTTTTATAGGATTTAGAATTTTCCCCCTCTTTACTCTGACAGCATCTTTACCAACTTCCTCTAAAGTTATTCCAATTTCTTCAAGTTTAAGGATAGGGGTTTTTAAATGTTCCTTTTTAATATTTTTTACTATTACCTTATTTTCTTCCATTAGGGCACTTAAAACAAGATAAGTTCCAGCTTCAATTCTATCAGGAATAATTTCTATATTTACAGGCTTAAGTTTCTTTCTCCCTTTAATATAAATAGCATCTTCTCCAAGTCCCTTAATTTCTGCTCCCATTTTCTTTAACATTTCTCCAAGGAAAATAACTTCTGGTTCTTTGGCTGAATTTTTAATAATAGTTTCTCCCTCTGCAAGGCATGCTGCCATCATTAAATTTTCTGTAGCTGTAACTGAAGGAAAATCTAAAACTATTTGAGTGCCCTTAAGTTTTTTAGCAGAAACAACTAAATTACCCTTTTCTAAATTTATCTCAGCTCCTAATTGAGAAATCCCCTTTATATGAAAATCAACAGGTCTTTTCCCTATAGCACATCCACCAGGTAAAGGAACAATAGCAGATTTAAAACCTCCAACCAGAGCACCAAGGAATAAAATGGAAGCTCTCATCTGACTTGCAAGTTCATAGGGGATAAAAACTCTTTCAACTTTTTCTGTGTTTATTTCTACATAATCTTTTTTAAACTCATAATTTGCCCCAAGAGATTCCATAATCTTTAACATATTGAAAACATCTCTAACCTTAGGAACATTTTTAAGTTTATAAGTCCCAGGAGCTAAAAGAGTTGCACAAATTGCAGGTAAAGAAGCATTTTTTGCTCCACTTACCTCTATTTCACCCTTTAAAGGCTTTCCACCTTTAATTATATATTTTCTTTCCATGCAACAACTACCCTTTCATAATCTTTTAAATCTTTATAAATTTTGTAATCCCATTTATAAAAATCTAAAAGTTCCCTTATTGCCTTTCCCTGATTATATCCTATTTCAAAAATTAAAAAACCACCTTTTAAAAGATATTTGTCAGAAAATTTTAAAAGTTTTTCCTGAAATTCAGTGCCTTTTTTTCCTGAGACAAGAGCTTCTTTTGGTTCATAAAGTTTTACCTCTTCCTCCAAAGTTTCCCACTCTTCAAAAGAAATATAAGGTGGATTTGAGACTATAGCGTTAAAAAGGGGCTTTTCTGAAATTGGGCTAAACCAGTCTCCTTTAATTAAAAATAGTCTTTTTTCTACTTTATAGGTTTTAGCATTTTTCTTAGTTATTTTTAAAGCCTTAGAATTTATATCTAAAGCAAAAACTTTTAATTTTTTTCTTTCAAGAAGAAGAGTAACAGAAATTGCACCTGCTCCAACTCCAAGTTCAAGAATTTTCCCCTTTTCTAAAGGTAATTTTAAAAAGGCTGAGACTAAAACCTCTGTATCCTGTCTGGGAATTAAAACCCCCTCTTCTATATAAAATTTTCTTCCCCAAAAATAGGTAGTTTTCAAAATATAGGGTAAAGGCTTTTTCTTTTTCCTTTCCTCAAGAATCTTTAAAAAGCTTTTTTGAGGAATTTCTTTATCAAGATATAGATAAACATTAAGGGGTGGTACCTTTAAAAGATGAGAAAGAATAAGAAGGGCTTCCCATTTTGCATATTCTTTATCTTCTATTTTTGAAAGAACTTCCTTTGCATGCTTAAGAGCAGATAAAACCTTCATTTAATTTTTAAAAGTTTATTTAAAATAATTTCCACAGTCTCATCCTTACTTTTAAGTCTTCTAATACTTGTTAAAACTTTAAAGTATTTTTGTGCTTCATACAAAAAAGGAATTAAAGCTCTTTTTCTTTCAGAGGGATGGGATAAAACTATCTCTCCTTCATCTTCAAGATAATTTTTAAAAAGTTCGATTAATGGATCAAAAAGGCTTTTTCTAAAAACTATTTCTGAACCTATTATTAGATCAAATTTTTGAGAAAGATCGGGATTTCTCCAATCTAAGATTTTTGTTTTAACAGTTAAATTATTTTCTTTAGCTGAAAGTTTTATAAATTCAAGAGGGAGGGTTTCATAATCTGTAGCAAGAACATCATGTCCAAACTTTGCAGCAACAAGACTTGGAACTCCAAGCCCTGCTCCGAGTTCTAAAATTTTTTTTGGAGACTCAAGGGTTGCCACATAATCAGCAAGAACAAGACTTGCCTCCCAAATTTTTGCCCAAAAAGGAAATTTTTCTACTTCTAAAAAGGGGTCTCCTTGAAAAATTTCTTCTAATTTTGCAGGAAGAAAAATTTTTAAGGTTTCTCCTCTTATAGAAATTTCTTCTGTTTCTAAAGTAATGTTTTTAATTTCAGTCATTATTTACCACTCCTTAAGTAAAAGATTATTATAAGTAAGCCTAATAAAATTCTATAAATTACAAAGGAATAAAGGGAATAGCGCTTTAAAAAAGGGATTAAAAAAGCTATAGCTAAAAAGCTAAAAAGAGCTGAAGAAAAAAAACCTACCAAAGCAAGGTCAAAAGGAATGAAAGAGGATTTGAAAAGTTTTATTCCTTCATAAACTCCTGCTCCAAGAATAAGAGGTGATCCTACTAAAAAAGAGTATTGAGCAGAAACTTCTCTTTTAAGTCCTAACAAAAGCCCAGCTGAAATAGTTATTCCACTTCTTGATGTCCCTGGAATAAGAGAAAGCGCCTGAAAAATACCTATAAGAAAAGCTTTTAAAAAGTTAAGATCTTTAATTTCAGAGTTCTTTTTCCCTAAAATCTCTCCTAAAATCATAGGAATACTCATAATTATCAATACTAAACCTACTATAAGAGGTGTTCTTAAATAATTTTCTACTATAGACTCTAAAGTTAAACCTGCTATTGCACCAGGCAAGGCTGAAATTAAGATAAACCATTTGTAGCCCCAGATTTCTTTTAAGTCTTTCCAAAAATAACTAACTATCGCAAAAAATGAACCAAGATGAATAAAAGCATCAAAGGAAAGAGAAGAAAAGGTATTAAAAATTTTTTGTATTAAAATAAGATGCCCTGTGCTTGAAATAGGAAGAAATTCTGTTAATCCTTGAATTAAACCAAGAAAAAATGCTTCAAAAAAGTCCATTTAGGTAAATTCTATTAAAGATATCTTTTTTTGCGAAGAACAAAGAAAACAAAGAAACATAAAAGAAAAGTTAAAAAACTAACAAAATAAAAGGCATAAGGAGAACTTTTAAAAGGTGGTAGTTCCTGAAAAGGTAAAGGTATATTCATTCCATACATACTGTAAATTATAGTAGGGATGGAAAGGATTATAGCAATACTTGCTAAAAATTTCATAATTAAGTTAAGATTGTTATTAATTATTGAGGTATAGGCATCCATTGTTCCTGCAACAATATTTAGAAAAACTTTTGTCATTTCTATAGCTTGTCTATTCTCGATCTGAACATCTTCTAAAAGTTCAATTTCTTCTTCTGTTAAACGAATATATCTTCCACTTTGAATTTTAATAAGAACTGTATCATTTCCTTGAAGGGAGGTATTAAAATAGGTAAGTGTTTTTTCAATGCTTAACATTTTTAAAATTTCTTCATTTTCAATAGCTCTAAAAACCTCTTCTTCATATTCTTCAAGAGTTTTATCAATCTGGCGTAAAAGTTTAATATAAAGAGAGGTGACAGCTAAAATGAAATTTAAAATAAAATAAACTGGTTTAGCTAAATCAAAAGTTTTACTTTTATTGGCAATAGCTATAAATTCTTCAAATATGGGGTGATCTTTTAAACAAACTGTAATTATGTTTTCTTCAGTTAAAATGATACCAAGAGGAATAGTTTCGTATCTTATAAAAAGCCCTCTTGAAACTACATCAGGAATCCTTAATATGATTAAAATCTGTTGCTCTTCTTTTTCTATACGAGGTCTTTCTTCTTCATCTAAGGGGTATCTTAAAAATTCTGGGAGGATTTGAAATTTTTGTTCTATATAAGAAATTTCCTCTTCTGAGGGATTAAAAAGACAGACCCATGTATAAGGTAAGAGTTTATCCGCAGGAACAAGCAAACCTTTTTCAGATTTGTAGATTCTGAACATTCACCCATTTCCTATCTACGAATTATTTCATTCCTCCTATTACTTCTCCAAGTTTAAAAATAGGTAAATATAGAGAAACTAAAATACTACCTATTACAACTCCAAGAAATACTATAAGCACAGGTTCTATGAGGGTTGACAAAGTACCAATCATTCTATCCACTTCTTCTTCAAAAAAGTCAGCTACTCTATTTAACATATCTTCTAATTTACCAGTAAGCTCTCCAACTCTGACCATTTCTACCAAAAGATAAGGGAAAACCCCTGTATAAAACATAGGATCTGCAAGAGTCTGACCTGCAGATACATTTATTCTTACTTCTTCCATAGCTTTTTCTAAAACCTTATTTCCTGAAGTCTCACCTGCTATGGTTAAGGCTGGTAGCAAAGGAACTCCTCCACCGATAAGATTAGCAAGAGTACGAGCCGTTCTTGAAACAGCAGCTTTTTTAAAGAGTTCCCCAAAAAGAGGAAGATTTAAAATTAATTTGTCTGTATTATACCTTCCTATTTCCGTATTTCGGTAATATCTAATTCCTAAACTTAGTCCTGCTAATAAAATAATAAAACCTATAAGAATTTTTCCAAAATTTTTACTAATATTGATTAAAATTTGGGTTGGTAAAGGAAGGGCATGTCCTGCGCTTCCATAAATTTCTGCAAACTTAGGAATAACAAATAGCATAATAATTGAGATTACAGCTATAGTAACTATTACTATCACTGAAGGATAAACCATAGCATGTTTTACTTTTCCCTTTAAACTTAATATTCTTTCAAGATATCCTGCTAATCTTTTTAATACCACATCAAGATTTCCGCTTGATTCTCCAGATTTTACCATATGAACATAAAGACTATCAAATATTTTGGGATATTCTGCCATAGCATCACTTAAGGTACTTCCTGTTTCTACCTTTAATTTAATCTCTTTAAGGACATTCTTAAAATATGGATTTTTCTGCTGTTCTGCAAGAACTTCAAGACTTTTCACAATTGGAAGCCCTGCCTCTAATACTACTGCAAATTGACGAGTAAATATAGTAAGATCCTTTCCCGAGACAGATTTCCTTCTAAAGATTCTAAAAGCAGTTTCTTTTTTAAGCTTAATTTTAACAGGAATTATATTTAAGCGCCTTAAATAAACCTCAACAAGTTGTTGATTAGGGGCATCTAAAACACCCCTTCTTATTTCTCCTGTAACTGATTTTCCTTGCCATTCAAATAAAGGCATTTTTATTCCCTCACCCAGTAGTTTGGTGCTTCTTTTAAAATACTAACATCATGTACATGACTTTCTCTATATCCTGCTTGTGTTATCTTTATAAATTTTGCTTTTTTTCTTAATTCTTCAATATTTTTGCATCCACAATATCCCATTCCTGATTTAAGCCCACCTACAAGTTGATAAATCATATTAGAAACAGGTCCTCTATAAGGAACTCTTCCCTCTACTCCCTCTGGAACAAATTTAGATATATCTTCAACTTCTTGTCTATATCTTTCTCTTCCACCAGATTTAAACATAGCAGAAAGAGAACCCATCCCTCTATAAAATTTGTAAGTTCTTCCCTCATAGAGTATAGTTTCTCCAGGAGCTTCTTCAGTTCCTGCAAAGAGATTTCCTATCATCACTGCATTAGCACCTGCAGCAATAGCTTTGGTAATATCTCCTGAAAATCTTATTCCCCCATCAGCTATTACAGGTATTCCATATTTATTAGCAACCACAGCACAGTTATGGATAGCTGTAATTTGTGGAACCCCTGCACCTGCAACAACTCTTGTAGTGCAAATAGAACCAGGACCAACACCAACTTTTATACCATCTGCTCCTGCTTTAATAAGTGCTTCTGCTCCTTCAGCAGTTGCTACATTTCCTGCCACTAACTGACAATTAGGAAAATGATATTTTATCTCCATAATAGTTTCTATAACATTTTTAGTATATCCGTGCGCAGAATCAATAAAAAGCACATCACAACCTGCTTTTAAAAGAGCTTCTGCATGTTCAAGTCTGTTTTTCCCAACCCCTATAGCTGCACCAACCCTTAGTCTACCAAGTTCATCTTTACAAGCATTAGGATATTTCTTAATTTTTTCTATATCTTTTATAGTGATAAGACCTTTTAAACAGAAATTGTCATCTACAATTAAGAGTTTTTCAATTTTGTATTTGTGCAATATCTTAACTGCTTCATCTAAAGTAATACCAGGTTTTGCAGTAATAAGATTTTCTTTAGTCATTACTTCTTTCACTGGTCTTTCAAAATTAGTTTCAAATCTTAGGTCTCTATTGGTAACAATTCCTACAAGTTTTTTTTCAGGTCCCTCAACCACAGGTATTCCAGAGATTCTAAATTCTTCCATCAATTTTAAAACTTCTTTTATAAGTGTGTCTGGATTTACTACAATAGGATCATATATCATCCCGCTTTCAGACTTTTTAACCTTTTCTACTTCTCTTACCTGCTCTTCTATACTCATATTCCTATGAATAACTCCTAATCCTCCTTCTCTTGCAATACTTATAGCCATTCTACTTTCTGTAACAGTATCCATAGCAGCAGAAAGTAAGGGAATATTAAGTTTAATCTTAGGAGTGACATAAGTTGATACATCAACATCTTTTGGTAAAACTTCAGAATAGGCAGGAACTAACAAAACATCATCAAAAGTATAAGCTTCATAAAGAATTTCAAACATAGGTAAGCCCTTTAATTAAAATCTTTTTATAATTTTGCTAAATTATAATCCTCAATTAAAGAAAGTAAAGTTCCTTCCAAAATTCCATATTCATTAAGAAGCATACTTTCTTTTTTAAAATGTTCTAATATTTCTAAATAAATTAAAAATCCAGGAAGTACTATATCTTCCCTTCCTTCTTCCATTCCTCTTACTTTTCTTAGTCTTTCTAAATCAAAATTAGAAAGTTTTTTTATTAATTTTTCTAAATTTTCTTTTGTTATTTTATGCCCATGCAATTTTTCAGGAATATATTGATTAAGTTTAAGATCAAGCCCACCAAGAAGTGAGGCTGTTCCTCCTGTAATAATTATTTCTTCGGGATGATCTCTTGGAATTGAAGAAAGTTTTTCTTTTATATAATCTCTAAGTGATTTTAAAACTTTTAAGTGTAAAGGATACCTTAAATGGAAAATTTCTTTTAAAATTACAGCACCAAGATCAATACTTTTGCACCATTTTCTTTCCCCATCTTTGGTACAGGTAATTTCTGAAGAACCTCCTCCAACATCAACAGTAATAAAATTTTTTATTTCTATTCCCAATGTTTTCAATCCTAAAATAATCCCTTTCAACGACAATTCTGCCTCCTCCTCAGGAGAAATTACCTTAATTTCTAACCCAATTTCTTTTTTAGCCCTCTCTATAAACTCTTCGGCATTTTTTGCTTTTCTAAAAACTTCTGTCCCTATTACCTTATAATTCTCAACTTCGTATTTAGAAAGTTCTTCTCTAAATTTTTTTAAACTTTCTAAGCCTCTGACAAAGGCGGAAGAAGAAATTATACCTTCTGTACCCAGTCCCTCTCCTAATCTAACATTTTCTCTTTTTTTCATTAAAAAAAGCACGTTCCCATCAATCTTTTTACCTAGGCAAAGCCTAAAGGTTTGAGTTCCAAGATCTAAAGATGCTAAAAAAGGGGTATTTAGTCTTTTTTTGAACTCTTTACCAAGTTTAAATAGAATTCTATATTTTTCTTTAACATAATACCTTTGCTTATTTTTGGGATTTTGAAAAATTGTACCCTTAGTCTTTTTTAAAGTAAAAACTCCAAAATCTCTAAGTTCTATTCTATTTCCCTTTTTTAACTCCTCTTTTATAATTTCAAAAAAGAGCTCTACAATATATTCGAGATCTTCTTTATCAATATCTGAAAATTTATAGCTTAATTTTTCAGCCAGTTCTTTTTTAGTCATAATTAGTTTACTGCTATATACCAGGGTTTAAGAAAGAAGGACTCCAAAATTGAGGAGCTCTTTTCTTCTAAAATTTTAGAAAGAAAGCTTTTTTTCTTTGGCAGAAAAACAAGTTTTGCCTCAGTAATTTTAGCCATCTTTTTAGCTTCATTTACTGCATCCCAAAAATTTCCAAGTTCATCCACTAATCCTAAAGATAGAGCTTCTTCCCCGGTAAAAATTCTTCCATCAGCAAATTCTTTAACTTTTTCTATGGAAATTTTTCTTTCCTCTGAAACAGCTTTTATAAATTGATCGTGAATAAGTTTCACTTTTTCTCTTAAATACTCTTTTTCTTCAGGAGTTAAAGGTCTATAAATTGAACCAGTATCTTTATAAGCACCGCTTTTTATAGTTTCTGTCTCAACTCCAATCTTTTTTAAAAGTTTTTCTATATTAGGTATTTCTAAAATAACACCAATGCTTCCTGTAACAGTACCTGGGGAGGCAAAAATTTTAGTTCCTCCAAGAGCTATATAAAGACCTCCTGAAGCTGCTACACTTCCCATAGAAACTATAACAGGTTTTTTAACTCTTATTTTTTTTAGCTCTTCAAAAATCTCCTGAGAAGCTCCAACTGAGCCTCCAGGAGAGTCTATTCTTACTACTACTGCTTTAATACCTCTATCTTTTGCCATTCCATTAATAGCCATAAGATATTCTTCTGCATCTAAGATTATCCCTTTTATCTGAAGAACTCCAATCTGAGGTTTTCCAAAATCCTTTTCTTTAAAAAACATTAAAAAAGAAAGTAAAAAGCTAAGTAAAACAAGAAAAACAACTAATCCTCCAATAAAGGCAAGTCCGTAAACAAGCCAAGGTCTTTTCATTCCTTTCCCTCTTTTTAATTAATTTTTTTCTTTAAAAGTTCTCCAAAAGTTATAAAAGTAGTTTTTTTAGCCTTTATTTTATAATCTTCTATTTCTTTATTTTCCAAATCCTCCAAATATTTTAAGTAAGAAATCTGAATCCCTCTTTTTTCTTCGTCAATATTAATAATTTTTCCTTTTATTTTATCTCCTAATTTAAAGCCCTCTAATTCTTTAAGCTCTTTTTTATACTTATATGCTTTTAGATCTTTTAAAAATTCTTTTAAAGGCATAAATGCTGTTAATTCTGGAGTTAACTCTATTAACAATCCATTAGGTAAAAACTTTTCTATTACTCCTTCTACAATCTCTCCTACTTGATAATTTTTGCTTGCAGAAATCCAGGGATCAGGTTGAAGCTTTCTTAAACTTAATAATATTTTTCTTTCAGGGGTCTTTATGGCTAAAATTAAAGCAGAAACCTCATCTCCTTTTTCAAGTATTTCATTAATTTTAATTTTTTTATTCCAAGTTATTTCTTTAGCAGGAATAAAACCTTCTATTCCTGGCTCAAGTTCAATAAAAGCTCCAAAATCAAAGATCTGAGTAACTTTTCCCTTTACCATATCTCCTTCTTTATATTTCTGGGAGACATTTTCCCAAGGATCAGGAAGAAGAGCTTTTATACTAAGTTTTATTTTCTCTTTAACAGGATCATAATTTAAAGCTTTAATTTTAATTCTTTCACCTATTTTTAAATACTCAGAGGGATTATCAATTTTTTTCCAATCTAATTCCTTATAGGGTAAATAGCCTATTAAAATTTCTTCTATTCCAATTAAAAATCCGCCCTCCACTTTCTTTTTAACTATTCCTTCTATTGGTTCCCCAGCTTTGATCTTTTTAATTAAAAGGTCTTTTTTTTCTTGATATTCTTTTTCCAGAATTTTTTTTCTTGAAACAATAAAACTTTCATTTTTTATTTCTAAAATTTCAACCTTTATCTTTTCCCTAATCAGAGATTTTAAATTTTCAGGTTTATCTCTAAAAAAGGCTTGAGAAAAGGGCATAAAGCCTTTTAGAAGAGAGCCAAATTCTACTTCATAACCCCCCTTATTTAAAGATAAAACCTTAACTTCAATAGGTCTTTTTTCTTTATAAGCCCTCTTTAGCTCCTCCCATAATTTCTTTTCTCTTAGTTTTTTAAAAGACAAAATATAAAGCCCTTCTTGAAGATCTTTTCCAATAACTAAAGCTTCTATTTCATCGCCTTCACTTAAAATAAAATTTCCTACTCTGTCTTTTATTTCCTCTATAGGTAAAAGGGCTTCTTTTTTTAAACCAATATCCACAAAAGCAAATTTTTCGGAAATTTTAATTATCTTTCCTGAGATAATGTATCCAGGCTTAATATCTTTTAAACTTTCATGAAGATGCTTTTCTAATTCTTGAATCCAACTGTTCATTAAAAGTGGCTTTTTAAATTATTTGGTAAATTTTAATTTAATTTTTAGATTTCTTCAAGAGAAATTGAATTACCAAATTTTTTTCTTCCTCTTTACCTTTTATTTTCCCCTCTATTTTTTCTTTTCTAATTAAATCAAGCAAAGCTCCTATTTCTTTTCCCTCTTTAATACCAAGTTTTATCATTTCCTCTCCTGTAAGCTCAGGTTTTATTTTCCTATATTCTTTAAAAAATTTTACCACCTCCTTTTTTATTTTAGGAAAGTAAACGCTTAAAGTTAAAAGATAAGTAGAAGGAATTTTTTCAAAAGTTTTTATTTTTTCCCATAAAGAGAGCTTTTCCCAGTTTGGTAAAATTTCTTTAATAAATTCTTTGTATCTTATCAATTCTTTTACTTCTGAGTCTAAAAATCCTAATCTATAAAGACTCTCCAAAAAATGAGAATTAATAAGTCCAAATAAAAAGAATTTTTCTTTTTCCTTCTCAGTTATTTCTCCTTTTAATTCTTTAAAAAGGCTTATTAAAAAGTTAAAATTTTTTTTATCAGTTTTTAGTTCTGCCTTTTCAAAAAGGTTTAGCTCATAAGTTGTCATTAAAAGGTCTTTCAAATTTTTTTCTGGTTCTTTATCTAAATAAAGTTTCAATTCATTTGCCAATCTTGTTCCAGAAAGTCTTTTTAATGCCTCTTTTTCAAAACATTTCTTTAGTGCAAGAAAAAAATCCTCAGAAAAATTAAATTCAAATCTTACCTTATATCTAATTCCTCTAAAAATTCTTGTAGGATCATCTACAAAAGAATTAAGGTGAAGAGGTCTTATTAACCCTTTTTTTAGGTCTTCCTCCCCTTTAACCAAATCAATTAAAATTCCCTCATAAGGTGGAGAAAGACCTATTATAAGTGCATTTATGGTAAAGTCCCTTCTAAAAATGTCTTCTTTAAAGGAGGCAGGAAAAACTTTAGGAAGCTTTGCTATGTCTTCATAAACTTCTTTTCTTGCAGTAATAAAATCTATCAAAAATTCTTTTCCATTTAAGTTTATTTTTACTTTATAGGTTAAAAACTGAGACTCAAAAAGAATTTCTCCTTTTACTTTTTCAAAAAGTTCTTTTAAGAAACTTTTTAAATTCCCCTGTAATACTAGATCTAAATCCTTAGCTTTTGGTATTTTCTTTTTATAAAGCTTTTTAAGAAGATAATCTCTTACTACTCCTCCTGCAAAATATAAAAATTCTCCTCTTTTTTTGGAAATATCTTGGGCTAAGTATAAAAATTTGAAAAGTTTTTGATCAGGCAAAATAGTTTTTAGAAAGTCTTCAAGTTCAATTTTGGTTTTTTTCATTTGGTTATCCCTTAAGCTCTGGGATGATGCTTTTCGTAGACCTCTTTTAGTTTCTTATAATTAAGATGAGTATAAATTTGGGTTGTACTTAAACTGCTATGACCAAGCATCATTTGTAAAGCTCTAAGATCTGCACCTCCTTGTAAAAGATGGGTTGCAAAGGAATGCCTTACTACGTGAGGAGTAACTTTATCCTCAAGTCCGCATTTTTTGGCATACTCTTTTATTATTTGCCAGAATCTTTGTCTGGTAAGAGGTGCTCCCCTTCTATTTAAAAAAACAAAGTCTTTGCTTTTTTCATTTACTAATTGGGGACGCACATTTTTTAAATAGGTTTTTAAAAACCTTAAGGCATAATCTCCAAGAGGAACAAGTCTTTCCTTAGAACCCTTCCCTAAAACCCTAATTAAACCAAGCTCAAGATTTAAATTTTCAAATTTAAGACTTACTAATTCTGAAACCCTTAATCCTGTAGCATAAAGCACTTCAAGCATGGTTCTGTCTCTGTATCCAAGAGAATTATTTATATCAGGAGAATTCAAAAGTTTTTCAATTTCTTCTAAACTTAATACTTTGGGAAGTCTAAAAGGTAACTTGGGAGATTCTAAAAATAAAAGAAAACTTATATTAAATCCTTTTTCTGCTTCCAAAAATTTAAAAAAACTTCTCAGGCTTGAAATCTTTCTTGCTATACTAAAAGGGGTATATCCTTTCTTTTTTAAATTTTCTAAATATTCTTTTAGTTTTTTAAACGCCTCTTCTTCAAGGGGTAATAAACTACAGAAATCTGCAAAATCCTTTAAATCATTTTGATAGGCTAATAAAGTGTTATAGGAATAATTTTTAACTGAAGCAAGGTAGCTTAAGAATTCTTCTATAAGTTCTTTCATTAAAGAGTTAGTTCTTTTAAGGCTTTTTCAACTTTAAATCCTATAATTTCATCTTTAGAAGTTAAAGCAAGGGTTTTTAATTTAGAAAGTATACCCTGCTTTTCAGAGATATTTCTATTGGGAAAATCTTCTTTAAGCTTTTCCAAAGCTGAAAGAACAAGTTTTCTATCATCAAGATCAAGAAAAAGAAGAAGTGTTCTCCAATCTTCAGGAATACCGTATTTTTCAACAAACTCTTTGGCAAGTTTTTTAAAATTTTTAGTTCCATAATTTTTATGAAGGTTTTCAATAAAATTTTGTTTTTCAAGTGTCTCTTTATCTACAAAAAGTTTCTCAAGTTCTTTTAGATATTTTTCTTTGGATTTATAATTATCCTTTGGTGAGTCTTTTTTAGCTCTTTCAAGTTTTTTTCTTATTTTACTAAACCCGCTTCTGTCCCTTAATTTATCAATCTCTCTCCAAGAAAGCTTTTTTCTTTCATCGTCTTTGCTCATATTATCTCCCCTCCGCAATCAATTTGATATATTTTTTTTAATGGAAGTTCAATAGCAGTAAGTTTCCCACCATATACACAACCTGTATCAATCCCAATTCTATCATCTAAAATTAAAGGTATATAAAATGGAGTATGCCCAAAAACTACAATTTTAGAAAATTTATATTCAGAAAAATAAAAACTTTCTCTAATCCAGAGAAGATCTTCTTCATTTTGCTCCTCTAATTTTTTTCCTGGTCTTAATCCTGCGTGAACAAATATATAATCTTGAGTTTCATAATAAAGCTTAAGTTCCTTAAGAAAATTTAAATGCTCTTCTGGAATTTCAAGTCTACCATCTTTATAATAGCTTTTTAGTGTTGTTCCTCCACCGTTATATAAAAATATGTCTATATCTATTCCTTTTAAAAATCTTTCAAACATCCATTCATGATTCCCTTTTAGGGAGACAATTTTATCTCCATAGAGCTCTTTAAGTTCTAACACCTTTTCAATTACTCCCTTAGGATTAGGTCCTCTATCAATATAGTCTCCTAAGAAGATAACCAAATCTTTACCCCAATTTACAGGAAGAATATCAAGCAATCTTTCTAAACTCCACAAACAACCGTGGATATCCCCAATAGCAAAAATTTTATAATCTTCAGTAGTCCCAGAAACGTGCTCTTCTATCATCAAGTCTTGTAAGACCATATTTATAAGCTAATTTTAATGCTCTTTCCCACTCTTCCTTAGTAATTTTTCTATCAAGAGGTGGATATTTCCAGGCATCTCCACAGGGTCTATACTGATCCATAAGATTAAAATAGGTATGTGGAGAAACCTCTTCTTTTATAAATTTAATCACTTCTTCTGTCTGGGAAAGGTCTCCAGGTAAAACTAAATGCCTTATAATTAATCCTCTTTTAGCAATTCCATTTTCTATAATTAAATCACCTACCTGCCGATGCATCTCTTTTACTGCAGCTTTAACAACTTTTGGATAATTTTTTATTTTTGAAAGTTTTAAAGCTATCTTATCATCCATATATTTAATGTCTGGCATATAAATATCTATTATCCCATCAAGAAGTTTTAAGGTCTCTAAAGATTCATATCCTCCGCAATTATAAACAATAGGTAAAATTAATCCTTTTTCAGCAGCTATTTTTATTGCTTTTACAATAAAAGGAACTTGATGGGTTGGGGTAACAAGGTTTATATTATGGCATCCCCATACCTGTAAAATTAACATAATTTTTGCAAGGTCTTCTTCATCAATTGTATCTCCTTCTCCTAAATGGCTTATTTCCCAATTCTGGCAATAGACACAAGCTAAATTACAATAAGTAAAAAAAATAGCTCCAGAACCGTTCTTTCCAACAAGAGGTCTTTCTTCACCAAAATGAGGCCCATAACTTGAAACCATAGGTTTATTAGTAATTCTACAGATACCCTTTTCTCCTTCCAAACGATTTACTTTGCATTCATTAGGGCAGAGGGTGCAAGAAGAAAGTTTTTCATAAAGTGCCTCTATTCTTTTTTCCAGCTCTCCTGAATCGAGCAAGTTTAAATAAGAAGGATACTTATTCATAAAAGCTCTAACCAATGAAGAATAAACGGAGGTTTTCTTAAAAGTATACTAAAATTTAGATAACAACCTGTGCAAAAAGTAGCTAAATTTTCTATATTTTCTAAATTTTTAATCCATTGCCTTTTATTTTCCTTCTGAAAACCCTTTAACCAGAGAAAAATTTTTGTAGACCCACAACAAAAATCTCTTGTTTTTATTTTATTTTTTACCAAATTAAAATCTTCTGTCAAGTGGCAGGGGAGGTGAAAAAGAATATTTTCTTTTAATTTTTTCTCCTCTAAAATTTTAAGCTTATCCTCTGCCTTTAAAGAAAGATAGACATAAGCTGAAATAGTTCTTTCAGAAAGTTTAATAAAACTTTTCTCATATTTAGTATCTCTAAAAATTTGAGGATAAATTTTTTTAAACATCCACAAACAGGTGGCGCAAAAAACTATAAGGTGCCCTTTTGTTTTCTCTAATATTTCAAGATTTTTAAGGGCATTTTCTTTTAAATCTGAAATAAGTCCAAGACTTAAAAATATTGCTCCGCAACAAACCAATCCTTTAGGTACTCCTATAGTTATTCCCTTCTTTTTAAGCACTTCTTCAAATCTTTCTAAAGCTGAAGGATAAAGATATTTTAAACCGCAGGAATAATATACTGTTATATCTCCTTCCATTGGTTTAAATCCAATAGGTATTTCTTTTTTAAAATTTATTAAGTCAATAAGATTATTAAAATTTAAAAAAGTTAATAAAGGATTCTCTTTTTCTTTTAGTTTTTCCAGATAAAAAGTAGGAAAACCTATATGGTGGGGACAAATCCTTTCACATCTTTCACAAAGAAGGCAAAATTCAAAACTTTTATGTTCTATCCCTTGGGAAAGTAAAAATAATCTTCCTCTGGGAGAAAAAGCTTCCTTTTTGTAAACCCTATAAGATGGGCATACAGGAACACATTTACCACAAAGGGTGCATAAATTAAGAATCTTTTCTTTGATTTCTTTTTTCATTGTTTTTAATAAAATATTCTAACCACCAAGAACACCATTCTACTTTTAAGATTGCCTTAACTAATTTTTTTGCTTCTTCTGTAATAAGTTTTCTTTTGGCATATTCAATC
The DNA here is from genome assembly GCA_964464535.1 of uncultured Thermodesulfatator sp. Lineage (GTDB taxonomy): Bacteria > Desulfobacterota > Thermodesulfobacteria > Thermodesulfobacteriales > Thermodesulfobacteriaceae > Thermodesulfobacterium. The sequence continues at coordinate 7,740 of CAYXGJ010000015.1, read as the reverse complement.
CATTTGTCTGCATAAGGATTATTTAGATCCTTTTGCTCTTTAAGCTGTATTACCAAATCAATAACATCTGCATCATGAACTAATTTAGCTTCTAAACTTTTTAAACTTCTATATTCTTTCCAGAGAGATAAAATTTCTTCTTTCATTGGAGTATCTGAGAAGGCATCTTCTAAAGCTTTTTTTTCATCAGCTTTATTATATATTTTATTAACTGCATTAAAATCTCCTATTCTTGTTTCTGCTAAATCATGAATTAATGCCATTTTAAAAAGTTTTTCTTTATTAAGCTCTTTTTCGCAAATTTCTGAGAGTATCCAGGTACAAAAAATTACTCCAAAACAATGGGAAGCCACATTTTCTCCTCCAGTTCCAAGATAAGCAAATCCCGTTCTTTGTATCCTTTTTAGCAAAGCAGATTCAAAAAGAAGTTTGGCGTATTTTTCAAAGAGTTTCATATTTTTTTGCTAAATAAGAGGAGATTTTAAAAATTATTTTTGCTGCTAAGTATTCTGTAATAGTATTACCTAAGGAGGGCTTTACTTCAACTATATCCATTCCGATTAAATTATATCTAACCACCAATTTAAGAATTTGCAAAAATTCATACCAGCTAATCCCTCCAGGTTCAGGAGTTCCTACTCCAGGGGCGAAGGAAGGATCAAACACATCCATATCTAAAGAAAGGTAAATATTACCTTCTTTAATAAAATCTTCTATTGCTTTTAAACTTTTATCCCAGTTTTCTTTAAGGTCTTTCATCCACAAAAGAGGAAAATTAACTTTCTTTATAAATTCATATTCCTCTTTACAAAGTGTTCTTACCCCCACACTTAAAATAGGAATTCCCATTTCATATATTCTTCTTATTACAGTCGCATGAGAAATTTTACATCCTAAGTATTCATCCCTTAAATCTAAATGTGCATCAAGATGAAGGACCTTTAAATTTTCATAAAATTCCTTTAAAGTTTTTATACTTCCTAAGGTGACTGTATGTTCTCCTCCTATAATAATGGGGAATTTCTTTTCCATAAAGGTTTCTCTTATTTTTTCTGAAATTTCCTCAAGAGCCATATCTATATCAAGGGGTAGCTCAGGGACTGGATAAGTAAAAAATCCAAGTACTTCATGAGGTTCAATTTCTGTTTCTTCATCAAAAAATTCTAAATTGGGACTAATTTTGAGAATTTCTGTAGGTGCTTCTTTTGTACCCTTTTGCCAAGATGTGGTAATTTCTAAGGGAGCAGGAATTAAGGCTACCTTGGCTTGAGGATGATCAGGTAGCCCCAAAAAAGTAAGTTTCATTTTTATAATATTAGATCCTTTCTTTCCATACGAATAAAACTTTCCACTGCTCTGATAGAACGGGGAAATTCTAAACCTCTGTCAAAAAACTTAATTTCGCTTTTTTTGATTTCAAAAATTTCTATAATGTCTTTTATAGCTTTATCCACATCAAAGGGCTTACATGAAAACACATCTACACTTAAATATAATTTTTCTGGAAAGGTATGAATACTTATATGGCTTTCAGCGATAATTACAAATCCAGAAATTCCCCAATCTTCAGGAATAGGAGCATAATATTTAAAAACATAAGGAGGCATTATTTTTGTCATTTGGATTTCTTCTGGATATTTACTCAAAAAATTATATATAAAGTCAAGATCCATAAGTTTTTCACGATTAGCTCCATATCCGTCAATAATAAGGTGCTGACCAAAACCATATTCAAATTTTTCTATTTTTTTTGTATTTTTCATTTTATCCCTCCAAAAATACATAATGTAAGACCGCTCTTAAAATATATCATAAAAATTATTTGTCAAGTTTTTTCAAAAAATTTCTGAAAAATTTTTTATAATCTATAAGTATCCTGAATTAAAACTGAAATATTTCTTGAATACATCATTTTTTAAGATTTTTCTTTCTTATTTATAGGTACATAGAATTAAAATCTTATTTCTAAATTCATCCCTATCCATCGAGAAGGGGCTTTAACTTCTCCTACCTCTATATAATCCTCATCTAAAAGATTTTTTACCCAAAAAGAATAAATTAGATTTTTATGAAATTTCTTCTTTATTTTTAAATCTACTACACACACCTCATCCTTTTTATAATATTTTCTATAATTTAAACTTCCAAAAAATTTCCCATCCCAAGGAAGGCTGTAAATTATTCCCAAAATAAAATTATGTCTCAAATAGCTCCCAGAATAACGAGCACTTGATAAATTCTCAGCTACTTGATTTAAATAGGTATAACTTATAAAGGGTTTAAAATTTTTAAAGATTATGTTACTGTCTAAAGTGAATCCAATAGTTTTTAAAGTTTCTATATTTTGAGCTTGAATTATATTTTCTTTTTTTATCCAGTCTATAATATCTTTTCCATATCTATAAAAAACTGTTCCTGAAAAATTAATTCTATTTTTGTTATAATCAAATCCAGCTTCAATATTATAAGCTTTCTCAAATGATAAAGAGGGATTTCCTTTAATGGTAGGAGAATCATAATAAAATTCTGTAAAACTTGGGATTCTATAAGAAAAACTAAAAGAACTCCTTAATTTTAAATCTTCCTTTAAAAGAAAGGCAAATCCAAAATTATAGGAAAAGATATCTTTATTTTGGGTGATAATATCATAGCGAAGCCCAAAGCTTGGAAAAAATCGGGAACTTATTTTGGGATATATCCAAAAATAAAAACCTGCCTCTTGCCTTAGATGATCACCAAGTCTTGAACTTTCAAGTGTCTCATAGGAAACCTCTACTCCAAAAAAATAATCAGCAAAAGTTCTTTCGTATCTCAAAGGAAAATTAAGGCGAAAAATTTGAGATTTATGAGTATTTTTATAAAAATCTGGATTTTTTCTATCTAAAAGATATAAATCGTAGTTAATTCTATAAAGTAAAGTTGGTTCTAAAAACCAGCTTTTTTTATATATATTTTTTTTGGCTAAAAAAATTTGAGTTTTTGTGCTTTCCCATTCAGTATTATATTTTGTGGTATAAAAATTTCTTGCTCCAAAATCTTTTTCTTGAAATCCATAAAAAAGAGTTTTTTTATCATCTTTACTATATAGATTAAAAGTTCTAATATCAAAGTCTCTATTCCATATAAATCCATTTGATTTTTTTTGAGAAAAAACTAAGTTAAATAGAAACTCAAAGGTAGAAAAACCAAAATTTCCAAATACATGTCTATAATCATAACTTCCATATTCAGCTAAAAGTTTATATCCTTTAGTAGATGGTTCTAAATTAAAATTTATAACTCCTCCAAAACCACCAGGTCCATAAATTGCGCTTGCTTCTCCAGAAAGAATTTCTAAATTTTTTAAAATATCTTCTTCAAAAGGTAAATTCATTAAATGGTGCCCTGTTTGAGGATCAGAAATTCTTACACCTTCAAAGATAACTAAATTTTGTTCAAAACTTGTTCCTCTAATAGAAAGGTCAGCTTGAACTCCAAAAGTGCCCCTTTCTTTAAGTTCAAGTGCTGAAAAAACTTCGGGACCAAATTCTAAAAGTTCTTCTTTTTTTATTACCTTCACTTCCTGACTTACCTTTTCAAGATCAATACCTTTTGCTGGAGAAATAACTTTTATTTCTTCTAAAGTGTAGGATGGAACCTCAGAAGAGAAAGCATTTTGACAGATACTAATTAAAATAAAAATTAGCCAAATAAAACGCCACATCTACTTACCTCTTTGCTAATTTCGTTAACCTTTTTTATTTTAAAGGTTAACGAAAAAATACAATATATTATCTTTTTTGTCAACTTTTTCACAACTTATAAACCACTATAGAGATTATAAAGGTTGACAAGTATTTATAAAATAATATTATTTTAAACATGATGAAAGGTGAGATTTGGATTTTAGATGATGAAAAGGGTATCCTTGAAACTCTTGAAGATATTCTCAAAGATGAAAATTTTCGAGTAAAAAGTTTTCTCTGGGGTAAAGAACTTTTAAAAGAAATAAATCTTAAACAACCAAAAGTTATTCTTCTTGATCTGTGGTTAAAAGATATAGATGGATTTGAAGTTTTAGAAACAATTAAAAAAACCTATCCAGAAATTCAAATTATAATAATTTCAGGGCATGGAAATATTGAGATTGCAGTAAAAGCAATCAAAATGGGAGCTTTTGACTTTATCGAAAAACCTCTTTCTTATGAAAGAGTTATTGTAACTGTGGAAAATGCTTTAAAGTTAGCTCTCTTAGAGGAAGAAAATAAAAGATTAAGAGAAAACATTTTTGGGAAAGTAAAACTTTCTGGGATATCTCCTACTATTCAAAAAATAAGAGAACTCATTTTAAAAGCAGCTCCCACAGACACTACTGTTTTAATTCAAGGAGAATCTGGTGTTGGTAAAGAGATAGTGGCAAAACTAATTCATTTATATTCAAAAAGAGCAAAAGAAGCTTTTGTAGAAATAAATTGTGCAGCTATTCCTGAAACTCTTATAGAATCTGAACTTTTTGGATATGAAAAAGGGGCTTTTACAGGAGCTCAAAGCTTTAAAAAGGGAAAACTGGAATTAGCACATAAGGGAACTCTTTTTTTAGATGAAATTGGAGATTTAAGTCTTGATGCTCAGGCAAAATTATTAAGGGTTTTAGAGGAAAAAAGATTTGAACGCTTAGGAAGCAATAAACCCATAGAAATTGATGTGAGAATAATTTCAGCTACTAATAAAGACTTATTAAAAGAAATTAAAAAAGGGAAATTTAGGGAAGATCTCTTTTTTAGAATAAATGTTTTACCTATTTCTATTCCTCCCTTAAGGGAAAGAAAAGAAGATATTCCTATCTTAGTAGAGGAATTTTTGGAAGAGTTTAGTTACAAAATAGGTTGTGAAAAGAAAATTATTAAAAGAGATGCCTTAGAAGCTTTAATTGAATATGATTGGCCAGGAAATGTAAGGGAACTCAAAAATTTTATAGAAAGACTGGTAATAATATCTTCCTCTTCTGAAATTAGTTATAAAGATTTGCCTTCAGATTTCAAAAATTTAATAAAAAAGAAAGAAAGTTTTCAAGAAAATGCTGATCCCTGGTTTAAAGAAAAAAATTATAGATTAGCTAAACTCTTTTTTGAGAAAGAATTTTTGAAAAGGAAACTTCTTGAATATGGAGGAAATGTTTCTAAAACAGCACGGGAAATAGGTTTAGAAAGGGCTTATTTACAAAAAAAAATAAAGGAATTTAATCTTAAGGCTGAACCTGAAGATTAAAATTTAAACTTCTTAAAAATTGCCCTTGCATAAGGTTCTTTTTCCAAACTATCATAAAGCCCATTTTTCCATTTGTAATACCCTACTATCCCAACCATAGCAGCATTATCCGTACAAAATTCTAAAGAGGGGAAATAAACTTCAAATCCTTTTTTTTGAGCCTTTTCAGCAAAAGATTCTCTTAATCTTTGATTAGAAGCTACTCCTCCTACAACCACAATTCTTGAAATATTTAGTCTTTCACTTGCTTTTAGAGTTTTTTCTATTAGAACTTCACAAATTGCCTCTTCAAAGCTTGCACATATATCCTCAATTTTAAATTGGGGATTTGTTTTTAAATAGTTTAAAACAGCTGTTTTAAGACCTGAAAAACTAAAGTCAAAAGTATTTTCTTCTAAAAGTGGTCTTGGAAAGGCAATAGCGTTTCTATTCCCCTTTTCTGCAAGTTTACTTATAATAGGTCCCCCTGGATAAGAAAGGTTAAGAAGTTTAGCTATTTTATCAAAAGCTTCTCCAGCTGCGTCATCTCTTGTGTGCCCTAAAAGTTTATAATCTTCCCAAAAATTTACTAAAAAAAGAGCTGTATGTCCTCCAGAAACAAGAAGTCCTATATAAGGAAATTTTATTTCCTTTTCTAAAAATATAGAAAAAAGATGAGCCTGCAAATGATCAACTGCAAAGAGGGGGATTTTAAGAGTAAAACATAATGTTTTTGCCAATGAAACACCCACTAAAATTGAGCCTATAAGCCCGGGACCAAAGGTTACACATACTCCTTTAATTTCTTTAATAGAAATCTTTGTTTCATCTAATAATTTTTTTATAAGAGGTGCAAGAACCTCCAATTGTTTACGTGAAGCAATTTCAGGAACTATACCTCCAAAGGGAGAATGAAGGGCTACTTGTGAATAAAGAAGGTGTTTTATTAATTTCCCTTTTTCAGAAAAAAGGGCAACTCCTGTCTCGTCACAAGAAGTTTCTATAGCAAGAAGCATATTTATTGGGGAAAAATAATTTCTTCTAAAAGTTCAGAAAAAATATGTAAAAACAAAAGATGTCCTTCTTGAATACGAGGGGTTTCAAAACTTGGAACTAAAATAAGATAATCACATATATCTTTCATCAATCCTCCATCTCCTCCGCTTACCCCTACTGTATATAAACCTAATTTTTTAGCAACCTTTAAAGCTTCTATTACATTAGAGGATTTTCCACTGGTACTAATTCCGAGGGCTATATCTCCTTTTTTACCTAAGGCTAAAATTTGTTTAGAGAAAATTTGAGAAAAGTCATAATCATTTGCTACAGCAGTTAAAATCGAAGTATCTGTGGTTAAAGCAATAGCTGGTAAGGGAGCTCTTTCTTTTTTAAAACGATTAACAAGCTCTGCAGCTAAATGCTGAGCATCAGCTGCGCTTCCTCCATTTCCAAAAATAAGAATTTTTCCGTTTTTAGAAATAACCTTTTGAGCAAGATGAACCACTTCTATAATTTTTTCTGTTTCAAGCTCTATAAATTTTTTTTGAACCTCTCTTGAGGTCTCTGAAATATTAAGGATTCTCTTTTTTAGATCCATCTTTTTCATTTTATTTTCCCCAAAATAAAATATTTTATCTTATAAAAGCCAAAAGCTAAGTATTCATGAGTTGCCCTGTTAGTTAAATCAATATATAAATCATTAGGTAAAAATTTCCAAATACTAAAAGAGGGCTTACAAAGTTTATAATGATAATTTGTAGGATAGGGAATAGGATTTAAACCTTCCTTTTTAAAAAGATAAAGAGCTCTCGGAAGATGGTAAGCAGATGTTAAGAGTAAAAAGGGAGTATTTACATTTTTTTCATTTTTTAACAAGTATTCTTTTAAAATTTTTGCACTAGTAATGGTATCAAGCGGTGTATCAAGAGCTTCAACCTCAAAACCAAATTCTTCAGCCAATGCCTTTAGATAGGATGCCCCTTTATTATTTTTATCTTCATAGGAACCACCTAAAAGTATAATTTTTTTATCAGGATATTGTCTTTTTAATTCTAAAGCTTTCAACAATCTTACCAAGGTTTCTCTAGAGAATCTTTCTTTAGGGCTAAGAGTTTCTTCTCCGTATATTCTTCCAGTGAGAACCACCATATTTTTAACCTTTGTTATTTCTTCTTTTGAAGGAACAGAATAATTCTTTTCCAATTGTTTTAAAAGGAAATAAGGTAAAAAAGGGGTAGAAGAGAAATAATAAAGGAAAATAGCCAAAAAGAGTAAAAATTTTCTTCTACCTTTTCTCTTATCAAGAATTACGTAGACAGAAATTAGGAGAAAAAAAATAAAGATTAAACTTGAGGGATAAAAAAGAAAGAGAAAAAATTTTTTAAGGGAAAAAGTAAAGTGTGTCATATAGAAAAAATAAAAAGCGGGGCTGACGGGACTTGAACCCGCGACCTCCTGCGTGACAGGCTCCCCCGCGTTTTTTAAGTTATTATAACCTTTCTTTATTATTTTACA
>CAYXGJ010000014.1:0-29446 GCA_964464535.1 uncultured Thermodesulfatator sp. | reverse complement strand
TCCATTACCTGGGGTAGTTGACCAGCGAGTGTTTGCAGTAGGGTCATCTCCTGGAAAAGCTCCATATCTATCGTAATAAGTATAAACAGCTGCTAAAACTTCTCTATACTGATTATAAAGACGTTTCATTTTAGCGTTGTTAATTAATTCCTGTCCTTTTAAAATAGCCCCTAAAATTAAACCAATAATTACTAAAACAATTGCTAATTCAACTAAAGTAAAACCTCTTCTTTTCATACCTCCTCCCTTTTTAATAGGTTTTATTATTTTATTTCGGTTTTTAAAATATAATCTTTAATTTTTTCCAAATTTTCGAAATAGGCACTTGACATAAATACCAAAAGTTTTTTCTCTCCTTTAATTTTATTAAAGTCTAATCTCTTTTCAAGATTATTTTCAAAAAAATAAGCTTTCTTTCCTAAATTTTTTAAAGCTTTTAATAAAGAGTTTATATCAAGCCTTTCTTTTTCTGGTATACTTTCAAAACCAGGAGGTATTTTTAAGTAAACTTCATCTGCAAGGCTTAAACTTTTTACATAATCCTCTTGAAAAACTTTTCTTTTACTGGAATTAGTTCTTGGTTCAAAAATAAGGATTGTTTTTTTAGGCTTAATAGCTTTTTTAAGTTCTTCTAAGGTAACTTTTACTTCTGTTGGATGATGAGCAAAATCATCAATTATAACTAAGTTTTTATCTGCATATAAAACTTCCTGTCTTCTTTTAACCCCTGGGAAGTTTTTAAAAGCTTCTTTCCAGTTATTATCTAATAAATCTAAACCGTAAAGCAAAGAAAGCACACACAAAGCATTAAGGGCATTATGTTCTCCTGGAAGAGAAAGATAAATTTTTAAATTCTTCTCAAAAGGTGTATTTACAACTATTGAATTTAAAAAAGATTTATCTTTAAATTGAGTTTTATTTTTTAGTAAGACAAAGTCAGCTTTCTGGTTTCTACCATAGGAAATTATCTTAGCTTTAGAAGATGCAGTATTTATAATTTCTGCTAAATTTTTATCATCAAAGTTATAAACTATAACTCCTTCTTCTGAGGTAAGACTTATTAATTTTTTAAAAACTTCTTTAAGACTTTCCATATCTGAATAAACGTCAGCATGATCATATTCTAAATTTGTCAATATAAGTGAAAAAGGTTTATAATACAAAAACTTAGGCTCTTTATCAAAAAAGGAAGCAGGGTATTCATCTCCCTCAACTATAGCAAAAGAACCATTTCCTTTTCTAAAATTAAGCTCACTATGTCTTAAAACACCCCCTACAAGATAGGTAGGGTCTAATCCAAGGTATTCAAAGGTATAACTTAAAAGAGCTGTAACAGTTGTTTTCCCATGGGTTCCTGCACAAACTAAAATCCTTTTATTTTTAAAGATAAATTGGTTTAAAAAGGAAGGAAAAGAATAAAGAGGAATTCCTAATTTTTGAGAAGCTAAAACCTCTATATCATCTTTTTTAGCAATATTTCCCACTATTACAGCATCTGGTTTAATTTTTTCAATATTTTGAGGATCGGGTTCATATATAGGGATAGATAGTTTTTTAAGAACTTGAGATGAAGGAGGATAAAGGTTCCCTTTTTCTGACCCAAAAACCATAAAACCAGACTCTTTTAAAATACCTGCAACTCCACACATCCCTATTCCACCAATCCCAATTAAATAAACTTTCATCTCTTTTCCTCCATTATAATTTCTATTTCCGGATTTACCAAAATTTCAGAAGCAGAACCTTCTCTTACTGCAATCTCAAGTAGTCCCTCACTTCCAAAAAGAGCTATTAATTCTCCTTTTTTAGCATATCCATAAGATTTAACTAAAGGCACCTTCTTTTTATTAACCAGAACTTTAAAAGGTCCTTTTACCATATCTTTATGGAAATTGGTAATAATATTTCCAAAACTATCTTCATACCAAATTGAAAGCTTATATCCATTTGAAGTTTTTTCAGGAAGGGGGAAATTTAAGACTTTAAGTTTATCTTTAGAAATAGGTTTTAAGAATTCTTCCAAAGGGACTTCATCTAAAATATAGGATACAGCTGGTGCAAATAGATCTCTTCCATGAAAAGTTAAGCTATAAGGTGGTTTTAAAACTTTGCTCTCTATTATTTCAAAAGAGATAAAATCTGGATTTTCTCTATAAATTAAAGAGAATATCCCATTATCTGGACCAACAAAAATAAATTTATCTGTTTTAATTACTAAAGCTTTTCTTTCTGTTCCTACTTCTGGATCAACTATAGTTAAAAAGATTGTATCTTTAGGAAAATATTTATAAGAAAAATAAAGACTAAGTGCCCCCTTTCTTACATCTTGAGGAGGTATTTTATGAGTTATATCAATAAAATTTACATTTAAAGGCTTTTTAAGTTCTTTTAAAATTCTTGCCTTGATTACACCCACATAATGGTCTTCAATTCCAAAATCAGTAAGCAATGCAACTATCTTATACATTTTCAGATATAAGAAAAACTTCTTCTCCCTTTGAAATTTTATCTCTTGCCTTTTTAGAATATTTTACAAGTAAATCCTTAATAAAATCTTGCGGAGGAGCTCCTTCTATCACTACAGCTGTAGGTGCAGGAACATTTAAAGTATAGGTTTTATATTTGTTTTCAACTATCTTTTTTATTTTTTCATTTTCTTCTTTATTTCTTCCAAGAATTATCCAAAGTCCTTCTTCTAAGAAATGCCTTCCTAATACTAAAAGTTGAGAAGTTTTATAATTAAGAGTTCTTTTTTCTTTTATGATTTTCAAAACCCTCTCTCCAATTTGTGGATCTCTAAGTAAGCATCCTCCTGCTGGGGTGGGAATTTCTCTTAAATTAAATTTTTTTGCCAATTCTAATTGAAAGGTTCTTTTCCTACCAGAAATACTATAAAGTTTTTCTCTATTAACAAGCCCCTTTTTTTCTATCTCTGTTATAGAAAGAAGCTTAGCTGAAAGGGGTCTTAATAAAATTCTTTTAACTTCTGCTTTTTCCTCTATTAATTCTAAAACATTTTTATTTTGGCTCATTGGTCTTTGTCCTAAAACTTCTCCTGTAGCAATAAAATCTGCCTTATGTTTTTCCATTAGCTCTTTTGCCTTTTTTAACATAAAAATTTTACAATCTATACATGGATTAGCATAATTTCCATATCCGTATTCTGGCTTTTTAAGAATTTCTATGTATTCCTCAGTTATATCTACTATAAATCCTTCGTCAAAGCTAAGAGCTTTTATTTTTTCATAAAAAGGGGAGGGATCTTCTTTATATTTCCATCCAAAAAAGGGGGTAATAAATTTTATAGCAACTATTTTTATGTTTTGTTCTTTAAGTATTAAACCTGCTAAGAGACTGTCAAGTCCTTCTGAGAAAAGAAGAAGAGCGGTAGGCATTTTTCAAGTTAAATTTGAGCTTCTAAAAAGCTCTTTGCTAATTCTAAATTTTTAGGATCACCAAGCATTCTTGCAATTTCTTTTACTCTTTCTTCTCCTTCTACTTTTTTAATCTTTGTTTTAGTTTCCTTTTCTTTTATTTCCTTTTCAACTACATAATGAATATCAGCTAAAACTGCAATTTGAGGAAGATGGGTAACACATAAAACTTGATAATTTTGTGAAAGATCTTTTAATTTCTGAGCAATTTTTTTAGCAGTTGTACCTCCGATTCCTGCATCTACCTCATCAAATATTAAACTACCGGCTTCAGTTTTTTCTTTTAAAATAGATTTACAAGCAAGAAAAATACGAGAAAGCTCACCTCCTGATACTACTTTTTCAAGGGGTTTTAAAGGAACTCCGGGATTTGAGGAAAATAAAAATATTACCTCATCAAGTCCTAAGGGGCTAAGATTTTCAATTTTAGGTTCTCTAAGCTTTAATTCTATTTTAAAGTCAGCTTTTTCCATTCCCAAATCTTTTAATTCCTTTTTTAAAAGATTCTGAAGTTTAGAAATGCCTTTTAATCTTTCCTCACTTAATTTTAAAGCAGACTCTATTACCTTCTTTTTTAATATCTCCTCTTCTTTTAACAAATTTTCATAAATTTCTTCTCCTGTTTCTAAAAGACCTATTTCTTCTTTTAACTCCTCTAAAAGTTTTATTAGTCCTTGAGTATCTCTTTTATATTTTCTTTTAAGTTTTTCGTATTTAGAAAGCCTTTCTTCTATTTCGTTTAAAGCTGTATCATCTTCAGGAAGATGGCTTGCATAATTAATTAAATCTCTTGTTATTTCTTTTAACTCATAATACATAGAAAAAACTTTAGAATAGGGGTCTTTAAATTTGTGTTCAATTTTACTTAAACTTTCAAAAGAAGAAACAATTTGGTAAAAGTTTTTTTCAATTTCTTCAAGATTTGATAAAAGAAACTGGGTTTTTTCTTTTAAAAAGGAAAGATTTTTTAGTTTTTCTCTTTCTTTTTGGAGATTTTCTTCTTCTTCTAGATCAGGTTTTAGTTCTTCAATTTCTTTAATTTGAAAAAGCAAAAAATCTTTTTTAAGCTGGGAGGAAGTTATTTTTTCTTCCAATTCTTTTATTTGAGATACTAAGCTTTTATATTTATAATAAAGTTCTTGATATTCTTTTAGATAAAGAGTAAGTTCTAAAAAGTGATCTAAAAATTCAAGTTGCTTTTCTGGAGATAAAAGAGTATAAAATTCGTGTTGGCTTGTTAAAAGAATTAAATCCTTAGTAAGTTTAGAAAGTTCAGCAAGCGTTGCAGGAGAACCATTTATATAGATTTTTTGTCTATTGGGGGAAAAAGTTCTTTTAACATGTATTTCTTCTTGGGGAGTATATCCTGCTTCTTGTAATTTATGAAAAAGCCTTTCTCCTCCCCAGATAATAGCCTCAATCTCTCCTTCTTTAGCTCCAGGTCTTATATAATTAGCACCTCCTTTTTCTCCTAAAAGGAGTTTTACAGCTTTTATAAGAAGAGACTTTCCTGCTCCTGTTTCTCCAGTAAATACAACAAATCCTTTATCTAAGTCTAAATGAATGTTTTCTATAAGTACAAGATTGCTAATTTTTAATTCTAAAAGCACATACTTATTTTAAAAACATTCCTAAAATTTTCAAACCAATTATCTTTTTTTCCACTTCGCAAGTGGTATATTTTATAATAATTATAAAATAAAATTTGTTTAAATTTACAAAATAGGTCTTGACTTTTTATTTTTTTTTAAAAATAATCTTGTGGTATAAAGTGGGATAAAGTGGTAAAAAATGTTTAGAGGTAAATTTAAACACACTCTTGATGAAAAAGGAAGATTTAGCTTACCTGCTAAATTTAGAGAAGTCTTAAGAGTTAAATATGGAAGTGAAAATTTGGTAGTTACCAATTATCCAGATTGTTTAATAGCTTATCCTTTAGAAGAATGGCAAAAAATAGAAAATAAATTGTTATCTCTTCCTTGGGATGTTCCAGAAGTAAGACAATATGTAAGATATTTTTTAGGTGCTGCTGAAGAATACCAACCTGATAAACAGGGGAGAATACTTCTTTCTCAATCCTTAAGAGAAGAAATTAAACTTGAAAGAGAAGTAGTCCTTTTAGGAATGCTAACCCATTTTGAAATTTGGAATCCTAAGGATTTAGAATCTAAATTTAAAGAAACTAAAGAAAACTTTAATAAAGTTATGCAAATTATAAATCCTTACCTTACAGGAGTAAAAAATTTATCCTCATAAACCTGTATTATTAAAAGAGGTATTGGAGTGGCTAAATGTGAAAGAAAATAAAATTTATGTAGATGGAACTGTTGGATTAGGAGGACATAGTTCTGCAATTTTAGAAGCTTCCAAACCATCAGGTATTTTATACGGCTTTGAATGGAATGAAGATTCTTTCAAAATAGCTCAAGAAAGATTAAAGAGATATGGAAGCAGAGTAAAACTTTTTAATAAGAATTTCATTTTTATAAAAGAAGTTCTTCAAAAAGAAGATATCTTAGCAGATGGAATCCTTTTAGATCTTGGAATTTCTTCTTTTCTTTTAGAAGGAAGTAAAAGAGGATTCTCTTTTCAAAAAGATGAACCACTTGATATGAGAATAAATCTTTCCATAAATCTTACTGCTAAGGATATTTTAAATAATTATGACTTTCTAAATTTAAGTAATGTTTTTAAAAAAGGAGAAGTTCCTAAAGCAGATAAATTTGCCAAATTTATCTGTGGAAAAAGAAAGAAAAAAACCTTTGAAACTACGCAAGATTTAGTAAAAGCTATAAAGGAATTTTACAAAACTTCTAAAAAAGATTTGTTGGCAGTTATTTTCCAAAGTTTAAGAATAGAAGTTAATAGGGAGCTTGAAAACTTAGAAATAGCTCTAAAAGAATTTCCAGATATTTTAAAATCTTCTGGAAGAATAGTAATTATCTCTTTTCATTCTTTAGAAGATAGAATTGTCAAAACCTTTTTTAAAAGTGATCCTAGAATTAAGGTTCTAACTAAAAAACCTATAACTCCTTCAAAAGAAGAAATAAAAAGAAACCCAAGAGCAAGAAGTGCAAAAATGAGAGTGGGGGAAAAAATATAAATAATAAACCCATGATTTATAGACCTATTATAGAATATAACTATAAAAATAAAAAAGATAAAAGCAAAGATGAAGCTGTCTCTTTTAAAGACTGGATAAAAGAAATTATAATCGATAGTTTTATCTTTTTCTTTGGAATTTTAATTTTTGTTTTAAGTGTTGCCATTGCTTATAATACCTATCTTCTCATAAAACTAAAAGTAGAAAAAGTTTCTTTACTTAAGGAAAACCAAATTTTAAAAAAGGAATATCAATTTTTAACTTCAAAGAGAGTTGTATTAGAGAAAGCAAAAACTCTTGGATTTTATCCACCCCAAAATGAAGATATGATTAGGTTAGAATAAATGGAAAAAAAACAAAATTTTTTATTATTCTTAAGTATTTTTTTGGTTTTAGTAGTTTTTATAATTAACTTCTCAACAAAGAGAGTAACTGGAAAGCCTCCTGAATATAAAAATAAAAGAGGTTATATTTTTGATAGAAACTTAAATCCTCTTGCTATATCTTTGGAAAATTATAAAGCCTTTTATCTACTTAAAGATAATACTCTTTTCAGTTCCTCAGATATGACCATTCTTAAAAAATATTTGGGTTCTACTATAAATCTTTCTAAAAAGGGGTTTATTCTTCTTTCAGAAGACCTTAGCTTGGAAGAGATTGAAAATTTAAAAAAAGAAAAAAATGTAATAATTGAAAAGACTTTTAAAAGAAAAGTTCTACAACCCTATTTAAAATTCCTCATAGGAGAAACCTTTAATGGATATGGGGTATCAGGATTAGAAAAGATCTTTAATGAACACTTAAGTAGGGGGGATCCCCTAGTCTTATCTATTGATTTAAATTTAGAAAAAAAGATTTACAATATTATTTATGAATTAAATCTTTTATCTTTTGGAATAGCTATTTTTGATCTTAAAACTGGTGAATTGCTTTGTTATTTAGAAAATGAAAATTCAAAACTTTTTGATAGTTACTATCCTTTAAACTTATTTAATATTCCACCCTCTGAAATAAAAGATTTTAAATGGGTTTTAGGAGAAAATTTGATACTTAAAGAAATGAATACTACAAAAATAAATATTTGGCACATTGCTAAATGGTATATGGATAAGGTTTGCGATAAACCTATTATCCCTACTATTTTACGTCAAGAAACAAAGATCTGCGAACCAAAATCGGAAATCTTTGAAAATAAAAAATATATTTATAATTTAGATAATAATTTTATTACAGTTGCTTTTAAGGAGGATAAATTGGTTCTTTCTTTATTTGTTTTTGATCCTCAAGAGAAAGATTTATTAGATAAAAATAAAAAAATAATAAATTATATAATTTCTATGCTATGAAACCTTTAGGAGAACTTATCAAAAATTTGGAAATTATAAAAGCTTATTATGGAAGTCAACTTATAGAAAATTTTGCGCCATATAAATGTTTAAAAATAAAGGGGATTTCTGAAAATTCTAAAGAAATCAAAGATAGATTTATTTTTGTTGCAAGAAAAGGGACCAACCTTGATGGAGAAGTTTTTATTGAAGAAGCTATTAAAAGTGGAGCTCTTTTAATTATTAGAGAAAGTGATATAAATCCTGATGAGACCTATCCAGGAACAATTCAGATTCAAGTTAAAGATATTAAAAAAGCTTTATCTACTCTATCCCTAAATTTTTTTGAAAATCCTCAAGAAAAAATATTTTTAATTGGTGTTACCGGGACAAATGGGAAAACCTCAGTAAGTTACTTTACCAAAAACATTTTAAATTTATTAGGTTTTAAATGTGGATATATAGGAACTCTTTTTTATGAAACAGATAGAATTATTCCTGCCCTTGAAACTACACCCTCAATTCTAAAAGTTGCCAGTTTATTAAAAGAAATGGTAGATAAGGATTTTAAAGCTTGTGTAATTGAGGTTTCCTCACATGCTTTACACCAAGATAGACTTTTGGGGCTTTTCTTTGACATAGTAGCTTTTACTAATCTTTCAAGAGATCATTTAGATTATCATAAAGATATGGAAGATTATTATCAAGCAAAGAAAAAACTTTTTAAAGAATATTTAAAAGAAAATTCTAAAATAGTTATTTCCTTAGAAAGTGAATATGGTAAAAGATTAGCTGAAGAATTAAAAGATTTTTCTCCTCTTTTGGTTAATAATGAAGAAATTAAATGTGAAATATTAAATAAGAAAAGTAGATTAAGCTTTAAAATTAAAATCAAAGATAAGGAATATGAAATTCCAACTCAACTTTTGGGAGATTATCAAGCTAAAAATTTGGCAACCACTTTAGGAATTCTTTTAGCTATGGGATATAGAATTGAAGACCTCTTAGAACCTATTAAAAAACTTAAAAATCCAATTGGGAGATTGGAATTGGTAGCTGAATATAAAGGTGCTAAAATATTTGTAGATTATGCACATACACCAGAGGCATTAGCTGAAGCTTTAAAAAGTTTAAGTTCAATTAAAGAAAATAGATTAATTGTACTTTTTGGTTGCGGTGGAAATAGAGATAAAGGTAAAAGACCTCTTATGGGGAAGGTTGCAAGTATGCTTGCTGATGGAATAATTCTAACCTCAGACAATCCAAGATTTGAAGACCCAATAAAAATTATTGAGGATATTAAAAAAGGTATAAATTCATCCAAACTTTGTAAAATTATTCCTGATAGAAAATCCGCTCTTGAATTTGCTATTAAAAATTTACAAAAAGGAGATGTTCTTTTGGTTGCTGGAAAGGGACATGAGACCTATCAAGAGATAAAAGATAAAAGGTACCCTTTTTCTGATCAGGAAGAAATTTTAAAAATTATAAATGTCTTAAACGTACAATGAATGTAGAAATTAAGCTATCTACAGAAGATATAATAAAAGCTACTTCAGGAATTCTTATAAATGGAGATATGGGTATAGGTTTTAAAGGGATTTCAACAGATACAAGAATTATTGAACCAGGTTATCTTTTTTTTGCTTTAAAAGGTGAAAGATTTGATGGACATGAATTTTATAAAGATGCCATAGAAAAAGGAGCTAAAGGTTTAGTTATTTCTCGTTTCCCAAAGGGATTCAAACTTGAGGAAATACCTAAAACTATTTCTATAATTTTAGTAAAAGATACTCTTAAAGCTTTAGGAGATTTGGCAAGTTTCTGGAGAGATAAACTTAACGCTATTTTTATAGCTATAACAGGTTCATGTGGGAAAACTACTACCAAAGAATTGAGTTATAACATAATTTCTAAGTTCTTTAAAACTTTTAAAAACCACGCCAATTATAATAATTTAATAGGTGCACCTCTTATGCTTCTCTCTATGAAAGAAGATACAGAAGTAGGTATACTTGAACTTGGAACTAATCAAAAGGGAGAAATAGAAAGACTTTCTCAAATTGTAAAACCTCATATCTCAGTTATAACCTCTATTTATCCTGCTCATTTAGAAGGGCTAAGCTCCATAGAAGGAATTCTAGAAGAAAAGATAAGTTTATTTAAAAATACCCACAAAAATGGAACCCTTATTTATAATTTTGACCAAGAAATTTTAAGAAAAAGGGTAGAAAGTTTTTTACAAAATAAACTCTCTTTTGGATTTAGTGAAAAGGCAGACCTATCTTTAAAAAATTTAGTTTTTTCTGAAAACAAAATAAAAGGTGAAATAACTTTTAAAAATAACTCTTATTTCTTAGAGATAGAAAATATAGGAAAACACAATCTTTTAAACCTTTTAGCAGGTCTTTGTATTGCTATTTCCTTAAAACTTGATTTAAAAGAAATCGTCCCCTTAATAGGAAAAGAAATTCCTCTTTATAAAAGATTTAAAATTTTTGAGAAAAAAAATTTTCTTATTATAGATGATACTTACAATGCTAATCCCGGCTCTGTAAAAGCAGCCTTGGAATTCTTAAAAGAGATTTCAAAAGATTATGAAAAAAAGATAGTTATTTTTGGAGATATGAGAGAATTAGGAGAAAATTCAAAAAAGTTTCATAAGGAAATAGGAAGTCTTGTAGCTAAAGTTACTGATTTTGCTATTTTTACAGGTGAGATGGCCAAAAGTTATGAAGAAGGTTTTAAAAAAGAAACCCAAAATAAAAATTATGATATTTTTAATAGCGTAGAAGAATTTTTAGAAAAATTTCCTTTTAATAAATTTAAAGAAGAAAAGAAAAAAACAATTATTTTGGTAAAAGGTTCAAGAGCTTTAAGAATGGAAAGGGTGGTAGAAAGACTAAATAAGGAGTTAAGCTAATGCTTTATCACCTTCTTTATTCTTTAAAAGATATATCCATTATATTTAATGTTTTTAAGTATATAACCTTTAGAATGATCTGCGGAGCGTTAACCTCCTTTATCTTGGTTTATATTTTTATGCCCTATTTTATAAAATTTATGAAACAAAAACAATTTGGGCAAATTGTAAGAGAAGAGGGACCTTCCCATCATCAAGCTAAAACAGGAACTCCCACTATGGGAGGTGTGATTATAGTTGGAGTGATTGCTATTTCTGCACTTTTGTGGTGTAATCTTACTAATTATTTAGTTTGGATAGTTTTATTTGTTCTTTTAAGCTTTGGATTTATAGGGTTTTTAGATGATTTTTTGAAAATAAAAAGAAAAAAAAACCTCGGGTTAAGAGCAAGAGAAAAGTTTTTGGCTCAAATCATAATTGTATGTATTTTCTATCTGATTTTGTTTAAATTTTTAAATCTCCCTACTACTCTTAATTTCCCATTTTTTAAAAAATTAATCGTTGATATTGGAAGCCTTTATTTAATCTTTAGCCTGCTGGTAATTATTGGTAGTTCCAATGCTATGAATCTAACTGATGGACTTGATGGTCTTGCTATTGTACCTTTCATAGTAGTTGCTGGAGTTTACAGTATTTTAAGCTATGTAGCTGGGCATATAAAATTTTCAAGTTATTTATACCTTCCTTATGTGCCCCATGCTGGAGAATTGGCTATTTTATGTGCTATTTTAGTGGGAGCAGGATTAGGGTTCTTATGGTATAATTCCTACCCTGCTGAAATTTTTATGGGGGATGTGGGTTCTCTTGCTTTGGGAGCAACTCTCGGAGCTATTGCCATTATAATAAAGCAGGAATTTCTTTTGGTGATAGCTGGTGGTTTGTTTGTTCTTGAAGCACTATCAGTAATATTGCAAGTTGGTTATTTTAAAATCACTAAAGGAAAAAGAATTTTTAGAATGGCTCCTTTACATCATCATTTTGAGTTAAAAGGTTGGCCAGAAAATAAAGTAGTAGTTAGATTTTGGATTATATCTATAATTTTAGGACTTATTGCTTTAAGTACATTAAAAATAAGGTAGAACTTATGGAATTAAAAGACAAAAGAGTGGTAGTTTTAGGTTTTGGAAAAAGTGGGAAAGCAGTAACTAAGCTTCTTCTTAGGGAAAAAGCTGAGGTTATAGTCTCTGAAGTTAAAAAATCAGATGAGTTTTCTTCTGAAATTTTAGATTCTTTTAAAGCACAGGGAGTTTATTTTGAATTAGGAGGACACAAAAAAGATACTCTTCTTTCAGCAGATCTTATTATAACAAGCCCAGGGGTTCCAAGAGAAGTATATAAAGAATGTATTCAAAAAGGTATACCAGTATTAAGTGAACTTGAAATTGCTTGGCAATTTTTAAAAAATAAAAAAGAAACCATTGCTATAACTGGTACAAATGGTAAAACAACAACTACTGCTATAGTTTCAGAACTTCTTAAACTTTCAGGATACAAAGTCTTTACCGGCGGAAATTACGGGATACCTTTATCTGAACTTACAGTTTCAAATGTTTTGGTAGATAAAATTGTACTTGAAGTCTCAAGTTTTCAATTAGAAAATATTTATACCTTTTCTCCTAAGGTAGGAATCCTTTTAAATATTAGCCCTGATCATTTGGAAAGATATCATTCTTATGAAGAATATGCCTACTATAAATATAGACTTTTCGAATTTCAAAAAGAGGATGGGTATGCCATTTTACCTTTTAAAGAATCTTGGTTTGAAAAATTTAGTAAATTAATTAAAAGTAAGATTTTCTTTTTTAATGAAAAGGAAAATGAAAAAGTTATAGCTTATCTTAAACCAAGTAACATTTCATCTGAAGATGGTTTTATTATTAATCTGGAAGATGAAGAATTTTATTCATTTTTTGGTTTTAAACTTCTTGGAATCCATAATAAAATAAATTTTATGGTAGCAAGTTTAGGAGCCAGGCTTCTTTCTGCAAATAAAGAAAGTATAAAAAGATTAATAAAAGAATTTAGAGGCTTTCCTCATAGACTTGAATATGTAGGAGAATTTGGAGGGGTTTATTTTATAAATGATTCTAAAGCAACCAATGTAGATGCAACTTTGCAAGCATTAAAAAGCCTTCCAGGATCTATAATTCTCATTCTCGGAGGTAAACACAAAGGTGCTTCTTATACTCCTTTAATTCCTTATATAAAAGAAAAAGTAAGAATTTTAATTTTAATAGGAGAGTCTCGTTTTATTATGGCTGAAGAATTAAATGGAATTACTGAAACATATTTAAGTGAAACCTTAAGTGACGCAACCCTTTTAGCTATAAAATTTGCTAAACCAGGAAATATAGTACTTCTTTCTCCTGCTTGTTCAAGCTTTGATCAATTTAATGATTATAAAGAAAGAGGAGAAGTTTTTAGAAAAATAGTTTTAGAGATAGCTCCTTTTTATTTTAAGGAAAAGAGAGGAGGGATAATCCATTGAAGTGGCTTATTGTTGCTGGTGGAACAGGAGGGCATATTATACCTGGGGTAGCTATTGCCCAAGAATTATTAAAAATGCAAAGAGAAGTGTCTTTTGTTTCTGGGACAAGGAAAATAGAGGAAGTAATTTTAAAAAATAAGCCCTTTAAAGTTTATAGATTAGATGTAGAAGGCTTTATAGGAAGATCTTTAAAAGATAAAATAAGAGCCTTTATAAAAATGATTAGAGCTATAAAAGAAGCTTACAAGCTTGTCAAGGATTTAAATCCCCATATTATTTTTGCTACAGGAGGTTATATTTCTTTTCCGGTTGTATTAGTGGGAAAGCTTAAAAATAAAAAAATTGGTCTTCATGAGCAAAATATAGAACCAGGATTAGCAAATAAAATTCTAAGCTATCTAGTAGATAAGATTTTTGTAAGTATAGAAGAAAGTAAAAGATATTTTCCTGAAAAAAAGGTAGTTTTTTCGGGGAACCCTGTAAGAGAAGACCTATTAAATTTAAAACCAAGAGAACATTCCGGAAAAGGTTTATTGATTTTAGGAGGAAGCTTAGGAGCAAGATTCATAAACGAGCTTTCTTTAAAAATAGTGCCTTTGCTTTTAGATGAATATAAGAACCTCTTAATTATTCATCAAACCGGTTTAGATGATTTTGAGAGAATTAAAGAGGGGTACAAAAATTTGATAAAAGAAGAAAATAAAGCTCGTTTAAAGGTTTTTCCTTTTATAGAGGATATGAATTGGGTTTATTCTCAAGTTGATTTATTCTTAGGAAGATGTGGAGCAACAACTCTTGCTGAACTTTTTGCAGTAGGGCTTCCTGCTATTTTTATTCCCTTCCCTTATGCTACCAAAAATCATCAAGAAAAGAATGCAAAAATTCTTGATGAAAAGGGTGGAGCAATTTTAATAAGACAAAAAGAGGCAAATCCTGATAGAGTTCTAAAAGAGATAAAGTCTTTACTTGAAAACGAAGAAAAATTAAAAAATATGTCTCAAATTATGAAAAGTTTTTTTGTTAAAGATTCAAGAAAAATAATTATAGAAGAAATGGAGGGATTAGTAAAAAATGTCTTATAAAAAGAAAATCCATTTTATAGGTATTGGTGGAGTTGGAATGAGTGGTCTTGCCTTAATAATGCATTCTTTAGGATATGAAGTTGATGGATGTGATATTGCAAAAAGCAAATACACAGATTTATTAGAAAAAAAGGGAATTAAAGTATATTATCAACACTCTCCCTCTCATTTAGATTCAGTTGATATTGTAGTTTATTCTTCAGCTATAGCTCAAGATAATCCTGAACTTTTAAAAGCAAAAGAATTAGGAATATGGGTAATTCCAAGAGCTCAGATATTATCAGAGGTAATGAATCTTTATCCTAAAAGTATTGTAGTAGCAGGATCACACGGTAAAACAACAACTACTTCCATGATTGCTGAGGTTTTAATTAAACTTGGAGGGAATCCTACTGTAGTGGTAGGGGGAATAATAAATAACTTTAAAACTCATTCCCTTCTTGGTGAAAGAGAATTTTTAGTTGCTGAAGCAGATGAAAGTGATGGCTCCTTTCTTTGTTATAATCCCTATATAGAAGTTATTACTAATATTGATGAGGAACATCTTGATTTTTATGCAGATTTTAAGGCAATTAAGAAAGCTTTTATAAATTTTATAAAAAGATGCTCTCCAGAAGGAAAAGTAATTTTGTGCGGAGATGATTCTGGAGTAAAAGAAATATTAAAAGATATTTCAGGTCCCTTTTTACTTTATGGATTTTCAAAGGAAAATCATCTTGTAGGAAAAATTGTTGAAGATTCTGCCTATCCAAAAGTTGAAGTTTATTATTTAGACAAACCTCTTTCCTCATTTAAACTTTCTATTCCAGGAAAACACAATGCTTTAAATGCTTTAGCAGCTATAGGAGTTTCTTTGATTTTAAATCTTCCTATTTTTGAAGTAACAAAAGTATTAGAGAATTTTAAAGGTGTTGAAAGAAGACTTGATTTTAAAGGTATCTGGAGAGGAGCAATTTTATTTGACGATTATGCCCATCATCCTACAGAAATTAAAGCTACTCTTTCTACCATTAAAGAAGTTTATCCAGATAAAAAATTGGTGCTTATTTTTCAACCTCATCGTTATACAAGAATGAAAGCCTTGTGGGATGAATTTTTGCTTGCTTTAAAAGATCCTGAAATACTAATTTTAACTGATATTTATCCTGCCAGTGAAAAACCAATTCCTGGAATCTCTGGTTTCACCTTTTTTGAAAGCATTAAAAATATAAGGACTCCTAATCCTACTTTTTACGGAGAAACTTTTGAAGAAATTTTTGTGCTTCTTGAAAAAATAGCAGGAGAAAATCAGATAATTTTAACTATGGGAGCAGGAAATATTTATAAATTGCATAAGATGATTCTTGAACAAGAAAATGAAGAAAGATCAAAAAATGTGGTTTAAAGAATTAGACCAAAAATTGAAAGAATTAAAAGTAATTTTTAAAATTGATGAACCTTTAGCACCTTATACAAGTATCAAAGTTGGTGGCCCTTGTAGAAGAATGATTTTTCCGGAGAAAGAAGAATATTTGGTTTCTATTTTAAGATTTCTTGAAGAAACAGGAACCCCCTTTTTTATTCTTGGTGGAGGAAGTAAGCTTCTTGTGTCAGATGAGGGATTTGATGGGGTGGTGATTAATCTTAGTAAATTTAAAGGAATAGAAATAGTTAAAGAAAATAAAGAAAATATCATTTTAAAAATACTTGCAGGCACAAGGATTAACGAAATTATAGGAATGGGAATTAAAAAAGAATTTGGAGGTATTGAATTTTTAGGAGGAATCCCTGCAACTTTAGGGGGAGCTATAAAAATGAATGCAGGAGCCTTTGGAAATACTATCTCTCACTTGGTAAAAAGTATAAAAATTTTTAAAAATGGAGAAATAAAAAACATAGAATCAAAAGAAGATCTTTGGGAATATAGAAAATTTAAAGAAGATGGTATTGTTATCAGTGCAGAACTTAAATTTAAAAAAATGGAAAGGGATAAAATAAAAGCTCTTCTTAAAAAATATTTAGAGAAAAGAAAAAAGACTCAGCCACTTTTTGAAAAAACCTTTGGTTCTGTTTTTAAAAACCCACCCTCCCTTTATGCTAGTGCATTAATAGAAGCCTGTAATTTAAAGGGTTATCAGATAGGATCAGCAAAAATTTCTGAAAAGCATGCCAATTTTATAGTAAATCTTGGAAATGCGAAGGCTTCAGAAATTTTACAGCTTATGAAATTAGCTCAAGAAAAAGTATTTTTAAAATTTGGAATAAAACTTGAGCCAGAGGTAAATTTTTTAGGATGTTCTCTTTAATAAAAAATTTAACTAAAAATAAATACCTTTGGGTCATTTTAAGTATAATTTCTATTTTTACTGGAATTGTTTATTTACTTTATTTTACAGATCTTTTTGTATTGAAAGAAATTAAAGTATTAAATAATAAAAAGGTTACAGAAAAAGAGATTATAGAATTAACTGGCTTGAAAGGTGGGGAAAGGCTTTTTTCTATACCTATCAGGAAAATAAAGGAAAAAATCCTTCTTAATTCTAAGATTGAAGAAGTTGTTATAGTAAGACATCTTCCTTGTGCACTTGAGATAAAAATAAAAGAAAAAGAGCCTCTTGCAATTATTACTCAAGATAATAGAGGCTATCTTATAGATAAAAAGGGAGTTATTATAGAGCCCATTTTACCTGAGGATTACCAATTTTATCCTGTGGTTGAAATAAAAAATGAGGAATTTAAGGAGAAATTTTTAAATTTTTTGGTTTGGTTAAAAAATCAAAAAAATTATTTACCTGTCTATGAAAATTTAGCTATAGTTATTTTAGAAGAAGATAAGCTCATTTTTGTTACTAAAAATGATATAAAAATCTATTTTCCTCTTTTTTCTGAAAAGGATTGGACATATTTTTACAAAAATTTAGACAAAATAATAGCTTATTTATATGAAAAAGAATTGATCGAAAAAGTGGAACTTATAAGATTTGATTATCCATTGGGTTCGGCATTAATAAAATTTAGAGGTTAACTTATGGGAAAAGAGAAGGGTATTCTAGTTGTTGATGTGGGGACTACCAAAATATGTGCGCTCATTGGTGAGGAAAAGGAAGAAAAATTATGGGTTACAGGAATGGGATTAGCTCCTTCAAAAGGACTAAAAAAAGGAGCCATAATAAATATAGATGAAGCTACTCAAAGTATTAAAAATGCTATAGAAAAAGCTCAGATCCAAGCAAAGGTTCCTATAGAAAATGTTTATGTAAGTATTGCTGGAAGTCATATAAAAACGATTTTTAGCTCTGGTGTAGTAGCTTTAAAAGAAAAAATAGTAACTCCTTCTGAAGTTGAAGAAGTGCTTTATTCTGCTCAGACAATAGAACTTCCTCAAGATAGAGTCATTTTACACGTTATTCCTCAGGAATTTATAGTTGATCAGACAAGGGGGATACTTCAACCTGTTGGGATGTCAGGGGTGAGGCTTGAGGCTTATGTTCAGCTGATTACATGCAATCGGTCTAATCTCCAAAATCTATTAAGATGTTTTGAAAATCTAAATTTAGAGGTAGATGGTATCATTTTTCAAGGATTAGCTTCTGGAGAGGGGGTTTTAACTCCAGAAGAGAAAGAATTAGGGGTTATTCTTATTGATTTTGGTGGTGGAACAACAGATGTGGTAGTTTACTGGGATAATGTTTTAAGATTTGTCTTCTCACTTCCTGTAGGGGGAGAACTTCTTACTAATGATTTAGCTGTGGGATTGAGAACCTCAAGAAAAGAAGCAGAAAAGATAAAAATTGAATATGGGGTTTGCGTAAAAGAACTGGTAGAGGATGAAGAATTTGTTGAGGTCCTGGGGATAGGAAATCGTCCTTCAAGGAAAATAAGTAAGAAGATTCTTGCAGAAATACTGGAATTAAGAATAAAAGAACTTTTTGAATTGATTGAAAGAGAATTGCGGGGAAAAGTATTTGAGAATGAAGATACTTTAGATATTAAATCAAAACTTGGAAGTGGAGTGGTAATAACTGGCGGTTCAGCGCTTCTTCCTGGGATAATTTATTTAACTGAACAATTATTAGATTTACCTGCAAGAATTGGTTATCCTTCACAGCTTCCTGGGCTTACAGAAGAGATTTATCATCCTCAATTTGCTACCTCAGTGGGTATGCTTTGGTATGTTTACAATTTAAAAGAAAAAATAAAAGAGGAAAAAAGAGGAGGGATAATTGAAAAATTAAGAAAAAGTTTGTTTAAATTTATAAGAGGAGGGTAAAATAATGGGCATTTTTTTTGAATTATTAGATGAAGAAACCAAAGTTCAGCCAAATATAAAGGTAATAGGTGTTGGAGGGGCAGGAGGAAATGCAATAGCTAATATGATAAAGAATAAATTACAGGGAGTTGAATTTATCTCAGCCAATACAGATTTTAGGGTTTTAGAACTAAATCCTGCGCCTCTTAAAATACAATTAGGTAAAAAATTAACTAAAGGTTTGGGAGCTGGTGGTAAACCTGAAATTGGAAAACAGGCAGCTGAAGAAAGCGAAAAGGAAATAAGAGATATTTTAAAAGATGCTGATATGGTTTTTATTACAGCAGGGATGGGTGGAGGTACAGGTACAGGAGCAGCTCCTATAATAGCAAATATTTGTAAAGATTTAGGTATTCTAACTGTTGCTGTAGTTACTAAACCTTTTTCTTTTGAGGGTAAATTTAGAATGAAAATAGCAGAACAGGGATTGGAAGAATTAAAAAAATATGTGGACACCCTTATTATTATTCCAAATGATAAACTTCTTACCCTTGGATCACCCCAAGAAAGACTTGTAGATATGTTTAAAAAAGCAGATAATGTGTT
Source organism: uncultured Thermodesulfatator sp. (assembly GCA_964464535.1). Classification (GTDB taxonomy): domain Bacteria; phylum Desulfobacterota; class Thermodesulfobacteria; order Thermodesulfobacteriales; family Thermodesulfobacteriaceae; genus Thermodesulfobacterium. The sequence continues at coordinate 10,257 of CAYXGJ010000014.1, read as the reverse complement.
ATATTATGCAGTAAAAGGGATTTCTGATTTAATTTTTTCTCCTGGATATATAAACCTTGATTTTGCAGATGTTAAAGCATTGATGGAAGAAAGTAAAGGTACAGCTTTAATGGGTATGGGAGAAGCAAAGGGTGAAGGAAGAGCTGAAACAGCAACCCAAATGGCGATTTATAGTCCTCTTTTAGATGATATTTCTATTTCTGGAGCTAAAGGAATATTGTTAAATATAAGTGTTCATCCTGATACGTTAACTATTCATGAAACACAGGTAATTACAGGAACAATTGCTAAAGAGTTGCATCCAGATGCAAAGGTTTATTGGGGAGTTGTTTTTGACGAGAATCTAGATGATTCTTTAAGAGTTACTGTGATCGCTACAGGGCTTGAAAAATTTGAAGAAAAGGAAAAGAAAGAAAAAATTATACAAATGGATGAAAGTTTAAAGAGAAAGAGTGAAAAACAAAAGCAAAGTAGTTTTAATATATTTGACGAAGAAATTTTAGACATACCAACCTTTTTAAGAAGAAATGCTGATTAAAGGAGGTGGTAAATGTGATTGAAATTGCTACCTTTGAGGATCCTGTTAAAAAACAACCCTTAAAATTAGCCCTTTTCAATATTGATGAAGTATTAAAACCTCCTTTTCAGAGAGATATTTCAGAAAGTTTGAAAAAACACTTAGAGATGGTGATAGAAAAGCTTGGATTTTTAACTCCTATAGTAGTTGTACCTAAAGATGGTAAATATTATGTGGTTGATGGTTTACATAGACTTGAAGCAATGAGAGATCTTGGAGCAAGAGAAATAAGTGGGATTATTGTGGATGAAAGTCTTTATCATTATATACTTGAATTTAATACGGAAAAACCACCTAATGTGAAAGAAAAATCTAAACAAGCTTATAGATTATATCAAGATTTATTAAAAGAAGATTCTAATATGATTGAAGAAGACCTTTTTACCTATTTTAAAGACCCAATATTTATTACTTTCGGATTTACTATAGAAGAGTTTGATCCCAGGTTTCCTGCAAGTTTTTATGAGAACTTTGTTTCAAAAATTGATAATTTTTTACCTATGTCTTTAAGTGAAGCTGCTGAGGAAAGAAGAAAAAGGGCTTCTGCTTTGATAGAGTTAAATAAAGTTGTAAATGAAAAGTATGCTGAATTTGGATGGGAAAATGCCTTAATGAAAGGAGAAATAGTAAGAAAGGCAGTACAAAAGGCTTATGGGATGAGAGTAAGAACTATTGAAGAAGAATTTTATACTGCAGTAGAAAGAGTAAAAGAAGCCTGCCAAAATCTAACTACAGAAGATTTTGGAGGAGAAATATTATAATGGATGCTACTTATAAACCCATTTTGAGATATGTAGATGTTATTCCAGCTAAACATGAAGGAAAACCTGTATTTTTATTAAGAGATCCTGTAGGTATTATTGAGGAAATTGTTGTTGTTCCTCAAAATGTAGTTTTTTTGCTTTCTTTAATGGATGGCAAACATGATCTCAGAGATCTTCAAGTTGAAGCTACAAAAAGATTTGGAGAAATTGTTCCTTTAGAAGAAATATTTAAGATTGTTAATTTTCTTGATGAAAAGGGATTTTTGTGGAGTAAAAATTTTGAAGAAATAAAAAGTAAAGCTTATGAAAATTGGTTATCTCTGCCTTTAAGACCTATGGCGCATGCTAACCAAGTCTATCCTCTTTCAGCTTCAGAAGCTAAGTTTTTTATAGAGGATATTTTAAAATTATGTAGTCCTGATTCTTCAAAACCTCCCAAAATTTTAATTGTTCCACATATTGATATAAGAGCTGGGGCAAAAGCTTTTGCAGAAAGTTACAATAGATTTAAAATACCTTCTGGCTCAAGAATAATTATTTTAGGAGTTGGACATCATTTGGATCTTCCTTGGTCTGTTCTTACAAAAGATTTAGCAACTCCTTTTGGAGTGGTTAAAAGTGATAGAGGAGGGTTGTTATATCTCAGTAATTCTAAAAAAATTGAATTATTCCCTAATCATATAGCTCACAAACTAGAACATTCTATTGAATTTCAAGTTCTTTTTCTACATCATTTATTAAAAGATGAATTTGTTATTCTTCCCTTTTTAGTAGGTCCTTTAATGGTCTTTTTTGAAGATAAAACTAAGGAATTGGTAGAAAGGTTTATAGAAGCATTATCTGAATTGATAGATAATAAAACTTATATTATTTTGGGGATAGATTTTTGTCATCTAGGTCCAAGATATGGAGATCCCTTTGAAGTATCAGAAATTCATGTAAAGAAAATATTAGAAACAGATAAAAGATTGTTAGAACTTTCTTTTAACAAAAATTCTGAAGATTTTTTAAATGAAACAAAAAAACTTGCTCCTATGAAAATATGTGGTCTTTCTTGTCTTTATTTAGTTAACTTACTTTTAAACAAAGCAAATATTAAAGGAGAATATCAAATATTTTATCAAGAAGCTATACCCTTTGGTCAGGGTTCTGTAGTTTCTGTAGTTTCAGCAGGATATTATTTTTAAACTATTAAAGAGCCTTTTTATTTTTTCTGGATCCTTTTTTCCTGGATAAAGCTCCACTCCTCCTGCTATATCAATTGCATAGGGGGAAACTTTTCTTATTGCAGATAAAACATTGTTAGGATTTATACCTCCAGCTAAAAAAACTTTATAACCTAAAGAGACAACTTTTTTTGCTATCTCCCAATTAAATGTTTTTCCGGTTCCCCCTGGGATGTCTTTTACATAAGTATCAAGTAATATAGCATAAGCATTTTCCCAAAGGGATAATTCTTTAAAATCAAGGATATTATCCTTTACTTTAAAAGCTTTTATTACTCTTTTTAATCCTATCTTTTTTCCAAATTGAAGTGTTTCTTCTCCATGAAGTTGGATAAAATCCACTCCTAAATCAAGAGCCTTTTTAACTTCTTCATAAGAAGGATTTACAAAAACAACCACTTTTTTAGCTTTTTTTACTAAAGAAAGAAGTTCTTTTAATTTATTATTTACATATCTTGGAGATTTGGGATACATGATAAAACCCATATAATCCAATGGAAAATCATTTAAAAACTTAATATCTTCTTCCTCTTTAAGACCGCAAATTTTAATTTTAACCATAAAAGATTTATGTTTTTCTATCAAAATAGATATTTTTCCCTTTTACACTTAAAGGAATACCTATTATTACCTGACCAGGCAAAAGATTTAGTTTTTTAGCTGCAACTCCTATGGTATACATTACTCTGTTATCAATACACAGATCTTTAGCTTTAGCAGCTGCAGAACCTATAGCTATTCCCATATCCAAAAGTTTCATGGCACAGACAGGGCCATCTAAATCTAAATCTGGCTTAGGTTGTTTTAAAATAGTATCACAATTAAAACCGCAGGCTCCACAGTTTAGCCCTAAAGGTTTTGTAAAATTAACAGAAATTAAAATTATGGCTTCAGAGTTTCTCACATTATCAGCGTCTCTCTTGAAAAATTTAAATGCTTCTCCTTTTTGCTCTGCTACTCTTTCCATCTCTTGAGCAAGTTTTTCCTTTTCTCTCTCTTCGGTTATAAGTCCAAAAATAAGATCATCTATACCTTTTGCCTTTGGAGCAGTTCTTGCTGCAACTAAAATTTCCTTAGCTAAGGATTCTACCACCTCTTTTTCGGGATTTATCTTCATACCCCCCTCCTAAGAATCTATTTTGTTTTTATATTATCTTTATTATGAGTTTGTTTTTTGACTTTTCTTAATTCTAATTGATATTTAATAAGTTGTCCAAGAAATAAAATTATTCCTGAAAGTAACCCTAAAATAAAACTAATAATAATTATTAATGCAAGCGGAATATCTTCTAAAGTTATTCCAGGTAAAAGATGGACTTTAATTTTTGGTTCTACATTAAAAATAACAAAAAATGCTACTAAAAGAATAACTATTATCCACAAAATCAATCTAATAAACATTTTTAACCTCCTTACTATTTTAATTAAATCTTTTTTGAAATTTAGAAGAATTATTTTACTTTACAATTTATCCTTTATTCTCTTTTATTTTTTAGGTCTTTTAAAAGTTCTTTAACTCTTTCTAAAGTAACGATATATTTTCTTCTACAAAAGTTACAAGTTACTTCTACGGGTTCTCTTTTTTCTATGAATTCTTCTAATTCTTTTTCTCCTAAAGCAATAAGCATATTCTCTACTCTTTTTTGACTACAGGTACATTTATATTTTAATTTTCTTTTTTCAAGAATTTTTATATTTGGTAAAAGCATAGCTAAAATTTCTTCTGGGGTTTTTCCTTGGGATAAAAGGGTAGTAATAGGTGGAATTTTCTTTAATTTTTCTTCAAGTTCTGTGATTTCTTTATTTTTTGCTTCAGGTAATTTCTGAATTAAAAAACCTCCTGCGGCAAGGATTTTTCCATCGGTCCCTACAAGCACTCCTAGAGATACTGCTGAGGGGATTTGTTCTGATACTGTAAGATAATAAGCAAGATCTTCTGCAATTTCTCCAGAGATTAATTTGGTTGAACTTTGATAAACCTCTTTTAGCCCCAGGTCTTTAACTACAGAAATAAAACCATTTTTACCAATTGCTTTACCGACAGGTAGTTTTTTGTCTTTAATCTCTAGATACACGTTGGGATTTCTTACTGTGCCCCTTAATTCTCCTTTATAATTTCCTTCTGCTAAAACTTCTCCTAAAGGTCCACCTCCACTTATTTGAAGAAGTATTTTTCCGGTTTTAAGATCTGCTGAAAGAAGAGCAATTCCTGCGAGAGCTCTTCCGAGAGCTGCTGAAGCAATAGGGCTTAGACCTTGAAGTTTTCTTGCAGTTTCAACCACATCTTTACATTCCACAGCAAAGGCTCTAAAATTTTTATTAGCAGGTATTGCTCTTACTACGTAAGCCATTTTTTAAAATTCCTTAGTTCTTTCATTATCCTTAATGCTGATCTGGGATCTATTAGATTAGCAGTTCCAACTTGAAAAGCCTTTGCTCCACAAAGTAAATATTCTAAAGCATCCTTTCCAGACATTATACCTCCACACCCTATAACAGGAATTTTTACTTTTTTGACAATTTCATAAACTAAACGTAAGGTAAGTGGTTTTATAGCTGGACCCGATAATCCACCTTGTAAAATTTTAAATGGTTCTATATTAACTACAGCTAAAGCTGGGTAGGTATTGGCAACAACTATAGCATCTGCGAAACATTTTTCACATATTTCAGCTATTTCATAAACTGGACCTACTGGAGAAAGCTTTACTGCTAAAAATTTTTCCCAGACCTTTCTTACTTCTTTTATAAGTTCTAAAACCATTTTTGGGTCATAGGAAAAATAAAGCCCACCTCTTTTAACATTTGGGCAAGAAATATTAAGCTCTAAACCATCTATTTTTTCTTTTTTCAATTCAGAGGCAAGTTTTACAAAATCCTCTATTTTTTCTCCATAAAGATTTATAATAACAGGAACTCCATAGTTTATAATTTTAGGAAGATAAACCTTTTTAAATTCTTTTATTCCTGGATTTTCAATCCCGATAGAATTTATAAGTCCACAAGGGATTTCAAAAAGTCTTGGAGGTGGGTTTCCTTTTCTTTTTCTAATAGAAATACCCTTAGTTACTAAAGCACCTATGTTTTTTTTGATTTCTTCAGAAGTAAAGAATTTATCTAAATTTTCTCCCAAGCCCCAAGTGCCAGAAGCAAGCATTAATGGTGTTTTAAGTTTTAGATTGTTTATTTTAACTGAAAAATCCAATATCTATCTCCTTTGCTAAAAAAGTTGGACCATCTATACAAAGGTGTAAATAATTTCCTCTTTTTAAAGGTATAACACATCCCATACAAAAACCTACTCCACAAGCTAAAAAAGTTTCCATAACTAAATAGGTTTTTACTTTATATTTTTCTCCTAATTCCTTTATTTTTTTAAGCATTAACTTTGGACCACAGGCTAAAATTATTTTAGGATTTTCTCTAAGTTCTTTTTCTACTACATCTGTAACAAATCCTTTATATCCTTTTGATCCATCATCTGTAGATATTTTTATAGGTATACCAAAACTTTTTAAAAAGGATAGTCTTACTAATTCATCTTTTGTTTTAGCTCCATAAAAAATTTTTTCAGGAGGATAAAAGCCTCTTTTTTTAATAGCTTTCTGTAAAAGAAATCCAAAACAAGCTATTCCAATTCCTCCAGCACAAATTATATAATTTTTTAATCTAGGGAAAGGCTTTCCTAAAGGACCTAAAAACTCAAGACTTTCTCCTTTTTTAATTTCACTTAAGGCTTTTGTTCCTTTTCCTACTATTTGATAAAGAATATAAACTATATTTTCATCTACCGCATGGATACTAAAGGGTCTTGGAATAAGGGGGTCCATCCTTTCATTAATTTTTATTTTTAAAAATTGACCAGGCTCAAAACTTTTCAAAATCTTTTTAGAAACTTCGATTCCTAATAAATAAATATTTTTTGCCTCTTTTCGGTTTAGGAGAACTTTTCCTTTATACATTTCTAAAAAATTTCCTTAAGAAAACTTAGAGACTCATATTTTTTAAAAGCGGATCTTAGTTTTTGTAAAAGATCTCTAAAAGTAAATTTTTCTTTTACAGGGATTCTATATAAATTACCTACCCATTTTTTTAACTCCTTTTCTTCTGGTAAGATAGGGAGTTCATCCACATCTACTGTATTTAAAAGATAGTCTGGAATCTCTTCTTCCAATCCTTTTTTGTATTGATCAAGAAATTTTAATAAATCAAGGATATTTCCGTAAAGACCTCCGAGATCTATATTTTCAACAAGTTGTAAAACTATTGTACTTATTTGGAAAAGAAAGGGTGGGAGTTCAGCCAATCCCTTTTCACAAGGTATAGTAGATGCAGTAATACGACACATAAGAGGTCTTCTTTCGTAAATTTTACACAATTTTTCTTTAGTTAAAAAAGGGCAAGGATTTAAAGATTCTGGAATTTCTTCCATAGAAGGTTCTGCTCCCTCTTTATAGGAAAGTAAAATTTGATTATGAGTAAGTTTAGGACGAAGATATCCCTCTATTTGAAAAAGCTTTTTAAAGTCTTTTTCTGAAAGAATATCAAGTATATAATAAGCCTCAATTGAAGTTGCAAAAATTTTTTGGGTACAACAAAGACTACATCCTGGTTTACAAGCAAGAGGAAAAGCTTTGTAGGTGGTCTCTACATAATCATATAAAATTTTCAAAAGTTGTATTTTTTCAGGTATGGCAAAATCTAAAACCGTATTAATTTTTACTTACTCCTTAAAAAGGGTTTTAAAAATCTTTCAAAAAACATGTAAGTTTCTTCAGGTCCTAAAATTTTACAAATACTTATAAAGATTATAGCTCCTAAGGGAATACCTAAAAAAATCTTAAGCATTTTTCCTAAAATAAATATATTTAAAATTTCTAATATCCCAATTAATCCCAAGCTTGCAAGAATTAAAGTAAAAAGACATCTTAATATAAACTTAAAATCTAAAACTCCTATTTTATAAATAGCCATAGTAAGCAAAAATAAAGATTGGAAAACAAGAGATAAACTTGTTCCTAAAGCTACACCATTTATTCCTAAATTTTTGATAGTTAAAAGAATAACCACTACATTTGTAATTACTGCTATTATGCTTCCAAAGGCAGGGATAATAGTTTTACCTAAGGAATAAAATAAAGGAACTGCTATTTTTGAAAGTCCATAAAAAGGAAGTCCCAGAGAAAAAATTTGTAAAATTTGAGAAGTTTTTAAAGTATCATAAAATGTAAATTTTCCTCTCTCAAAAAGAACTCCAATTAAAGGATATGAAAGCATAAAAAGACCTATAGCAGAAGGAATAGATAAACTTAAGGAAACAATAAGGGTTCTGGAAAAGGTATCTTTAGCCATTGTAAAGTCTTTTCTTGCAATCTGTCGAGAAAGTTCTGGCAAAAGTGCTTGTGAAAGACCTACTCCAAAAAGTCCAAGGGGGACATACATAATTCTAAAAGCATAAGAATACCAAGAAACCGCTCCTTCTCCACAAGAGGTAGCAAAGAAGGTGTTGATAAATATATTTATCTGAACTACAGAAAGTCCTAAAATAACAGGGAACATAAGTCTTAAAACTTCTTTAAAATACTCATCTTTAAAATCTGGAGAAAAGGAAAAAGAAAAACCCTTATTTTTAATTAAGGGATATTGAAAAATAACTTGAAACAATCCTCCTAAGGTAACTCCAACTGCCATAGCATAAATTGGATCTATTGCCATATTTATCAAAAAATAATAGCCTGCAACCCCTATTATGATAGAAGCTAAATTAAAAAGTCCTGAGGATAAAGCAGGAAGAAAAAATATTCTAAAAGAATTTAACATACCTGCTAAAATGGAGGCTAAACTTATAAATAAAAGAAAGGGCATCATTATTTGAGTAAGTCTTATAGTGAGGATAAACTTATAGAGATCTTTCTTAAATTCTGGGGCAATAATTGAGACTATAAAATTTGCAAAAATTATTCCTAAGAAAATTATAATTACAAGAATGATTAAAAAGTTTGAAATAAGAATTTGAGCAACTTTAAAACTTTTTTCTCTTCCTTCTTTTTCCAGTTCTGAGCTAAAAACTTTTACAAAAGCCGAACCAAGAGCACCCTCTGCAAAAAGGTCTCTTAAGAGATTAGGAATTCGATAACCCACTACAAAGGCATCCATACTTTTTCCAGCTCCAAAAAAGTAAGCAAGCACTTGTTCTCTTACAAGTCCAAGAAGTCTACTTATGAAAACTGCAATGGTTACTGAAGTAGCTGAATGGGTTATACTTTCAATTTTTTTCATTATAACTCTTGGCAAAAAGATTAATAGATTTATTATATTAACATATCTAACTGTTTAACCAACCCCCCAATTAGGAGGAAATTTATGCCTATTAGCACTATTGAAGAGGCTTTAGAAGATATTAAGAAGGGGAAAATGATTATTGTTGTTGATGATGAAGATAGAGAAAATGAAGGGGATTTGGTATTACCTGCAGAAAAAGCAACTCCTGAAACAGTAAACTTTATGGCAAAGTATGGAAGGGGTCTTATATGTTTAGCTATAACTCCTGAAATAGCAGAAAGATTACAACTTCCTTTACAACCAAGAAGAGGAGTTGATCCTTTTGGGACAGCTTTTACAGTATCTATAGATGCTAAGCATGGAATAACTACAGGTATATCAGCTTATGATAGAGCTTATACTATTAAGCTTATAATTGATGAAAATAGCAAGCCTCAAGATTTTATAACCCCAGGACATGTTTTTCCAATTATAGCAAGAAAAGGAGGAGTTCTTGTTAGAGCTGGTCATACAGAAGCAGCGGTTGATCTTGCACGTCTTGCTGGTTTCAAGCCAGCTGGTGTAATTTGTGAAATTATGAAAGATGATGGGACCATGGCTCGTCTTCCAGATCTGGAAAAGTTTGCAGAAGAGCATAGTTTAAAGATAATCACTATAAGAGATCTTATAGCTTACAGAATTAAAAAAGAAAGCCTGGTAAAAAGAGAAGTAGAAACCTATATTCCTACTCAATATGGAATGTTTAAACTTATTGCTTATTCAAATTTTATTGACAAAGCAACTCATATAGCCTTGGTAATGGGAGAAATAGATGAAAATCCTGTATTAGTAAGAGTGCATTCTGAATGCTTAACAGGGGATGTTTTTGGTTCCTTAAGATGTGATTGTGGGTCTCAGTTAAGGAAAGCTATGGAATTGATTTCTAAAGAAGGTAAAGGTGTTCTTCTTTATCTTAGACAGGAAGGAAGAGGTATAGGGCTTTTAAATAAACTTAAAGCTTATAAATTACAAGAAGAAGGTAAAGATACAGTAGAAGCCAATTTAGCTCTCGGTTTTAAGCCTGATTTAAGAGATTATGGAATTGGTGCACAAATATTAAGGGATTTAGGAGTAAGACAGATGAAGCTTATGACAAATAATCCGAGAAAAATTGTAGGGCTTGAAGGTTATGGTATGAAAGTAGTAGAAAGAGTTCCCCTTGAGATACCACCAAGACCTGAAAATTACAATTATTTAAAAGCTAAAAAAGAAAAATTAGGGCACATTATCAGTTGTTTAAAATAGTAAAATCTTGACAAAAGTTAAAAATATAATATTTTTAGTGTTTGGTTGCCGGGGTAGCTCAGTCGGTAGAGCAGCGGACTGAAAATCCGCGTGTCCCTGGTTCGATTCCGGGCCCCGGCACCTC
>CAYXGJ010000013.1:0-30182 GCA_964464535.1 uncultured Thermodesulfatator sp. | reverse complement strand
AGGGAGGGTGGAAGAACAGTTGGAGCAGGAGTGGTTACAAAAATTTTAGAATAAAGAAAGTATGAGGTTTGAATTATGATACCTACACAGAAGATAAGAATAAAGCTAAAAAGCTTTGATCATAGAATACTTGATAAATCCGTAATGAGTATTGTAAATACAGCCAAAGAAACCGGAGCAAAGGTAGTTGGTCCTATTCCACTCCCTACTAAAATAAGTAGATGGACAATACTTAGATCACCTCACATTGATAAGAATTCAAGAGAGCAATTTGAAGTAAGAATTCATAAAAGACTTATTGAAATATTAGAACCTACACAGCAAACTATAGATGCTTTGATGCAACTTGAATTACCTGCGGGAGTAGAGGTAGAAATAAAAGTATAAAAGGGAGTGAAGAAAATGAAACTTGAAGGACTAATAGGGAAAAAATTAGGAATGGCAAGAATATTTGATGAAGAAGGAAATGTTATACCAGTTACTGTTTTACAAGTAGGTCCTTGTGCAGTAGTTCAAGTAAAAACGATGGAAAAAGATGGATACAACGCAGTACAATTGGGTTTTGACCCTAAAAAACTTATCAAATGTAGTTTTCCTATGATAGGACATTTTTTAAAAGCGGGATTAGAAACAGGATTTTATATTTTGAGAGAATTTAAAATAGAGGATCCCTCAGAATTTAAGCCAGGGCAATATATTTCTCTTTCTGATTTAGCTTTAGAAAAGGGTATTAAAGTAGATGTTACAGGAACTTCAAAGGGAAGAGGGTTTACAGGTACTATTAAGAGATGGAATTTTTCAAGACAACCTATGAGTCATGGTGCAAAACAGGTTCATCGTAAAAAGGGTTCAAGTGGATCAACCACTTTTCCTGGAAGGGTTATAAAAGGAAAGAAAATGCCAGGACATTATGGAAACGAAACAGTTACAGTTAAAAATTTAACTGTGGTAGACATAATTCCAGAAAAGAACTTACTTTTAGTTAAAGGTGCTGTGCCAGGATGGAACAATGGGTATGTGATGGTTTATTTTAAAGAGAAGGGGAGTTAAAAAATGGAGGCTATAAAAGCAAAGTTAATTGATAGTTCAGCTAATGTGATTGGTGAAATAGAATTACCTTCTGATTTATATGGAATTACTCCTAAGGTTGGATTACTGCATGAAGTTGTTCGCTGGCAGATGGCAAGATGGAGGGCAGGATGCTCTTCTACTAAAACAAGAGGCGAAGTAAGAGGAGGAGGGAGAAAACCTTGGTCTCAGAAACATACTGGGAGAGCAAGACACGGTTCTATTAGAGCTCCCCAATGGGTTGGGGGAGGGATAGTTCATGGCCCAAAACCGAGAAATTATGAGTTTAAATTAAATAAAAAAGTAAGAAGATTAAGCTTGAAGATGGCTCTTTCTTCAAGAGCTTTGGCCAATAAAATTTATGTGGCAGAAGATTTTCCTGTTAAAGACAAACCTAAAACAAAAGTTTTAAAAGGGTTTTTAGATAATTTGGGGATAAATGATGTCTTAATTGTGGTGCCAGAAAGAAATTTAATATTAGAAAAAAGTGTAGATAATTTGCCTAAGGTTAAGGTTCTTGCAGTTGAAGGATTGAATGTTTATGATATTTTAAACCACCAAAATTTAATTTTGGCAAAAAATGCTTTACCAAAAATAGAGGAACGTTTAAGGAGATAAAAAAATGAGAGACCCAAGAACAATTATTTTAGCACCTATTATTACTGAAAAATCTATGTATTTAAAAGAAAAGTATAATAAGGTTAGTTTTTGGGTAGATCCTTCTGCTAATAAAATAGAGATAAAAAAGGCAGTAGAAGATATATTTAAGGTTAAAGTAGTAGATGTGCAAACCATAAGAGTTAAAGGAAAACCTAAGGGAAGATTTAGAAATCCTGGGAGAACTTCAATAAGAAAAAAAGCAATAGTAAGACTTGCAGAAGGACAAACTATAGAATTTTTTGAAACTCTATAAATAAGGGGTGAAAAAAATGCCTATTAAAAAATTTAAACCTACCTCACCTGGTAGAAGATTTATGAATTGTTTAGTTGATCCAGAACTCTCTAAAAAGGAGCCTGAAAAAAGCTTAGTTGAGCCTCTAAAAAAGACAGGAGGTAGGAATAATTATGGAAGAACTACGGCAAGATTTAGGGGAGGAGGACATAAAAGACTTTACCGTATTATTGATTTTAAAAGAGACAAAGACGATATTCCAGCTAAAGTTATAGCTTTAGAATATGATCCCAATAGATCAGCCAATATTGCCCTTCTTCAATATGCTGACGGAGAAAAGAGATACATTTTAGCTCCTCATGGATTAAGGGTTGGTGATGTTGTTATGTCTGGAGAGAATGTGGAGATAAAAGTAGGCAATGCTTTACCTTTAAAAAATATTCCTGTTGGAACTATGGTTCACAATATAGAGGTAAGACCTAAAAAGGGTGGGCAGCTTGTTCGTTCTGCAGGTGCTTTTGCTCAAATACTTGGTAAGGAAGGAGATTATGTAATATTGAGGCTTCCTTCTGGTGAAATAAGAATGGTTCACGGAGACTGTAAAGCAACTATTGGGCAAGTAGGAAATTTGGATTGGGAAAATATAACCCTTGGTAAAGCAGGAAGAGCAAGATGGCTTGGAAGAAAACCTCATGTAAGGGGTGTAGCTATGAATCCTGTTGATCACCCCTTAGGAGGTGGAGAAGGTAGATCTCACGGAGGAAGACATCCCAGTTCTCCTTGGGGATGGTTATGTAAAGGATTAAAAACTCGTAAGAAAAAACCATCTGATAAATTCATTTTAAAGAGAAGGAAATAGGCTATCTGGAGGTGATTTGAATGCCAAGATCAAAAAAGAAAGGTCCCTTTGTAGATGAAAATTTGTTAAAAAAAGTTTTAAAAGCTAAAGAGACAGGAGATAAAAAACCAATAAAAACTTGGAGCAGAAGGTCAACTATAATTCCTGAAATGGTAGGATTGACTTTTGCAGTACATAACGGACATAAATTTATTCCTGTTTATGTAACAGAAAATATGGTGGGGCATAAATTAGGAGAATTTGCACCTACCAGAACTTATAAAGGGCATCCCGCAGATAAAGGAAGAGTTAAGGGAGTAAAGAAAAAATAAAGGAGAAAAAAATGAAAGCCCGAGCAACAGCTAAATATGTTTTGATTTCTCCTTATAAAGCAAGATTAGTAATTGATTTGATAAGGGGTAAAAAGGTAGATGAAGCATTAAATATTTTACAATTTACACCTAAAAAAGCTGCAAAAATTATTAAAAAGGTGTTAGAAAGTGCAATTGCTAATGCTGAAAATAATTACGGAATGGATGTAGATAAACTTTATGTAACATCCGCTTATGTAAATGAAGGGCCTCGTTTAAAAAGAATTTGGCCAAGAGCTTGGGGCAGGGCAAGTAGAATTTTAAGAAGAATGAGTCACATTACAGTGGTTGTTGAGGAAAAAGATTTAGAAAAAAAGAGAAAAAGGAGGTAAGTTTTGGGGCAGAAAGTTAACCCTGTAGGATTAAGAATTGGTATTACAAAAACTTGGGATTCCCGCTGGTTTGCTAAACCTTCAGAATTTGCTAAATATGTGCACGAAGATTATTTAATAAGAAAATATTTAAAAGATAATTATTTTCATGCAGGAATTGCAAGAATTGAGATAGAAAGAGCTTCAAACAAAGTAAGAACGATAATACATTCAGCCCGCCCAGGTATTATAATAGGTAAGAAAGGAGCAGAAATAGAAAAAATTAAAAAAGAATTAGCAGAGCTTACTAAAAACAAAGAAATTGAAGTTTTAGTTAATGAAGTAAGAAGACCGGAGCTTGAAGCTCAGCTTGTTGCTGAAAATATTGCTACTCAGATAGAAAGAAGAGTTTCTTTTAGAAGGGCTATGAAAAGAGCGGTTACTTTAGTTATGAGATTTGGAGCACAGGGAGTCAAGGTTCAGTGCTCAGGAAGATTGGGAGGAGTTGAAATTGCAAGGAGTGAATGGTATAGAGTGGGAAGAGTTCCTTTATCCACATTGAGAGCTGATATTGATTATGGTTTTGCAGAAGCTATTACAAAATACGGAAATATAGGTGTGAAAGTTTGGGTATTTAAGGGTGAAGTACTACCTGAAAGAGGAGAACAAGAAAGGATTGTAATATAAAGTTAAAGGGGTGAGAAGATGTTACTTCAGCCTAAAAAAACGAAATACAGAAAACAGCAAAAAGGTAGAGTTAGAGGAAAAGCTACTTGCGGACACATTTTAGAATTTGGAGAATATGGATTAAAAGTTTTAGAAGGAGGCTGGTTAACAGCTCAACAATTGGAAGCTGGTAGAGTTGCTATTGTAAGAACAGCTAAAAAGGGTGCAAAAATATGGATTAGAGTATTTCCTGATAAACCTATTACCAAAAAACCTGCAGAAACTCGTATGGGTAAGGGTAAAGGAGCGGTGGAAGGGTGGGTAGCTATTGTAAAACCAGGTAAAATTATTTATGAAATTTCTGGAGTTCCGGAGGAGGTTGCAAAAGAGGCATTAAGACTTGCTGCCAGTAAAATGCCTTTTAAATGTAAAATTGTTAGCAGGGAGGAAATTTAATGAAAGCTGGGGAATTAAGAGAACTTTCTATACCTGAATTAAAAGAAAAATTGTCTCAATTAAGGGAAGAACTATTTAATTTAAGATTTCAAAAAACTATACACAAACTTGAAAATCCTATGAGAATTAGACAGGTTAAAAGAGATATTGCAAGAATTTTAACCATTTTAAAAGAGAAAGAACTTAATATTAGATAATTTTAGGAGAATTAATATGGGAAAAAGAAAACAATTTATAGGAACTGTGGTGAGTGACAAAATGGACAAAACAGTGGTGGTAATGGTAGAAACACTGGTAAAACATCCTTTATATGGGAAATATATAAAAAGAAGGAAAAAATACATGGCTCACGATGAAAATAATGAGTGTAGAGTTGGGGATAAGGTTTTAATAGAAGAGACAAGACCACTTTCTCGTAAGAAAAGATGGAGGATAAGACAGATATTAGAAAGAGGTAAAGTTATTGAATTAGAAGAGGTTTTTGAGGAGGGTGGGGAGGTATGATTCAACAGCAAACATATTTAAATGTAGCTGATAATTCAGGTGCAAAAAGAATAATGTGCATTCGTGTATTGGGAGGACCTGGTAGAAAATATGGGTCTGTGGGAGATATAATTGTTGCATCTGTAAAAGAAGCACTTCCTAATTCTAAAGTAAAAGAGGGAGATGTAGTAAGGGCTGTAATAGTTAGAACCAAAAAAGAAGTGGCAAGACCTGACGGAACATATGTTAAATTTGATGAAAATGCAGCGGTTTTAATTACTCAACAAAAAGAACCTATTGGGACTCGTATTTTTGGACCTGTAGCAAGAGAGTTAAGAACAAAAGGTTTTATGAAAATTATATCCTTAGCCCCAGAGGTGGTATAAAAGTTAAAGGAGAAAAATTATGATAAAAAGGGGAGTTAGCAAGAATTTACCTAAACCTCATGAAGCCAAGGTTCATATAAGAAAAAATGATATGGTTGTAGTAATAAACGGTAAAGATAAAGGAAAAATTGGGAAAGTATTAAAAGTTTTTCCAAGAAAAGGAAGGGCAATTGTTGAAGGGATAAACATAGTAAAAAAGCACATGAAACCTACACCTTATAGCAGTGGAGGGATTATAGAAAAGCCTGCCCCAATTCATGTTTCAAATTTGATGATATATTGCTCAAAATGTAAAAGGGGTGTAAAGATAGGTAGGAAATTTCTTGAAGATGGCACTAAAGTAAGGTTTTGTAAAAAGTGTGGAGAAGTAATTGAGGTAAAGGAGTAAAAAATGAGTTGGTTAAAAGAATATTATCTTAATGAGGTGAGGAAAAATTTAATGGAAAAATTTAATTATAAAAATATTTATGAAGTTCCAAAAATTGAAAAAATATGTGTAAATATGGGATTAGGAGAAGCTACAGCTAATCCAAAAATTATTGATCAGGCTTTAGTTGAGCTTGCTCAAATTACAGGACAAAAGCCTAAAATTTGTAAAGCAAGAAAATCTATAGCTGGATTTAAATTAAGAAAAGGGATTCCCATTGGAGTTACAGTAACTTTAAGAAGAAATAGAATGTATGATTTTTTGGCAAGAATTATTCATGTTGCCTTACCTAGATTAAAGGATTTTAAAGGTCTTTCAAGATCAGGATTTGATGGAAGAGGTAACTATACTTTTGGCATAACCGATCATACTATTTTTCCAGAGGTAGATTCAAGTAAAGTAGAAAAAATAAAAGGTATGAGTATTACTATTGTTACTACAGCTGAAACAGATGAAGAAGCATATGAACTTTTAAAGGAATTAGGTATGCCATTTAGGAGGTAATTTTAAATGCCAAGAAAAGCTCAAATAGAAAAAGCAAAAAGGAAGCCCAAATTTAAAATTAGGGTAAGAAATCGTTGTTCCATTTGTGGGAGACCAAGAGGATATATAAGAAGATTTGGCCTTTGTAGAATGTGTTTTAGAAAATTAGCCTCTGAAGGGAAAATTCCTGGAGTTAGAAAAGCAAGTTGGTAGGAGGATAAGGTATGATGACGGATCCCATTGGTGATATGTTAATAAGACTTAAAAATGCTTTAATGGCAAGGCATAAAAGTGTTATTGTTTCTGCTTCTAAAATAAAGTTAGAAATAGCAAGAATATTAAAAGAAGAAGGTTATATAGAAGATTATAAATATATTAAAGAGGGAACACAACCTAAAATTGAAATAATTCTTAAATATGATGAGAACAAGCGCCCAGTTATAGCAGGAGTTAAAAGAATAAGTAAACCTGGAAGAAGGATATATAAAGGTTACAGAGATTTACCTAAGGTATTTGATGGTTTTGGTATTGCTATAATTTCTACTTCTCAAGGAATTATGACGGATCATGAAGCAAGAAAAAGAAAAGTTGGTGGAGAAGTTATCTGTGAAATTTGGTAAAAGGGGTGGGTTTAAATGGGAGAAATATCTCGTATAGGAAGAAAACCTATTAAGATACCAAGCAGGGTTAAAATTCAAATTAAAGAGGGGATTATTGAAGTTGAAGGCCCTAAGGGTAAGCTGGTTAAAAAATTACCACCTTTAGTAAAGGTTAATATTGAAGATAATAATTTAATTGTTCTTCAAGAGGAGGTAAGAAAAAAACTTAAAAAGAAAGCCAAAGCCTTTCAAGGATTAGCAAGATCGTTAATAAATAATATGGTAATTGGGGTTACTGAGGGATTTAAAAAATCTTTAGATATAATTGGGCTTGGTTATAAAGCAGAGCTTAAGGGAAAGGAAATAATTTTTAGCTTAGGCTATTCCCATCCTATTAATTTTAAATTACCTGAAGGAATCTCAGCAAAGATTGAAAAAGGTAGTGGAGATGTTCAGGCAAGAGTTATAATAGAGGGGATAGATAAGGAATTAGTTGGGCAGGTTGCTGCAAATATTAGAAAGCTTAGACCACCAGAACCTTATAAAGGAAAAGGCATTAGATATACAGGGGAGGTAATTTACAGAAAAGCTGGTAAAACCGGAAAGGGTGCTAAATAAGTAAAGGAGTAACCTTATGGCAAAGCTTGAGAAAGGTAAGAGAAAAGAGGAGGCAAGATTAAGAAGAAAAAAGAGAGTTAGAAAAAAAATTTTTGGAATCCCTGAAAGACCAAGGTTGTGTGTTTATAAAAGCTGTAAGCATATTTATGCACAAATTATAGATGATACTATTGGACATACCTTAGTTGCAGCATCTTCTCTTTCTCCAGAGATAAGAGAAAAATTAGAAGAGCTAAAGAAAAAAGGTGGGAAAACCGAGATAGCAAAGGCAGTAGGAGAGTTGATAGCCAAAAAAGCTTTAGAAAAGGGAATTACAAAGGTTTGTTTGGATAGAGGTGGGTTTAAATATCATGGTAGAATTAAAGCTCTTGCCGATGCTGCAAGAGCTGTAGGATTAGAATTTTAAAAATTTAAAGGAGGTAAGCTTGGCTAAAATAGGAGAAGAATTAATAGAAAAAATAATAATGATAAACAGAGTAACCAAGGTTACAAAGGGTGGTAAAAAATTGAGATTTTCAGCTTTGGTAGTGGTAGGAGATGGGAAAGGGAAGGTTGGTTTTGGACTTGGTAAAGCTCCAGAGGTCCCAGATGCTATAAGAAAAGCTATAGAAAAAGCTAAAAAAAACCTCATTGAAATTCCAATAGTTAAAGGTACTATTCCTCATTCTATAATGAGTAAATTTGCCTCAACTAAGATACTTCTAAAACCAGCTAAATCAGGAACTGGAGTTATTGCTGGTGGAACAGTACGTGCTATTATGGATGCAGCTGGAATAACAGATGTAGTTACTAAATGTATAGGATGTAGCAATCCTCACAATCTCTTAAAAGCTACTTTTAAAGCCTTATCTCAGCTTCAAAGTTTAGAATATGTAGCGAAAAAAAGAGGAAAAACTGTTGAAGAAATTTTAGCTCAGGTGAAATTATAATGAAAAAATTAAAAATAACTTTAATAAGAAGCAAATATGGAAGAAAACCTGATCAAAGAGAGGCTTTAAAAGGATTAGGATTGAGAAAAATTGGTCAAAGTGTTGTAAGAGAGGAAAATCCCATGATAAGAGGCTTAATAAAAAAGGTAGAACACTTGGTAAAGGTGGAGGAGTTAAATGAGTGAGTTTATAACCCTTGAAAATTTAAAACCCTTTCCTAAATCAAAACATAAAGAAAAAAGGGTTGGAAGAGGGCATGGTTCTGGGCATGGCAAAACTTCTTGCAGAGGTCATAAGGGGCAAAAAGCTCGTAAATCTCCTGATATTGCTCCTTGGTTTGAAGGAGGGCAAACTCCTCTTATAAGAAGAGTGCCTAAAAGAGGATTTAAAAATCCTTTTAAAGTGGAATATAAAATAATAAATATAAAAGATTTAGTAAAAAAATTTCAGCCTAATGAAATAGTTGATTATAATAGCTTAAAAGAAAAGGGGCTTTTAAAAGGTAAAAATAAGCCTATTAAAATATTAGGAGAGGGAGAGATTGATATTCCTTTGATTGTAAGGGTTAATGCTATTTCTCAAATTGCTAAAGAGAAAATTGAAAAAGCTGGTGGTAAGGTAGAAATAGTTAAGATTTAAAGTCTGGAGAGAAAATATAGTGAACACTCGTGAAAGTCTTTTAAGTTTAGCAAATATTCCTGAATTAAAAAGAAGGCTCTTTTATTTATTTCTTGGACTTGCAATTTATCGTTTTGCTGTTCATATTCCTACTCCTGGAATAAACGGAGAAGCTTTTTTGAGTTTATTTAAACAGGCAAGCGGGACACTTTTTGGTTTTTTAGATATCTTTTCAGGAGGAGCCTTGAGAAGATTTTCAATTTGTGCTCTTGGAGTAATGCCCTATATTAGTGCATCCATTATTTTACAATTAATGACTGTAATTTATCCTTCTATAAAAGAACTTTATAAAGAGGGTCCGGAAGGAAAAAGAAAGTTAGCTTATTATACTCGTTATTTAACAGTGGTTATCTGTTTAATTCAAGGTTTTGGTATTTCCTTAGGTTTGGAAAGAATGACAGCTCCTAATGGTATTCCTATAGTAAATGAACCGGGCTGGCTTTTTAGAATAACTACTATGATAAGCCTTACTGCAGGAACTATGTTTCTTGTTTGGTTAGGTGAACAAATGACAGAACATGGTATAGGAAATGGAATTTCTGTAATAATATTTGCTGGTATTGTAGCTGGTATCTTTCCAGCAATTGCAAGAACCCTTAAATTTGTTCAAACAGGTGAATTTTCAGTATTTTCTCTATTTTTTATTTTTGCTCTTATTGTAGGAATTTTAGCTTTTACCTGTTTTATGGAATTAGCCCAAAGAAGAATACCTATTCATTATGCTAAAAGACAAGTAGGACGTCAGATAATAGGTGGGCAAAGCACTTATCTTCCTTTAAAAGTAAATACTTCAGGAGTTATTCCTCCTATATTTGCTTCCTCAATTTTAATGTTTCCTGCAACTATAGCTAATTTTGTTCCTATAGATTATTTTCAAAAGGTGGCAGCTTTTTTAAGACCAGGTGCTATATTTTATGAAGCTCTTTTTGCACTTTTTATTATTTTCTTTTGTTATTTTTATACAGCAGTTATTTTTAATCCAAAGGATGTAGCTGATAATTTAAAAAAATGGGGTGGATTTGTTCCTGGGATAAGACCAGGAAGGGCAACTGAAGAATTTATTGATAAAATTTTAACAAGAATTACTCTTATAGGTTCTTTTTATGTAGCTTTTATTTGCGTTTTGCCAACCTTTTTAATTACTAAGCTTAATCTTCCTTTTTATTTTGGTGGAACCTCTCTCTTAATTGTAGTTGGTGTGGCTATGGATATTATGGGTCATATTGAAGCTCATCTACTTACTCGTCAGTATGAAACATTTATAAAACAAAGTAAAATAAAAATTAAATAAGGAGGTGAACTATGAATATTATATTTTTAGGACCACCAGGAGCAGGTAAAGGTACACAAGCAAAAATTTTAATAGAAAGGTATGTAATACCTCAAATTTCAACAGGAGATATGTTAAGAGAACATGTTGCTAAAGGAACAGAACTCGGGGTCAAAGCTAAAGAATATATGGAAAAGGGACAACTTGTTCCAGATGTAATAATTCTTGGTATGGTAAAAGAAAGACTTAGTCAAGAGGATGCTCAGAAAGGATTTATCTTAGATGGATTTCCAAGAACAGTTGCTCAGGCTGAAGCTTTAGACAAAATTTTAGAGGAGATGGGTAAAAAAATAGAATATGTACTTGCCCTTATTGTACCTGATGAAGAATTAGTTACAAGACTTACAGGGAGAAGGACTTGTAAAAATTGTGGAATGATGTATCATATTAAGTTTAAACCTCCCAAAGTAGAAGGAAAGTGTGATGCCTGTGGAGGAGAACTTTATCAAAGACCAGATGATAACGAAGAAACGGTAAGAAATAGATTAAAGGTATATCATAACCAGACAGCTCCACTCATTGAATATTACGGAAAAAAAGGTGTTTTATTTGAAGTAGATGGAAGTAAAAGTATTGAGGAAATTACTCAACAACTTATTAATATTTTAGAGAAAAAATAAAGTTGTATAAGAAATTTTTTGGTTATAGACCCATTTTAAAGAATAAATGGGAAATAGAGATATTGAGGAAAGCAAATACTATTGTAATGGAAATTTTGCTTAATTTTAAAGAGAAGGTAAAACCTGGGATAAGTACTTTTGAGTTTGAAGAATTAGCTTTAGAGCTTTGTGAAAAGAAAAAGGTTAAACCTGCATTTAAAGGATATAGAGGTTATCCTTACGCAGTTTGTGTTTCTGTAAATGAAGTTATTGTACATGGTATGCCCAAAAAAGAAAGGATACTTAAAGAAGGAGATATAGTGAGTTTTGATTTTGGTGCCATTTATGAAGGATATGTAGGAGATGCAGCTTTAACTGTAGGAGTAGGAGAAATATCAGAAAAAGCTAAAGAATTACTTAAAGTTACAGAGGAAGCCTTGTATAAAGGTATTGAAAAAGCTCATTTTGGTAATAGAATAGGAGATATCTCTCATGCCATACAGAAACATGTAGAAAATTATGGATTTAATGTTATTAGAGAGTTTGTTGGGCATGGAGTAGGTAGACAATTACATGAACCTCCTGAAGTGCCCAATTTTGGAAAACCTGGTAAAGGTCCCAAGATAGAAATAGGAATGGTTTTAGCAATAGAGCCTATGGTTTCAGCAGGAAGCCACGAGGTAGAAATATTAGAAGATGGATGGACTGCAGTAACTAAAGATAGAAGTTTAGCAGCCCATTTTGAACATTCAGTAGCAATAACTCCAAAAGGGCCAGAAATTTTATCAAAGATTTAAATATGCCTAAGGAAGATGTTATACTTTTGGAAGGCAAAGTAGTAGAGGCTTTACCTAATGCTATGTTTAGGGTAGAGTTAGAAACTGGGAATAAGATTTTAGCTCATATTTCAGGAAAAATGAGAATACATTATATAAGAATATTACCTGGTGATACAGTAGTAGTTGAACTTTCTCCTTATGATCTAACAAGGGGTAGAATTGTGTATAGAGGAACAAAAAAAGATTATGAGAAAGGAGGTTAGAAATTATGAAAGTTACTCCTTCAGTAAAAAAAAGATGTAGAAAATGTAAAATAATAAAAAGAAAGGGGGTTGTAAGGGTTATTTGTGAAATACCAAAACACAAGCAAAGGCAAGGTTAAGGAGGATAAATTATGCCTAAAATTGCAGGAGTAGATGTTCCAGAAAACAAACCAGCAGAAATAGCTTTAACTTATATCTATGGAATAGGGAGAACCTTAGCCCAAAAAGTCCTTACTAAAGCAGGGGTGGATTGGTTTAAAAAAATTAAAGAGTTAACAGAAGAAGAAATAAACAGAATAAGACAAATAATTGAAAAAGAATATAAGGTAGAAGGAGACCTTAGGAAAGAGACAAGACAGAATATACAAAGGCTTATTTCTATTGGATGTTATAGAGGTTTAAGACACAGAATGGGACTTCCTGTAAGGGGACAGAGAACAAGATCTAATGCAAGAACATGGAAAGGTCCAAGACCAGGATCCTTAAGAAGAAAGAAAAAATAAGGAGGAATAAAAGTGGCTCGTCCAAGGACAAAAAAGAAAAAGGTTAAAAAAACTGTTACAGAAGGAATTATTCATATATACTCAACCTTTAATAATACTATAATTAATATAACTGACAAACAAGGGAATACAATTGCTTGGGCAAGTGGTGGTACAGAGGGATTTAAAGGTACAAGAAAGGGAACCCCTTTTGCTGCTCAATTGGCAGTTCAATCAGCTTTAAAAAAAGCTCAAGCTTATGGATTAAAAGAAGCCTGGGTATACGTCAAAGGTCCTGGTCCAGGTAGAGAAGCAGCTTTAAGAGCTTTACAAGGATCAGGAATAAAAATTACACTTATTAAAGATGTGACACCCATTCCTCACGATGGGTGTCGTCCACCAAAAAGAAGAAGAGTATAGAAAATTTTTAGAGGAGGTTAACTAAGGTGGCAAGATATACAGAACCAAGGTGTAGACTTTGTAGAAGAGAAGGAGTTAAATTATTTTTAAAAGGAGAAAGATGTTACACTGATAAGTGTGCTTTTGAAAGAAGAAGCTATCCCCCTGGTCAACATGGACCTCAACAAGTTAGAGTTAAACTTTCTGATTATGGAATTCGTTTAAGAGAAAAACAGAAAGTAAAAAGAATTTACGGAATCTCTGAAAAACAGATGAGAAAATATTATGAAATGGCAACTAAAATGCCAGGGCAATCTGGTCATAATTTGTTACAACTATTGGAGAGGAGACTGGATAATGTTGTTTATAGATTGGGTTTTGCAATTTCTCGAGCTCAAGCAAGAGAATATGTAAACCATGGATTTTTTAAGGTTAATGGAGAAAATGTAGATATACCATCTTATTTGGTAAAACCTGGAGATGTTATAGAACTTAAAGAAAAATATAGAAATAATTCCCAAATTCTTGAATCTTTAGAAACAGTAGCAAGAAGAGGAATTCCTTTATGGTTAGAACTTGATGCGGAAAATTTTAAAGGAGTGATAAAAAGCCTTCCTACAAGAGAAGATATTACTATGCCTATTCAAGAAAGCTATATTATTGAGTTCTACTCCAGATAATTAATTTAGAAATCTTAAAAATTAAAAGAGGGTAAAAAACTTATGAAAAAAGAAGTAGAATTAATTAAACCAGAAGAAATTAAAGTTCATAAGGATAGTCAGTTTCCTTATTATGGGAAATTTATAATTGAGCCTTTAGAGAGAGGTTATGGAATAACCCTCGGTAATGCTTTAAGAAGAATCTTACTTTCCTCTATTCCTGGCTATGCTATTACAGAAGTAAAAATAGAAGGAGCTCCTCATGAATTTATAAGTTTACCAGGTATTATAGAAGATATTCCTGAAATAATTCTCAATTTGAAGGGAGTAAGATTTAAACTTAACGGGGAGGGTCCATTTTATTTTAAACTTGAAAAAATAGGCCAAGGGGAAGTAAAAGCAGGTGATATAAAAATAAATAAAGAAGGAGAAATTGTAAATCCAGATCATCATATTGCTACTTTGACTAAAGACGGAAAGCTTTTTATGGAGTTAAAAGTTGAAAAAGGAAGAGGTTATGCCTCTGCAGAATATACAAAAAACAACGAGATAGGAGTTATTTTGGTAGATGCTATATTTTCTCCTATAACTAAAGTTAATTTTACTGTTGGGCAGGCTCGTGTAGGTAAAAGTAGTGATTATGATAGTTTAGTGATGGAAATTTATACAGATGGAACAATAGACCCCAAAGAAGCTCTTATTCAAGCTGCTAAAATTTTGGTGGAACAGCTTATGATATTTTTGAAGGGAGAAAAACTACCCTTAGAACCTCATATTTCAGAAATTCCTACAATAAATAATTTGCTAAATATGTCCATAGAAGAAATGGATCTTTCTGGTAGGGCTTACAATTGTTTAAAAAATGCTGGTATAAACTATGTGGGACAGCTTGTTCAAAAAACTGAAACAGAACTACTTAAATTAAGAAGTTTTGGTAAAAAATCATTAGATGAAATTATAGAAAAACTTTCTAAATTGAATTTAAGACTTGGAATGACAGATATTAAATGGAAACCCTCTAAGGATTAATTTTTAAAAAAGGAGACAAAAAATGAGACATAGGAAAGTTAGTAGAAAACTTGGTAGAGACACAGAACATCATGAAGCTATTCTTAGAAATATGGTAACTGATTTATTCAAACATGGGAGAGTCACAACTACATTGGCTAAAGCAAAAGAGTTGAGAAGGATAGCTGATAAAATGATAACACTTGCTAAAAGGGGAAACCTTGCTTCAAGAAGAAGAGCTTTGGCTTTTATTAAAGATAAAACTATAGTAAAAAAATTATTTAATCAGTTAAGAGAAAAATATCTTGATAGATCAGGTGGATATACTAGGATTATAAAAATTGGTCCAAGGAGAGGAGATGCCTCTATAATGGCTATTGTGGAATTAGTAGAAGAAAAATTGACAACTAAAGGCTCAAAATTCAAAAAAGAAAAAATAAAAAAGGTTTTAGAATTTATAGAAAAGAAAAAAAGAAAATATGGATCAGAGGTTTCTTCTATTGAAGAGAAAAAAGAATCTAAATAAACGCCAGAAATTTTATGAATGTTTTTAAAATTTGATGAAACACTAAAGGATAAATTTTTTGATCTTCTTGATTTTCCTCAGGAAGAAAAAGATTTAATAATTTCCTTTTTGAGAAAA
Organism: uncultured Thermodesulfatator sp.; assembly: GCA_964464535.1. GTDB lineage: Bacteria > Desulfobacterota > Thermodesulfobacteria > Thermodesulfobacteriales > Thermodesulfobacteriaceae > Thermodesulfobacterium. The sequence goes on along the minus strand of CAYXGJ010000013.1, from coordinate 14,815 downwards.
TTTAAAAATAGAGAAGATTTTTATTTAACTGGAGGCTCGGTAAGAGCTCTTTTTACTTCAGAAAAAATTACAGATCTTGATCTTACAGTTAAAGAAGATATAGCGGATCTTGTTTTATTTGCTCAAAAATTTTTAAATTATCATTTTGTTCTTCTTGCTCCAGAATGGGGAATATATAGATTAACTAAAGGGAAAAACACTATAGATTTTACAAGTTTTAGAGGAGAAACTATAGAGGAAGATTTAAAAAAAAGAGACTTTACCTTTAATGCTATGGGGCTTCCTGTAAAAGCTCTTTTTGAAAATAAGTTTTTGATTTTAGATCCTTTTTCAGGATATAAAGATTTAAAAGAAGGTGTTATAAGAGCTATTGGTGAGGAAAATATTGTTGAAGATCCTTTAAGAATTTTAAGAGGTTATAGATTTTTCGCTCATGGATTTGGGGAAATAGAAGAAAATACAAGAGAATTTTTTCGTATCCATAAACAAAAAATAAACTGGTGTGCAAAGGAAAGAATTTTACAGGAGCTTTTATATATTTTAACTTCCTCTAAAACTTTTGAAACCTTTAAATTAATGGATGAAGATAACCTTTTAACAGAAATTTTCCCTTATCTGGAAAAAGCTAAGGATATTCCTCAACCCACTTTTCATCATTTAGATGTAAAAGATCATCTTCTGGAGACACTTAAATGGATTGAAAAAATATTAAAAGATCCAAAAAAATATTTAGGAATTGAAAAAACAAGCCAAATGGATAAAGAGGATTTTATCCTTTCTGTTAAATTGGCAGGGCTTTTTCATGATCTTGGTAAAGCCTATACTTTTGAGATTAAAGAGAGAATAACCTTTTATGGACACGAAAAGGTTTCTACAGAGTTATTTAAAAATATGGCAGAAAATTTAAGATTTAAAAAGGATTTGATCAACAAAGTTTGTAATCTTATAAAAAATCACATGAGACCCTTTCACTTACTAAATGAAAAAGAAAAGGGAGGTCTTACTTTAAGAGCTAAAAGAAATTTAATAAAAGATGTACCTCATCTTGAAGAACTTTTTGTAGTTTGTATGGCAGACTCTTATGCAAGCCAAGGTCCTGATAAAGAGTTAGATTATGAAGAGCGTTTAAAAGTTTTTTTTCATGAACTTTTTGAATTAAAAGAAGAGCTTGAAAGAGAAAGCCAGAAGAAAAGGCTTATTACAGGAGATGATTTAATAAAACTTGGATTTAAACCAGGCCCCTTATTCAAAGAAATCTTGCAAGATGTAGAAATACAAATATTAGAAAAAAAATTCACTTCCAAAGAAGAGCTTTTAGAATATATAAAAGAAAAATATGGTAAAGAAAAGCTTTGAAGCATCCGTTTAGCTTGTAAATTTTTAAATTTAAGGTAAGGTAAAGATAAAAATTATGGGGGTAAAAAGAAGGTATGAAGGTAGAATTGCAAGACTTAAGTGAAGTGGAAAAAATTTTAAAGATAGAAGTTTCTCAAGAAAAGGTAGATGAGATAATTCAAAAAGTTACCCATCAAATTAGAAAGAAAGCAAAAGTCAAAGGATTTAGAGAGGGTAAAGTTCCTATTTATTTGGTTAAAAAATTTTATAGAGAAGAAATAGAAGAAAAAAGTATAGCAAGAATTATAGAGGATACTCTTGAGAAAGCTGTTAAGGAAGCCAAAGTAGAGCCTCTTTTAAGACCTAAAGTGGAAGAACTGGGAGAATTAGAAGAAGGGAAACCTTTCAATTATTCAGTTTTAGTAGAAATAAGACCTGAGATTAATATAAAAAAAGAGGACTATATTGGTGTTGAGATTGAAAAAGAATCTGACGAAATAGATGAAGAAGAAGTAGATAGAATTTTAAATGAGTTTAGATATTCCTTTTCACCATTAAAAAGAGCTGAAAAAGAGGAAGTAATTGAAGATAGATCTATAGCAGTTATTGAATTTGAAGCCTATGATGGAGAGGATCTTATTCCTGGGCATCAAGCCGAGGCTTTATTTATAGATGTGGGGACCGGTGAATTTAATGAAAAAGTAGAGAAAGAATTGATAGGGAAAAAAGAGGGAGATAAATTTAGTGTAGAAGTGGAATATCCTGAAGATGGGCTTAATCCACTTTTAGCTGGTAAAAAAGTTAGATACCAAATAGGAGTAAAAGAAATTTATAAAAGAGAATTAAAGGAATTGGATGATGAATTTGTAAAGAGTTTAAATATGGGTTTTGAAACAGTAGATGCTTTAAGAGAAAGTGTTAAAAAAAGATTATTAGAAGACAAAAAAAGAAGAAATGAAGATAGATTTAGAGAAAGGCTTTTAGAAAAAATTTTAAAAAAAGTAGATTTTAAAGTTCCCACTCGATATATTGAATTAAAGTTATACCAATTAATAGATAAAATAAGAGAAGGTTTAGAAAGAGATGGATTTAGTTTTGATAAGCTTAATATTTCTATGGAAAAATTAAGAGAAAGGCTTTATCCTATTGCTGAAAAACAGGCAAAGGAAGAACTGTTATTAGAAAAGATAGCTGAGCTTGAAAATATTGAAATTTCTCAAGAGGAAATAGATAAAACTGTTGAAACTATTTCAAGAAATCTAAGGGTTTCCTTAGAGCAGGCTAGAGGAATTGTTTATTTTAATATACTTCCGAAAAAATTAGCAGAAAAGACCTTGCAATTTTTAGTAAATAATGCTAAACCTATAAAAAAAGAGAGTTAAGGTTATGACTTACTATATTCCCATAGTAATTGAACAGACAGGTAGAACTGAACGTGCCTTTGATATATATTCTCGCCTTTTAAAAGAGAGAATTGTTTTTATAGGGACTACTATTGATGAAAATGTAGCTAATATTGTTATAGCACAACTTTTATATTTAGAAGCTGAAGATCCTGACAAGGATATTATGCTTTATATTAATTCTCCAGGAGGATTAGTTACTGCAGGGCTTGCTATTTACGATACCATTCAGTATATAAAACCAGATGTATGTACTATTTGTGTAGGGCAGGCTGCAAGTATGGCAGCTGTTCTTTTAGCAGCAGGAACTAAAGGGAAAAGATATGCCCTTCGCCATTCAAGAATAATGCTTCATCAACCTATTGGTGCTTTTCAAGGACAAGCCACAGAAGTTGAAATTCAAGCCAAAGAAGTTTTGCGATTAAGAGAAATTCTTAATGAAATTTTATCTAAACATACTGGGCAACCCAAGGAAAAAATTAAACAGGATACCGAAAGAGATTTTTATATGTCTGCAGAGGAAGCTTTAGAGTATGGGCTTATAGATAAAATTTTAACTACAAGATAGGTGATAAATATGAAAGAATTTGGAAGAGAACCAAAATGTTCTTTTTGTGGAAGGTCTCAAAGCGAGGTTAAAAAACTTATAGCAGGGTCATCTGCTTATATCTGTAATGAATGTGTAGAATTATGTAATGAGATTTTAGAAGAAGAATATGAAAGGATAAATCTATCAGAAGAAAATTATATTAAACTTTCCAAACCTGCTGAAATAAAAGCCTATTTAGATCAATATGTAATTGGTCAGGAAAGAGCAAAAAAGATACTCTCTGTTGCAGTATATAATCATTACAAAAGAATAGAATATCAGAAATCAAATAAAAAACATTTAAAAGATGTAGAGCTTCAAAAAACTAATATTTTATTAATAGGACCGACTGGTTGTGGTAAAACTCTTATGGCTCAAACCTTAGCCAAATTTTTAAAGGTTCCCTTTACCATTGCAGATGCAACCCCTCTTACTGAAGCAGGTTATGTGGGTGAAGATGTGGAAAATATTCTTCTTTATCTTCTTCAAGCTGCCAATTATGATTTAGAACTTGCTCAAAAGGGAATTGTCTATATTGATGAGATAGACAAAATTGCTAAAAAAGGAGAAGGGCCTTCCATTACAAGAGATGTTTCTGGAGAGGGTGTTCAGCAGGCACTTTTAAAAATTTTAGAAGGAACTATAGCTAATATCCCTCCTAAAGGAGGAAGAAAGCACCCTCAACAGGAATATATAAAAATGGATACCACTAACATTTTATTTATTTGCGGAGGAGCTTTTGTTGGTCTTGATGAAATAATAAAAAAAAGACTTGGTAAAGGTTCTATAGGTTTTGGTGCAGAAATAAAAAATATTAAAGATTTGACCTTAGGGGAAATTTTATCTAAGGTTCAGCCAGAAGACTTGATAAAGTATGGATTTATTCCTGAATTTGTAGGAAGACTTCCTGTGGTTGCAACTTTAGATGAACTTACTGTTGATGATCTTATTAGGATACTTGTTGAGCCTAAAAATTCAATAATAAAGCAGTATCAAAAACTTTTTGAAATAGAAGGTGTAGAACTTAAATTTACAGAAAAAGCTTTAAGAGTAGTTGCTGAAGAAGCAGTAAAAAGAAAAACTGGAGCCCGTGGTTTAAGATCAATAATTGAAGAAGTTATGGTAGATGTAATGTATGAGATCCCTTCCTTAACAGATGTTAAAGAATGTGTAGTCACTGAAGAGGTAATCTTGAAAAAAGAAAGACCGATCTTAATTTTTAAGAAAAAAGCAAAGGAGGGGTAGATAAAATAATGTTTAATGAAAATTTGAAAGTTTTACCTTTATTACCTTTGAGGGAAATTGTAGTATTTCCATACACTGCTGTTCCACTTTTTATTGGGAGAGTAAAAAGTATTCTTGCTATTGAGAAAGCTTATGAAACAGATAAATTAATTTTTCTTTCTGCTCAAAAGGATGCCAAATTAGATAATCCTACTGAAAATGATATATATAAAGTTGGGACTGTATGTAAAATTATTCAACTTTTAAGACTCCCTGATGGGACCTTAAAGATTTTGGTAGAGGGTTTAAATAGAGGAAGGATAGTAAGATTTTTGTCTGATTCTGATTATTTTATAGTGGAAGTAGAACTAAAAACCGAAATAATTGAAGCAGATTTAGAAACATTAGCTCTTGTAAAACTTTGTAAGGAATCTTTGGAAGAATATTCTCACTATAATAAAAAAATTAATCCAGAAATTATTAATAATCTTCTTAGTATAGATAATCCTTCAGAATTTTCTGATAGGCTTGCAGCTATTTTAAATCTAAAATTAGAACAAAAACAGAAATTACTTGAAACTATCAGTGTTAAAAAACGTTTAGAAATTCTTCTTAATCATCTTAGAGGTGAGATAGAAATAATTAAAACTGAATCTCGTATAAGAGAAAGAATCAAGAAGCAGATGGAAAAGACTCAGAGAGATTATTATCTTCATGAACAGATGAAGGCTATTCAGAAGGAATTAGGAGAAAGAGAGGATGGTAGAAGTGATCTGGCTGAGTTAGAAAAGAGAATAAAAAATAAAAAACTTCCTAAGGAAGTTGCAAATATTGTGAGAAGAGAATTTAAAAAGCTTTCTTTGATGTCTCCTATGTCTGCTGAAGCAACTGTTGTAAGAAACTATATTGATTGGCTTATAAGTTTACCTTGGTATGAAAAAACACAAGATAATATAGATATAGAAAAAGTTGAAGAATTATTAAATAAAAACCATTATGGATTAGAAAAGCCTAAACAGAGAATTATAGAACATTTAGCTGTTCAAAAGCTTACTAAATCTATTAAAGGACCTATTCTTTGTTTTGTTGGTCCTCCTGGGGTAGGTAAAACCTCTTTAGCCAAATCTATAGCAGAGGCTATAGGAAGAAAGTTTGTTAGAATGTCTCTCGGAGGAATAAGAGATGAAGCAGAAATAAGAGGGCATAGAAGAACCTATGTAGGGGCTTTGCCTGGAAGGATTATTCAGGGGATGAGAAAAGCAGGAACTATTAATCCTGTCTTCTGTCTTGATGAGGTAGATAAAATAGGTATAGATTTTAGAGGGGATCCAGCTGCAGCACTGCTTGAAGTTCTTGATCCTGAACAAAATCATTCCTTCCAAGATCATTATTTAGAAGTGGGATACGACCTATCTAAGGTTCTCTTTATTACTACTGCCAATGCACTTTATACTATTCCACCAGCTTTACTTGATAGAATGGAAATTATAGAACTTCCTGGATATACAGAAGAAGAAAAATTAGAAATAGCTAAACATTATTTATTACCAAGACAACTTCAAACTCATGGATTAAGTCCAGAGGCGGTTCCTTTTGATGATGAGGCTATACTTGAAATTATTAGAAAATATACCAGAGAAGCAGGGGTTAGAAATTTAGAAAGAGAAATTGCAACCATTTGTAGAAAAATTGCTAAAGAAGTGGCTAAGAATCCAAAAGAATTTATACCCTTTAAGATTTCAATTTCTAAATTAGAAAAGTTTTTAGGTGTTCCTAAGTATAGATATGGAGTAGCTGAAGAACAACCTCAAGTTGGTATTGCTACAGGACTTGCTTGGACAGAAACTGGAGGAGCATTACTTCAGATTGAAGCAGTTATTATGCCTGGCAAAGGAAATCTTCAGATTACAGGAAAACTCGGAGAGGTTATGCAAGAATCAGTTCAAGCTGCTATGAGTTATGTAAGATCAAGAGCTCTTCAATTGGGTTTACCTCTTGATTTTTACAGAAAGATAGATATTCATATCCATGTACCTGAGGGAGCTATACCAAAAGATGGTCCTAGTGCTGGAATAACTATAGCAACAGCAATTGTTTCAGCACTTTTAAAGATACCTGTTAAAAATACTGTAGCTATGACTGGAGAAATAACTCTTAGAGGAAGGATATTACCTATAGGTGGTTTAAAAGAAAAACTACTTGCAGCTGTAAGAGGTGGGATAAAAACTGTTCTTATACCTAAGGAAAATGAAAAGGAATTAAAAGAAATTAATCCTAATGTATTAAAAGATCTTGAGGTGATACTGATAGAAAATATGGATGAAGTTTTAAAGTTTGCCCTTCTTCTTGAAGATCCTTCAACTCTATTTAAAGAGGCTCCATCTCTTGATATTTGGAAACTAATGGAGTTACAAGAAAAATTGAAAGATAAGACAGTAACCTTAGAACATTAGTCTTTATTGATTCATTTTACTTAAGAATTCTTCATTACTTTTGGTATCTTTCATTTTTTCTAATAAAAATTCCATACATTCTACTGGGCTTAAAGGAGAAAGAACCTTTCTTAATAACCAAACCTTATGTAAAATATTAGGAGGAAGAAGCAACTCCTCTTTTCTTGTTCCGCTTAAATGGATATCAATAGCTGGCCAAATTCTTCTATCTGCTAAACGTCTATCTAAGACTATTTCTAAATTTCCTGTTCCTTTAAATTCTTCAAATATTACTTCATCCATTCGGCTTCCTGTATCTATGAGACAAGTTGCAATTATAGTAAGACTTCCTCCTTCTTCTATGTTTCTTGCTGCTCCAAAAAATCTTTTAGGTTTGTGAAGAGCATTGGCATCTATTCCACCTGAAAGGAGTTTACCACTTGAGGGAACTACTACATTATAAGCCCTAGTTAGACGGGTTAAGCTATCAAGTAAAATTACTACATCATATTTACATTCAACCAATCTTTTTGCTTTTTCAATAACTATTTCTGCAACTTGGGTGTGTTTTTGAGGAGGTTCATCAAAAGTAGAGCTTATAATTTCTGCTCTTGGAACAGTTCTTTGCATTTCTGTTACTTCTTCAGGTCTTTCATCAACGAGAAGAATGATTAAATGTACCTCAGGATAATTGTTTACTATTCCATTAGCAATGTTTTGTAATAAAACAGTTTTTCCAGTTCTTGGAGGAGCAACGATAAGACCTCTTTGTCCTCTACCAATAGGAACAAATAAATCTATGATACGGGTTGAATAATTTTCTGAATTTGTTTCTAAACGAAACCATTTATTAGGATGAATAGGTATGAGATGGTCAAAGGGTGTTCTTGTTCTTACAACTTCTGGGGGATAATAATTTACTTTTTCAATTTTAGCTAAAGCAAAATATTTTTCTCCTTCTTTTGGTTGCCTTATATATCCTAATACAGTATCTCCGGTTTTTAGTCCAAATTTTCTTATTTGTGGAGGAGAAACATATATATCTTCAGAGCTCGGTAAGTAGTTATAGTCGTTAAATCTTAAAAATCCAAAGCCTTCAGCCAAAACCTCCAAAACACCCTCTACAATAACCTCTATATCTCTTGCTAAGAGATTACTTACTATTTGATAAATAACTTCAGATTTTTTGTAATAATTATAAATATTTTCAATTCCCAATTTTTCTCCCAAAGTATAAAGTTCAGAAAGGGATTTTTTTCTTAATTCAGAAAGATATATTGGTGAAGTAATTGTTTCTGGTAATTCCTCAGAAATTAAAATTTCTAAATTTTCAGAAATAAGTTTCCCATTTACAGGCTGATCCATTTTTTTCTCCTTTTAAAAGAATTTATTAAATTTTAAAAATAATAAATAATGCATTTATTTAATAAGATCTTATGAGATCACAAGATTTTCCAGATTTAAAAACTCCCCGGGCAGGACTCGAACCTGCAACCTATGGGTTAACAGCCCACCGCTCTGCCTGTTGAGCTACCGGGGAACTTTAATCTCAATCAAGTATTAATAATAAATTTATTTTCCCTTTTGTCAAGGTTTCTTTAGAAAAATACCTCCTAAATTTCTATAAGTCTTGAAGTATTACTATATGAAGTTGAAAAGAAAAAGGGGAAAAGTATAATAAAAGTTCTAATAAAATGGTAAATCTTTCTGAAAAGGAAAAAAGGATTCTTCAAATTTTAATAGAAGGGATTCCTATTTCAAAATGTCCCTTTTATGAAATTGCCAAAAAAACAGGACTTACAGAGAAAGAGGTTTTAGAAATAATAAAAAGCTTAATGGATAAAAAAATAATAAGAAGATTGGGTATAACATTAAGACACAATCTTGCAGGAATTAAAGGTAATGCAATGGTTGCTTGGAGAGTTTCTGAAGAAAAAATTGAAGAAATCGGGCAATATTTATCTAAACTTCCATACATTTCCCACTGCTACGTTAGAGAAACTTATGAAGATTGGAATTATAACCTTTATACTATGATTCACGGAAAAAATAAAAGAGAAGTTAAAAAAAGGATAAAAGAAATTTCAGAAAAATTTTCTCTTAAGGAATATCAAGTGCTTTTTACCAAAAAAGAAATAGTAAGAAAACATGCTAAATATGAGATTTAATTTTTCTTACACTCTAATAGGATAAAAGGCTCATTAAATTCATAAGCATCTATAACTTTAGTACAATAGCTAAATAGATTTTCATATTTTTTCTTGGTAATAACAAACCCTTGATTTAAAGTTTTAAGATTGTCCACCTTAGGGATACATCTTTCAAGATAAAAAGGAAGGGTTGTTATTTCATTTTTGTAAAAGTAAATTTCTCCTTTATAGTTTTTTAAGAAGTTTTTAGCCTGAAAGGTAAAGCGATTTTTTTCATAGGTATAACTAAAAATTATAATAAATGATAACAAAATTCCAGAAAATAACATAACCCAGCGGATATATTTTTCGGAAACAAAATTTGCTAAAATGACACAAAGAGGTGGATAGGAAAAAAGTATATAATGATGAAGCTTATTTTTAGAAAGGCTGTAAAATATTAATATAAATAAAAACCAAAATACAAAAGGTGTGATGGGAGCACTTAAAGGAGCTTTATAATTTTTGTTTATCTGAGTATATAAGTATTTAAGCTTAGAAAAAATTTTAAAATAAATAGGTATATAAAAAAAGGAGGTAATTAAAATAATTAAAAAGTAATAAAAAAAGGGTTGAGGATGAAAGAGCTTTTTTCCAGTATATCTAAAAATATTTTCGTGAAAAAAGAATTTATAAAAATAGAAATAGCCAAATTTATAAAACATATAAACATACCAAGCCCCTCCCACAAGTAAAAAAAGAAAAATTCCTAAAAAACTGAAAAGAGGAAAATTTCTTTGGGTTAATTTAAAAAACAAAACTACAATAAAAGGTAAAACAATTCCTACAGGTCCTTTGGTAAGACCTGCAAAACCTAAAAATATCCATCCCAAAACTGGATTTTTTCTTATAAAGAAATATATGCTTCCTATAGAAAAAAAGTTTAAAAGCATCTCCGGAGTAAAAGATCTTGCTTCTATCCAAATATGGGGAAGAGTTAAAAAAATTAGCATACTTTTTAAAGCCATGTTTTTATCAAAAAACTCTTTAACTATTAAACCTAAAAAAATTAATATTCCTAAGGCAGAAAGTCCGGAGGCAAGCCTTAAAGAAAATTCATTTATTCCAAAAATAAAAGAATTTATTACACCAAACCAGTAAAGAAGAGGAGGTTTTTCTAATCGGGGCTCACAATTATAATAGGGCACTAAAAAATTTTTGCTCTTAAGCATATTTAAGACAACATAACCATTTTTTCCTTCATCAGAAGAGGTTAAATCTATAGACCAATTGAATAATATGAGAAAATAAAGGGAAAGAGCTAATAAAAGAAGAAAATGCTTTTTGTTAATAAAATTATTCATACTTTAAAAAATTATATTTATTACAAAAGCAATATTTTGCAAATCTTTAAAAGGCTTTAAAAAGGGAGACAAGCTTTTTGAAGTTTTAAACTTTTAAAATCGTGCTATTATACTATTTTAAAATGAAAATTTTAAAAGTTTTTTTTCTTATATTAATTTTTCTAATAATTTCTCAATCTTATGCTTTAGAGATAAAAAGATTAAAGGGATATCTTTACGAAAAAAATATTCTCATAGATATATTTTATAAAGATTTTCCTTTTCAGGAAATTGTTCTTTCTCTTAAAGAACAGAAAGATCCAATCTTAATAGAATACCAATTTGAAATTTATAGAAAGCGTTTCTTATTGAAAGATATTCTTCTTTATAAAGAAAGGTATTATCAAAAACTCTATTATGTCTCTGATAAGAATCTTTATTATTTAGAAGATAACTTTGGTTTAAAAACCTTTGAAAAACCAGAAAATGCAGTGCTTTCTGTAGTTAATTTAGAATCTTATCCTTTAAAATATACCTTTACACCTGAAAAAGATTCCCTGATTTTTAAAATAAAAATTATCCTAACTTACAACACTCATCTTTCAGAGGATTTAAAATATACAAAAAAGAAACATTCAAAAAAAATAGAGGTGGAAAAAACCATTGGGATTAATGAATTACTGGAAAAATTTTAAATTAAAAAGGTATAGAATTTTAATTTTTATTTTCCTCTTTATAGGGATTACTCTTTGGTTAGAATTTAACATCTTTGATTTCCCTTTTCTTAGTTTATCTCAAAAAAATATTCTTCTTTTTTTATTGTTTCAGCTAAATCTTATTTCTATTTTGGTTCTTCTTTATTTTATTTTTAGATACCTTTTTAAAATCTTTTGGGAAATTAAGGTTAAAAAAATTTCCAAAAGTATAAAAGTAAAACTTTTTTCTATCTATTTTATTTCTATAATTTTTCCTTCCCTAATATTAATTTTGGGAAGTTTTTTCTTTTTCAAAAAAACTTTAGATTACTGGATTAAAGAATTTTTTGAAGAAAAAGTTATTTCTCAATTTATGAAGGCAGAAGATTATTATAAAGAGGCAGAAAGATATTTACTTCAAAAAGGACAGGAAATTATTAATGAATATATTTCAGAAGCTGAGGAATTAAAGAGCAAAGATCTGAGAGAGAAATTTAGGTACTTTTCAGACCTTGATTCTATAGAAATTTATAATTTTTCTGGACAACTTTATAAAAAGACCTATTCATCAGAAATTCCCGGGAAATTAGGTATCCCTCCATCCATTTTAGAAAAACTAAAAATAGAAAAAATTCCTGTTACACAGTTTTCAATTATAAAATCCAAGCTTTTACTTAGGGTTTTTATAACTTGTAAAGACAAATATGGTAATGAATGGATATTAGCTACAGGAAAGGTTTTAAACTTACAAAAATTTGCAGAAAGTGAAACTTTCCCTGAAGAAAAGTATTTTAAAACCTTTAAAAAATTTTTGTTAATGGCAGGTATTTCAGTTTTACTTCTTATAGTTTTTGTCGGTATATGGGTAGGAAGTAAAATAGGAAGAAATCTTACAGAACCCTTACAAAATCTTATTTTAGCTACTCAAAAGATTTCCCAAAAAGATTATCAAATAGAAGAAATACCCCTTACCTCTTTTTCTGAAGATGAATTAGGAATTTTAGTTAACTCCTTTAAGGAAATGGTTAAAAAAGTAAGAGAATACGAAGAAGAAATGATAAGATATAATGAATATTTAATATCTATATTAAATCATCTTCCCGTAGGAATTTTAATACTAGATCCTAATTTTCAAATAAAATTTCTCAATGAAAACTTAAAAAAATTTTTGGAAAGTTATGAATTTAATAATATAGAGGAGCTTTTAAATTATTTGGATTTATTTAATTTATTGCACACTGTAGATTTGGAGTCACCATTTTATAAAATTTTCGAATTTACCATTGGAACAAAAGAAATATTTTTAGGATTAACACTTTTAAAGCTTAATCTATTTCGAGAAGAAAATTTTATGGTTATTTTAGAAAACTTAGAAGAAAAGGAAAATTTAAAAAGACTTTCTATTTGGAAAGAAGTAGCTGTAAAAATAGCTCATGAAATTAAAAACCCTTTAACTCCTATTAAACTTTCTATAGAAAGATTAAGAAAAAGACTAGGGAAAAATCTTGAAGATTCCGCAAAAGAAGTTCTTTTTAAAACAACTGAGATTATAGAAAAATATGTAGAGGATTTAAGAAAGTTAGCCACAGATTTTTATTATTTTTCAAAAAAACCTAACCTCAATTTAGAAAAAGGTAGCTTGTTAGAAAATCTTATAGAAGTGGTCAATCTTTATGAACTTGCCTATCCTGAAGTTAAGTTTACTATTCAAGCTGATGATGATGGAGAATGCTTATTTGATAAGTTTCATTTTAAAAGGGTATGGATAAATTTAATTGATAATTCTATAAAGGCTATGCAAGAGAAAGGAGAAATAAAAATTTTTCTGAGTAGAGAAAATGAAGAAGTGGTTATAAAAATAATAGATACTGGAGAAGGTATTCCAGAAGGAATAAAAACAAATATTGCTGAAGGAGATTTCATGAAACTTAAAGAATTTGGAATGGGACTAATCATAGCCTATTCAGTGGTAAAGCTTCATAAAGGAATTTTTCAAGTAGAGAGAAACAATCCTTCAGGGACAGCCATTTTCATAAAAATTCCCTGTGTTCCTGAATTAAAAAACATTTAACTATTTACATTCTACCCAGTTCTTACCAAAAGAATAGTTAACTTTTATAGGCACATTAAGTTTATAAGGAAGATTTAGATATTTGAAGGGATTTTCCATTATTTTTGGAGCAAGCTCTTTTATTATTTCTATTTCTTCTTCAGGAACTTCAAGTACCAATTCATCATGGACTTGTAAAATTATTGCAGTTTTAAGATTATGATTTTTTAATTCTTTTTGTAAGGCTACCATTGCGCATTTTATAAGGTCTGCAGCAGACCCCTGAATTGGTGTATTAATTGCCATTCTTTGTCCTAAATCTTTTATGCTTTTATTTGAGCTGAAAAGTTCAGGTATATAACGCTTTCTTCCCACTAAGGTTTTTACATAACCATTTTCTTTAGCAAATTCTATAGTTTTTTGAATATATTCCTTTATTCTAGGATAACGACTAAAATAGCGGTTTATAATAGTTTCTGCTTCTTTTGGACTTATTTTTAATTCTTTTGCCAATCCATAAGCACTCATTCCATAAGCTATTCCAAAATTGATAGCTTTGCTCATTCTTCTCATTTCAGGGGTTACTTTTTCAGGGGTTACACCAAACACTTCACAAGCTGTAAAAGTGTGAATATCTTCTCCTTTTTTAAAAGCTTCAATAAGATTTTTATCTTCAGAAAAATGAGCAAGGATTCTTAATTCAATTTGAGAGTAATCTAAACTACAAAGCATGTATCCATCCTCAGCAATGAAAGCTCTTCTTATGGAAAGACCTTCTTCTCCTTTAATAGGGATATTTTGCAGATTTGGATTTTGGGAACTTAGTCTTCCTGTTGCTGTTCCTGTTTGATTGAATTCAGTGTGTATTCTATGTGTGTTAGCGGATGCACATTTTAAAAATACTTCTAAATAGGTACTTTTTATTTTATAAAGTGTTCTATATTGTATGAGTAACCTTACAAAGGGATGAAGAGGAGCAAGTTCTTCTAAAACTTCTGCATCAGTTGAAGGAAGAGAACTTTTAGGTGTCTTTTTAAGCGAAGGTAAATTTAATTTTTTAAAAAGAATGTCACTTACTTCTTGGCTTGATTTGGGATTAAACCTACATCCTGCTATTTCAAATAATTTATCTTCCAATTCTTTAAGAGTCTTTTGATATTCCTGATTAAGTGTTCTTACATACTCTAAATCTATTTTGAATCCCTTCTTTTCCATTTCAAAAAGTACTTCACTTAAAGGTGTTTCGACCTTTTCAAGCCATTCACTAAGATTTTCTTCTTTAATGCGTTTAATTAACTCCTTTCCTAACAAAAAAAGACCGCAGGTTCTTATAGCAATTTCTTCATTTTTAGAAATTTTTAAGGAACCTAAGCTAATATCTAAGTATTCTTGCAATAAAAATTCAAGCTCATATTTTTTTAAAGATGGATTTAAAAGATAACTTGCTAATTTAGTATCAAATACTTTATTTAGAGAAAGATCAAAAAGCTTGAGAAAATTTTTGTAATCATGTAAAATAAAATGGGTTTTAGTAAATTTTTGGATTAAATCTTTTAAATGAGAAGCTGATAATTTATAAGCTTCTCTTTCAGAAAAGGCTACTGCAATTTCAGGT
>CAYXGJ010000012.1:0-38808 GCA_964464535.1 uncultured Thermodesulfatator sp. | reverse complement strand
AAGGTGTAATTCCATAAGCACCAAGAAATAGGGCAATCCATCCAACTATCAATGGGGAAATCAGAATTATCAGAACTTTAATACCCTTCATACTGCTTCACTTTATAATAAGAAACTCCAAAAACTTTTCTGTAAAAATTATCTGCTATCTTTTCAAAATCTATGTCTCTAAACTCTTCTGGATAAACCTTCATTGCTATGTGAAGCATGTCTATTACATGGCGAGGAGAAAAGGTTGTTAAAGCAGAAAGTTTGTAAACCTTTCTTTCTTTTACTGCTTTGATATAATTCCATTGAGGGTTATTTATCAAATCTAAAGGACTAAAAGGCGCTGCACCCCATATAAATATCACATCAGGATTTAGTTTTATCAAGGTTTCTAAAGAGGTTTTAGCTATACTTGATTGAGGGAAAAGAGAAGCTGCAGGATTTATTCCTCCTATTTTAACTAAGGTATCATTTATAATTCCATTTCCCCCTGCAACTGAGGTTGGGTCACTATGAAGCCAAATCACTTTTTTTCTTTTTGAAAAAGGAATTTTAAAAGTTCTTTTTTCAATTAAGTTTAAAACTTTTCTCATCTCTTTTATAACCCTTTCTGCCTCCTTTTCTTTACCAAAAACCACTCCATGCCATTTAATAACTTCTATAAGTTCTTCTACACTATTAGGATAAATTGCAAAAGCCTTGATACCTTTAGCTTCCAAAAAATTGAGTTCTTCTTGAGGTGTTCTAAAAGTAACGATTAACTCCGTTCCTAATTTTTTCAAAAGTTCTACATTAACACCGGGTCCTCCAACACCAGGAGAAGGAATCCTATTTAGATCAGAAACAGTTGCTTTCAGTATAGGGTCATCATAAGCCCATTTACCAATAGCAACCACTTGGTCTCTTATTTTTAAAGCAGGAATAAGCTCATAGGTAACTAAAAGACAAGCTCTCTTTACAGGAATATCTATGATAACCTTCCTTCTATAAACATCTGTAAAAGAAAGAGGTTTAGCAGATGCATTAATAAAACTTAAAAACATAAAGGTTAACAAAATTGGAATTCTTTTAATCAAATAAGCTTTCATATTATCTCCTCTAAAATACTTTCAATTTCTAAATATTTCTCTTCGATTTTTTTTCTTAAATCTCCGGCATCCCAATAGCCTCTTTTTTCAGCTTCTAAAAGTTTTTCTAAAATTTCTTTAACTGCATAAGGATTTAATTCTTTTAATTTGTGGAAAAGATTTTCGTCAAAGATAAACCTTTCAGCAATTTTGTCCCATAGTCTATTTTCAACGGCGTTTGTTGTAGCAGAAAGGCCAAGAAGATATTCGATCCTATCGGCTATTTTCTGCACGCCATTAAATCCATGTTTAAGCATCTCTTCGATCCACTTAGGATTTAAAGTCCTGGTAATCGTTCCTCTTTCGATTGAATCCTTTACACTTTCAATTTTTACAATTTCTCTTGTTGAATCAACAATTATCATTTCAGCTTTTTCTCCTTTTAAAACTTCAACAGCCTTTGAAAGACCCCCAAAAAATTCATAATAATGATCTAAATCTGTTATCTCGTAATCTACAGCACTTCTTGTTTGAGAAACAACACTTACTTTCTTTAAAAGTTCTTCAAAAACTTCCTTTGCTTCTATACCATGAAAATTCTTTCCATAAGCATAACACATTGAATTAAGATAAGCCTCTGCCAAGTCTTTCTCTTCTCTCCATATACTATCTTCAACCAACTGAAGCATTCTGGTTCCATATTCTGTAGGAATAGGACCAAATATCCTGAAAGGATTTTTTAGGTCATATTGATGCTTTTTAACGAAATTAAGCTCTTTAGGTTCTTTAAGTTCTGACACAAGCCTTATAGCCTTGTCTATTAACTCAATCAAATTGGGGAACATGTCTCTAAAAAATCCACAAATAGTAATCACAACATCAATCCTTGGTCTTCCAAGTTCTTCAAGAGTTTTAACCTTAAGCTCCTTTTCCCAGGCTGTTTTATGAATAAGCTCAACCCCAAGATACTCAAAAATCTGAGCAATAGTTTCTCCAAAGGTTTGGGCAGTTTCAAATCCCCAAAGAACAAGTGCTATACTTTCCGGATACTTTCCATGTTTTTTAAAATATTTTTCAATTATTTCCTTTGCAGCCTTTCTTCCTCTTTCAGTTGCAGCCTCAGTAGGGATTCTCAGAGGGTCAAATTGATAAAGATTTCTTCCAGTTGGTAAAGCATCAGGATTCCTTATAATATCTCCTCCAACTGAAGGCTCAATATACTCCCCATTAAGAGCTTTGATAAGATTTTTAAGCTCTGTAGTATTGTCAGAAAAATTTTCAGCAACTTTTTTACAATAATTTAAAATACCCTCAAATTCCTTTTTTGTCCTTCCTAAAAAATATTCCTCAACAATTCTTTTTGCTTCCTCATCTATAAGTTTTAGCATTTTTGGATTTTCTAATATCTTTTCAAAATCAAGTCCTTTCTTTTCAGCTATAAGTCTATGAAGAGATTTGAGCTCCCCTCTATCGTATCGACTCAGTAAAAGAACAAATTCTTTTAATTCCTGAAAATCATATTTTTTACCGATAACATGAAGCCCTTTAGGGATTATAGAACGTTTGTATTCATAAATTTTGGCTTCGATTTTTTCTAAGTCCTTTTCTATTCCAAGCCTTTCTGCAAGCTCAAAAACCTTTGCTTTTGCAGTATCAGCTCTTGCTGGATTTTTTTCTACTCTGAATTCCTCAATTAATTCTTCGAGTCTTGCATATTCATCATATAGGTCTGCGGTTGTATATGGAGGAGAATTGTAGCTTAAAAGTGTGGCATAACTTCTACGCTTTGCAATTGTACCCTCAGAAACATTAACCACATGGTAAACATAAAGGTGAGGCATTGAAGATATTAATACATCTGGGAAACATCTTGAGCTTAGTCCACATTCTTTTCCTTTCATTAACTCAAGCGTTCCATGGGTGCCAAGATGAACCACTACATCTGCTTGAAAAACATTTTCAAGCCAAAAATAAAAGGCTAAATACTGATGATGTGGTGGTTTAGTTTTATCATGTATTGCAGAAAGCAAATCTTCACTATCTTGAAGGATCTTTCTTCTTGAAGGCTGGATCCCAACTGCTACATTCCCAAGTAAAACAACAGGGATTAAAATTTTCTCTTCATCTACCATTATGTCCCCAGGTGGTTCTCCAAAGTTTTCTATTACATCTTTTTTAAGCTCTTCAGGAAGTTTATTAAAAAATTTGAGGTAATCGTCTTTACTTAACCTTGGACAATCTACAACTTTTTCTGTAAAAAACTTTGGATTAAAAAGTTTTTTCTCAAGCAAGATTTCTCCCACATCCCCCATTTCAACTTTATAACCTTCCTCCTTAAATCTTCCAAGTATTATCTTTAGACTCTCAAAGGTATTAAGGTAAGCTGCATTTCCAAGGTTTTCCTCTCCGGGTGGATAATCATAAATAACTATTGCCACTTTTTTTTCTGAATTTGGCTTATATTTTAGATTTATCCACCTTTCTACTCTTTCACAGACCCTTTTTACTCTATCTTCAATCGGAACGATCTCATCTTCATTAACTCCACATACTGGAATAGGTTCAACGGCTCCGTCCATTTCTGGCAAAGTCACACTGGCAAAAAGGGTAATCATATTTAAACCCTTTTGTTCCTTTTCCCAATCAGAAAGGTTTTGAGTAAACATTAAAGCCGGAGTAAAAAGCTTGGTTTTATTAGTTTTCAAAAGCTCTATCGTTTTTTTAGGATCTCCTCCCAATGGTCCTCCATTAAGCCTAAACCATAGAAAACTAACTATAGCATCAACATCATTTAAAAGTTCTAAAGCATTTAAATTTAAGATTCCGTCGCTATAAACAGGCACTACATTTAGGTCTCTCTTTTCAAACCAATCTACCATTTTTTCAAGGGTTTTTTGACACTGCTCAAAGTGCATTCCTCCATAGAAGAGAATCCCGATCTGGGGCTTTTTGCTACTCGGTTTATAATCAAATCCATAGAGCGGATGATAAAAACCAAAATCTGGAAATTCTACAGGATCTTTTGCCTCAACCTCAAGCCCTTTAGCTCTACACAAATGGAGAAACATATTTCTGTAATTTTTATATCCTCCGTTTGCCCAATACCTTAGCGTTTTAACATAGTTTCTTGCATCCTTTAAAACTCCAAAAGGTAAAATTCCCCCAGCTGTTTCTATAGCTCTTTGGATGTTTTCAATCCTTTTCTTTAATGAAGCTGGGTCTGAGACGAATGAGGAAACAGCCTTTGCAGGTATTTTGAATTTCCCTAACTTCGCTTTACTAACAAGATTACTACCACCAACAAGACATATAAAATCCTTTCCCCTAAAGTCTATCTCATTTAAAATTCCTGGATCTCCACGGACATCAATTAAAATCAGATCAGCCCGATCACAAAGCTCTTGCAGGTATGTCTTTTCAAATTTATTAAGCTCAGATGAGTATATAAGGTATACTTCACAAAGATTAGAAAGGCTTTCGATTGCTTTTTTTAAACTTTTATTAATAATGGTTGAGATAAGTAAAATTTTTATTTGCTTTCTCATAACTTCTCTTAAAATTTATAAGAAAATTCTAAAAACCAAGACCTTCTTGGCTCTAAGTAATAGTAGTAATATTTTTTATCAAAAAGATTATCTATACTTAGAGATAAAGAAGCATTTTTAAATAGCTTATAAGTAAGTCTTGCATCAGCTACAAAATAAGAATCATATGAACCAAAAACTCCTTCTTTCTTATCCCTGTTTTCGTCGTTTCCATAAACCTTACTTCTATATCTTCCAACTAAAGCCCCAGAAAATGAACCCTTTTCAACTTCTATTCCTAAATTGAACATAGTTTCTGGAATTCCGGTAATTCTTTTTCCTTCAGAACGAGGATTGGCTGGGTTATCTTTCAGTTTAGCATCATTCCAAGTGAGATTGGCAAAAGTTTTTACATATTTTCTAAATTTTTGCTCTAAAGAAAATTCTACCCCTTTTATCTCAGCCTTTCCTGCATTTACGGTTTCTACAATCTCTCTTGGTCCTATATATCTTCCTGTAGAACGACTATATATCAAATCTTTTAAATAATTTTCAAAATATGTGATTTCAACCTTGTTTCCTTCCCAAAAGCTATGCCTTATGCCTAAATCCCAACTCCAACTTTTCTCCGTTTTTAAATTTGGATTTCCATAGATGAAAGAGCCAGGGGTCATAAAACTTCTGTAAAGCTCTATTATCATAGGAGGACGAAAGGCTCTTCCTATTGAACCTCTTAAGGTTGTCTTTTCAGAAAAATTGTAAACAAAAGAAAATTTAGGATTAAAAGATGATTCGCTACGCTCATCAAACTCCTTAGGATAACCTGCTTGTCCTACATAATTTTCGTATCCATCAAAGGTTTTCCACCAATCCTGTCTTGCTCCTAAATAAAGGGTAAGTTTTTGAGTAACCGGTATTTCGTCTTGAATAAATAAAGCAAAAATTCTATCTTTTCCTTTGGTCTCATAAACTAAAGAAGTTTTGGAATTTTCATCTTTCCAATTTGATAATTTATATTGCTTGGTCTTTGCCTCAGCCCTTTTATAAGAAGCACCAAAGGTAAGTATGTGAGTATTAAGATAAGGTGTTCTCAGAGAAATTGGTAAGGTTACCTGTAAGTCTGCAACATAATTTTTAGCAGGGGTATTATGAGTAAGCCCTGGACCACCTTCTTTTGTAGCATACTCATAATTCCCACACCCTGTCAAATTTCCTACACAAGGAGTAGTAAATAAATAATCATCTTGGTCAAAAAGTCCCAAGGTCATTTTTAATCTTGCTTCTTTTACTTTGGTTTCAAAATTGAGACTATAAATAGTATAATCTTTAGCGATTTTCCCAGCTAAAAACATAGCTTCTTTTAAGACATTAGGAGGACGCCCAGGCACAAAATATTCCCACACAGGCTCACCAGTAGTTGCATTCCATAAATAGGTATGTGGGTCATCATAACTTGAGCTTCCCCAAATACGCATCATTGAAAGCCTAAGATTTGTGTTTTCATTAAACTTATAACCTAATCTTAAAGTAAAATTTTGGTCCCATCCTTTGTGGTCTCCTGAATCTCCAACTATCCATCTTGGATCACCATAAGGAGTAGTAGTATATTTCCATCCCGAAATCCCGCTTGGAGGTTGAGCCATAACTCTTATTAAATTATTAGGGAATCCATTAGTAGCCTCATGACCATAGCTTACAAAAAAGCTTAAATTTTTTATTTTATCTCCATAAGAAAGATAGACCTTTCTTAAATCATCTAAGGCTTTACCTCTATCAAAACTTGAGCCATATCCTGTCTTAAAATTAAATTCACGTTTTTCTGGAAGGGTAGAGATAATATTAACTACTCCTCCTATAGCAAGCCCACCATAAAGGGCAGAGAAAGGTCCTTTCACTACCTCAATCCTTTCTATATCTTCAAACCTAAAACCACCAAGTTTAAGTTCTCCGCCTTGAGGACCGTTTAAAGGAATCCCATCTATCATTACTAAATTTCTCCGATAACCTGGTATACCTCTTAAAGATATTGAGTCAGTTGGCGTGTCTAAAACTACTCTTGTCCTGTGAACATAAACCCCCGGAATTTCATTAACCAAATCATCTAAGGTTTTAACGTTTCGTTTTTCCATTTTTTCCTTTGTTACAACATTTACACTTGCTGGTGCAGACCCAACAGGAATTTCTATCCTTGTTGCTGTTACCACAACCTCAGGAATCTCTTCAGCCTTCTTAACTTTCTCTTCCCCCTTTACCTCCTCCCCTATAACCTGAGTAATTAATAATAAACTTAGCACTAATCCTAAAATTATAGACTTAATTAAAAACTTTTTTCCCATAATCACCCCCTTTATATTATTTTTAAAAATTTTTTATAACAAAATTTTAATTTTGTCAATATAGTATTACTATTTTAAAAATTTTTAAAAATTGTTATATTGAAAAAATTTTTTTGTAGGATATAATTTTTATGATGTTTAATCTCCGGCTTTTATTAATTCTTGGTTTAGCTTTTATTCTTCAAGGATGTGCTACCTTACCAAAGGAATTTAGTGAAATCCCAATCAAAAAAGAAATCACCTTATCCCAAGTTCTAAACTCTCCCGAAATTTATAAAAACTCTCAAGTTCTCT
Source organism: uncultured Thermodesulfatator sp. (assembly GCA_964464535.1). Classification (GTDB taxonomy): domain Bacteria; phylum Desulfobacterota; class Thermodesulfobacteria; order Thermodesulfobacteriales; family Thermodesulfobacteriaceae; genus Thermodesulfobacterium. The sequence continues at coordinate 31,599 of CAYXGJ010000012.1, read as the reverse complement.
GGGGTGGAAGAATTGTAAACTGTTTAAATAAAGAAGATATCACCCTCTTAGAAATAGTTCAGTTTTCCTTAGATTTAGAAGGAAAACCCAAGGCTGACACTATATCAGAAGGAAGATTCTTAGTTGAAACTCCTCAATTTTTAGACTGTGCTATTTATACACCTGGAAAACTAATTACTGTTGCCGGAGTTTTTAAAGAATTGAGAGATGGAAAAATTGGAGAAAAATCCTATAAATTCCCAGTTCTTGAAGGAAAAGCTTTTCATCTTTGGAAAGAAGAAATTAAGGTTCAAGTAGAAGCTTATCCACACTATTTCTGGTGGTATCCTTATTGGTATCACTGGTGGTATCCTTGTTTCTGTCCTTAATTTGCTAAATTTTATTTCTTTTTCTTGTTTTTACTAATGTCAAGGCAATATATTACTCCCGATTTGAAATGTCACATTTTTTAAAATCCGCTTATACTTTTTCTCAGTATAATTTTAAGAGGATAAAAATAAAATTTGTATTTTAAAAAAATAAATTTACAGACTTTTCTTTAGAATTCTGTAATTTCTTCCCTACTAATCCCTGCCTGTTTCAAAATCTCAAGCAATGTACCTTTTAGTAACTCCTTTTTATGAAAAGGAACTACAACCAATCTCTTTGTTTCTGGATTGTAAAAAATTTGATGACTTCCTTTAGATCTTTTTAGATAAAAATCCTTTCTTTTCAAGAATTTGAACGATTTTTTGAGGTGTTAGAGAAGGTAGTTTAGACACAACTTTCTAATGTAAGCAGATACTCCAGTGTTTCAACATCAGTAGGTATTTCTTCCCCAAGATCTTTAAGAGTTTCAAGGTACAGTTCAATTGCCTCTTTTGCCATTTTTATCGCTTCATCTACTGTTTCACCATAAGTAACACACCCAGCAAGTGAAGGAACTATCACAGTATAACCACCTTCTGGTTCCTTTCTAAGTAAAACCCTATATTGTAAAATTTTCATACAATTATCTTTACATCTTGTGATTTTATTTTACTTATATACCATTATTATAAATTAAGTCAAGCTTAATTAATACCTTATTATATTTTCATCTCTCCCTTCATAAACTCTCAAGTCCTCTGAGGTAGAAGAATCTATTTCTGGTGGTATCCTTACTGGTATCCTTGGTGGTATTATCCTTATTTTTGTCCTTAATTTACTAAATTTTATTTCTTTTTCTTGTTTTTTTAAAAAAACTATTATAAAATTTTAAGGATGTTTACTAAAAATAAATGGGAAAAACTTGAAGAAGCAAGAAAGATTTTAAAACTTCCCAAAAAAACTACCAGAAAGGAAATTATTGAAAATTATAGAAAATTAGCCAAAGAGTATCATCCCGATCATGGAGGAAATGAGGAGTTAATAAAGAAGCTTAATTATGCCTATGAACTTCTTATGGAATATTGCGATAATTATTTAATTGATTTAGAATCTAAAGAATTTGATTTGGATCCAAAAGATTGGTGGTTTAATAAATTTGGAGAAGATCCTATTTGGGGTAAAAAGAGGTAGGCTATGTTAATAGTACAAAAATATGGTGGAAGTTCAGTTGCAAATTTAGAAAGAATAAGAGCTGTAGCTGAAAGAATAATAAGCTATAAAAGAGAAGGGCATGATCTAGTGGTAGTTGTTTCTGCAATGGCTGGAGAAACTGATAGACTTATAAATTTAGCTAAACAAATAACAGAAAATCCCCCTTTAAGGGAGCTTGACCTTCTTGTTGCCACAGGTGAACAAGTAAGTTCTGCTCTCCTTTCTATAATGCTTCATAGCCTTGGCTATCCTACTATTGCATTATTAGGTTATCAAGTTCCCATATACACTACTGAACTTTATACTAAAGCTAAAATTAAAGAAATAAAAACTGAAAAAATAAAAGACTATCTTTCAAAAGGTAATATTGTAATAGTTGCAGGATTTCAGGGAGTAACAGAAAAAGGTGATGTTACTACCCTAGGTAGAGGAGGATCTGACACAACTGCAGTTGCACTTGCTGCAGCTTTAGGAGCTAATCTTTGCGAAATTTATACAGATGTAGAAGGAGTTTTTACTGCTGATCCCAGGATTGTAAGTAATGCTAAGAAACTAAAGAAGATTTCTTATGAAGAAATGTTAGAGATGGCAAGTAGCGGTGCTAAGATTTTAGAAATGAGATCTGTTGAGCTTGCTATGATTTATAAGGTGCCACTTGTTGTAAGATCAAGTTTTACCGATACAGAGGGGACCTTAATAATTGAGGAGGATGAAGAAATGGAAAAAGTAGTTGTTTCAGGAATTACTTATAGTAGAAATGAAGCACGAATAAGTATTTATGGAGTTCCAGATAAACCTGGAGTTGCTGCTAAAATTTTTAGACCTGTTGCAGAAAAAGGAATTATTGTAGATATGATTATACAAACTTCTCATCCAGATGGAAAAGCTGACATTACTTTCACTGTGCCCAGAATAGATTATAAACAGGCTTTAGAAATAATTGAAAATGTTGCAAAAGAACTTAATGCTGAAAGAGTTGAAGGAGATGATAAGATAGCAAAAGTTTCCATAGTTGGTGCAGGAATGAGAACCCATTATGGAGTTGCAACAAAGATGTTTGAAACCCTTGCAAAACATGGTATAAATATTATGATGATTTCTACCTCTGAGATAAAAATTTCTTGTGTAATAGACGATAAATATACTGAATTAGCTGTAAGAGCTTTACATGAAGCTTTTAATTTAGGAGAAGAACTCTTTATAAAAAAGGAGAAAATCGGGTAATGGCTAAAAGAAAAATAGAAATTTATGATACTACTTTAAGAGACGGAGCACAAGCAGAGGAAATTAATTTTTCTTTAGAAGATAAAATAAGAATTACCTTAAAATTAGATGAATTTAAGATAGATTATATTGAAGGGGGTTGGCCTGGCTCAAATCCAAAGGATTTACAATTTTTTAGAGAAATTAGAAATTATAATTTAAAGCATGCAAAAATTGTTGCTTTTGGAAGCACTCATCATCCTAAAAAAACCCCTGAAACAGACGAAAATTTGAAACAACTTTTACTGGCTAAAACATCTATTGTTACTATCTTCGGAAAATCTTGGACAGTTCATGTAAAAGAAGCTTTAAAAATTGACTTAGAAACAAATTTAGAAATTATTTCAAATTCTATAAGATTTTTAAAAGCAAATGTTAAAAAGGTATTTTATGATGCAGAACATTTTTTTGATGGATTTAAAGAGGATCCAGATTATGCTATAGAAACTATAAAAAGAGCAAAATCTGCTGGTGCAGACTGTATTATTCTTTGCGACACTAATGGAGGAACTCTTCCTTTTGAAATTGTAGAAATAATAAAAGAAGTTAAAAAGAGATTAGGAAGAGGTTTTAATTTTGGAATCCATGCCCATAATGATTCTGAATGTGCAGTGGTGAATAGTTTAGAAGCTGTTAGATTAGGAGCTTCTCAGGTTCAAGGAACTATTAATGGCATTGGTGAAAGATGTGGAAATGCAAATCTTTGTTCTATTATTCCCAATTTGGTTTTAAAAATGGGACATAATTGTAGTTGCGCAGAAAATTTACATAAATTAACTGAAGTTTCTAAATATGTTTTTGAGATAGCAAATCTTCCCCATCCTTCACGTCTTCCTTTCGTAGGAAGATCTGCTTTTGCTCACAAAGGCGGAGTTCATGTTTCTGCAGTTCTTAAATCACCAAGAACCTATGAACACATAGATCCTTTAACAGTAGGTAATATAAGAAGGGTTTTGGTTTCGGAACTTTCAGGAAAAAGTAATATTATTTATAAAGCAAAAGAATTTGGAATTGATCTTAAAATAGACAGCCCTCTTTTAAATAAAATAGTTGAGGAAATTAAAAACTTAGAGGCTGAAGGATATGAATTTGAAGCTGCTGAAGCATCCTTAGAGCTTCTTATTTATAGATTAATGGGAGAACCAAAACAGTATTTTGAACTTTTAAACTATAAAGTTTTTGATCAAAAAACAGAGCAACTCTTTCCAAAAGCAGAGGCAACAGTTTTAGTAAGAGTCCCTCCAGGAGTAGGAGAAGTTGAACATACTGCAGCTTTAGGAAATGGACCTGTTAATGCCCTTGATAATGCTTTAAGAAAAGCTCTAGAAAGATTTTATCCTCAAATAAAGGAAATGGAATTAGAAGATTATAAAGTAAGAGTTTTACCTGGTCTTCCAGGAACTGCTTCTAAAGTAAGAGTTCTTATTATTTCCAAAAGTAAAGATAAAAAATGGGGAACAGTAGGTGTATCTACTGATATACTTGAGGCAAGCTGTCAGGCTTTAATAGATTCTTATACCTACAAACTTTTTCTTGACAAAAAGGGAAACTAAATCCATATGTCTGTTAGAATTTCTTTTGTAGGTAAGGGTGGTACTGGAAAAACTACTTTATCTGCAATTTTAATTAATTTCTTAATTCATAAGAATAAAGTCCCAATACTCGCTGTAGATGCAGATCCTAATTTCAATCTTAATGAACTTTTGGGTGTAAAAGTAAAAACCACTCTTAGTGAAGTAAGAGAAAGTCTATTAAAAAGTGAAGTACCAGATTTTATGTCTCGTTATGAGTATACAGAAATGAAGGTTCATCAAATACTTGCAGAAAATAAATATTTTGATCTTTTAGTGATGGGTTACCCTGAAACCTCAGGATGTTATTGTCCTGTGTATAGTTTTCTCTCAACTGCCTTAGAAAAACTTATACGTGCTTATTCTTATGTAGTAATAGATAATGAAGCTGGAATGGAACATATTTCAAGGCTTAATCTTACAGAAATGGAACATCTTATAATAGTTTCAGATGCAAGCATAAGAGGTATCTTTACAGCTGAAAGAATTATAGATTTGATTAAAAATTTAAAAATTAAAGCAGAAAATATATGGTTAGTAGTAAATTTATGTCCCAAAAATCAAAAAAATGAACTTGAAAAATATGTTAAAGAATTAATAACAAAGAAAAAGGAGATAAAATTTTTAGGATTTCTTCCTCAAGATGCTACTCTTTTAGAATATGAGCTAAATAAAATACCTGTTTTTGAATGGAAAAATATATTAAAATCTTCTGCTTACAAGCTTTTTAAAAAACTTTTTAATTAAAAAATGAAAAATTTTAAAACTTTAAGAATTTATAATTCTTTAACCAAAAAAATAGAAGATTTTGTTCCTTTAAATCCTCCGAAAGTTACTATGTATGTATGTGGAATAACTGCATATGATTCTTCTCATCTTGGGCACGCAAGATCAGCTGTAATATTTGATGTATTTTATAGATTGCTTAAATATCTTGGATATGAAGTAATATATGTAAGAAATATTACTGATATTGATGATAAGATCATAAACCGTTCAAATAAAGAAGGTATACCCTGGAAAGAACTAACCCAAAAGTATATAGAGGAATATGAAAAGGTTACTAAAGCTTTAGGTCTTTTAAAACCCACTTATGAGCCAAAAGCTTCAGAACATATATCAGAGATTATAAATTTAATAGAAAAACTTATTGAAAAAGAGTTTGCTTACCAAAGTAATGGAGATGTATATTTTGAGGTAGCTAAATTCCCTTCTTATGGGAAACTTTCTGGAAGAAAAATTGAGGAATTAATTGCAGGGGTAAGAATTGAAGCATCTTTAAAGAAAAAAAATCCCTTAGACTTTGCTTTATGGAAATCAGCAAAACCTGGAGAACCTTTTTGGGAAAGCCCCTGGGGGAAAGGTCGTCCTGGTTGGCATATAGAGTGTTCTGCTATGGCTCTTAAATATTTAGGAGAAACTATAGATATACATGGAGGGGGACTTGATCTTATCTTTCCTCATCATGAAAATGAAATTGCACAAAGTGAGGGCGCTAATGGAAAACCTTTTGTAAAGTATTTTATCCATCATGGTCTTATTACTGTTGAGGGAGAAAAAATGTCTAAGAGCCTTGGAAATTATGTAACTATGGAATATCTTTTAAAAACCTTTCATCCAGAAGTAATAAAGGCTTTCCTCCTTTCAACTCATTATAGAAGCCCCTTAGATTATAAAGAAGAAAGTATAAAAAATATAGAAAAGGCAATCTATCGCTTCTATGAAACTCTATATTGGCTTAAAAAAAATCAACCTTTAAAAGAAGGACTTCTTTCTGAAAGAGCAAGAAAATTAGAAAAAGGATTAAAGGATTTTGAAAATAATTTTATTTCTGCACTTCTTGATGATTTTAATACTGCTTTAGCTTTAGGACATTTATTTAGTTTTGAAAATGAACTTTATAATTTTATAACCAAAACTCCCAATTTAACCACAGAAGAAGTTCTTTTATTAGAAAGAATAGAGAAAAAGATAAAAGACCTTCCTGGAAAAATATTAGGAATTGGGGAAAAAGAACCTGATGAATTTTGGGAAACAGAAAGAAAAAGAAAACTTAAAATTATTAAAAAAGATCTTGAAGAAATAGAAGCTCTTGTAAAAAAAAGAGAATCTGCAAGAAAAGAAAAAAATTTTATTTTAGCTGATAAAATAAGAGACGAATTAAAAAATTTTGGTATAATTTTAAAAGATACAAGAACAGAAACTTTTTGGTATGTAGAGTAGATATGATATGGTTTGATTACTTTGCTTTGGGATTTTTGGCTTACTTTGTCATAAGGGGATTTTTATCCGGTTTTGTAAGGGTTATATTTTCTTTTATAGGAATGATAGTTGCTTTTCTCTATTCTGGATGGCTTTCTTTAAAAATTAGTCCTTATGTGGGAGCTCTTACCACTTCTCATCCCAAAGTACTACCTGTACTAAGCTATATTATAGCTTTTTTATTAATTTACTTTAGTTTTGTAATATTTGGATTTATTATTTTAAGCATTTTAGGAAAATTCAGTTTAACAGCTGCAGATTATATTTTAGGTGCTACCTTAGGATTTATAAAAGGTATGCTTTTTATAACCATTTTTTACATAATTTTAGTTATACCCTCTCCTTCTTCTCAAAAAGTTTTAAATAAAGCCTTGGTTTATCCTCTTATAAAATATAATCTAAAATTTTCTTCTAAATTTTTACCCCAAAGCTGGAAAGTTTTTCTTGAAGAGAGAAATATAGAAATAAGTTAAATTCTATTAAAGAATGCCTTTTGTAGAAAGAATATCTACTTCTATAGGTTTAATGGCTTTTTTAAGGGCGCAGGCTAAAGCCTTAAAAATACTTTCTGCAATATGATGGGCATTTTTTCCATAAAAATTTCTTATATGTAAGGTAAATTTACCATTTATGGCTAAAGCCCTTAAAAATTCTTCAAGAAGTTCTGTATCAAAGTTTCCTATTTTTTCGGTAGGAAAATCAACTTCATAATAAAAATAAGGTCTTTTGGCAAGATCTACTACTGCCTGACTTAAAGCTTCTTCCATTGGAATAGTTGCTTCTCCATAGCGGGCAATACCCTTTCTGTCAGAAAGGGCTTCATCTAAAGCTTCTCCTAAGGTAATTCCTATATCTTCAACAGTATGATGCAAATCTACTTTCAGATCACCCTTTGCTTCTATCTGAAGTTTAATACCAGAATGGAAAGAAAAGAGCTCAAGCATATGATCTAAAAACCCTATTCCTGTATTTATAATGCTTTTTTCTAAATTTTCCCCACTTAAATCCAATTTTATATTAATTTCTGTCTCCAAAGTGCTTCTCTTTCGGCTAACTAATTCCATTTAGAGTCTCCTGCAATTTATTTAAAATTTTAAAAAGTATAAAATTTTTTTCTTAAAAATAAAGCCTCTATTTATAAATTTTTTTACTTATAAATCAACTTTAAACTTGGGATAACTATCTATAATCTTAATTTTTGGATATTCTATTTTTTTTAAGACTAATCCTTGAGGAGGAGCAGGAGGTGGAGCAAGACTTCTGTCTTTTGCTTCTAAAATTTTTTGAAAATCTTCTATTGTAAGATTCCCTCTTCCTACCTCAACCAAAGCTCCAATTAAATTCCTTACCATGTATCGCATAAACCCCCTACCAGTTATTTCAAAAGCTATCATATGTTTTTTCCCAGGAACCCTTTTAAATTTAGCATCATAAATAGTTCTAACTGTAGTTTTTATATCGGTTCCTGATTTTCTAAAACTTGCAAAATCTTTTTCTCCTATTATTAAAGATAAACAAGCTTTGATTGCAGATAAATTAAGTTTCTCAGGAACCCACCAAGAATAGAGTCTCACTAAAGGATTTTTTATAGGATAATTGTAAATATAATAAACATAAGTTTTTCTAAGTACCTCCCTTTGAGAATGAAATTTAAGATCCACTTCTTCAAGCCTCCAAACTACTATATCCCTAGGCAACATAGCATTAACTGCTCTAAAAATAACTTCAAGAGGTCTATCAGAAGTAGTTAAAAAATGCGCTACTTGATAAAGTGCATGCACTCCTGTATCTGTTCTTCCGGCAGATTTAAGTTTTACTTTATGTCCCAAAATTTTAGAGAGTGCATCCTGAATTATTTCTTGGACAGTAGGTCCTTTTGGCTGAATTTGCCATCCCAAATAATTTGTTCCATCATAAGCTATAAATATCCGGATATTTCTAATGTTAATTTCAGACATGGCTTTATTTTAAAGGACTTTTTATACAAATAAAGGTGCTTTGGGAAGACCTGTATCTTCAGGAAATCCAAACATAAGGTTAAAATTCTGAATTGCCTGTCCACTTGCTCCTTTTATAAGATTATCTATTACTGAAACAATTATTCCCCAGCTTCTTTTTTTATCCTCAAAAATACCTATTTTACAAAAATTAGTCCCTTTTACTTCTGCAATTCTTGGAATTTCTCCTATAGGAACTATTTCTACAAAAGGGCTTTCCTTATAAAATTCTTTTAAAAATTTATGAATCTTTTCTGCCTCGGCTTTAAATTTTACATAAATAGTAGAAAAAATACCTCTATTCATAGGCAAAAGATGGGGAGTAAATACGCTTTTAATTTGTTCATCAGCAAATAAACTGAGTTTCTCTTCTATTTCTGGATTGTGTCTATGAGAAGCAATTCTATAAGCCTTAAAATCTTCATTAACTTCACAAAAACTATAATAATTTTCTGATTTTCTTCCTGCTCCTGAGGTTCCACTTTTAGAATCAATGATAATAGGGTCTTTTTCTATAAGTTTATTTTTTATTAAAGGAATTAAAGGTAATAAAACCGAGGTAGGATAGCATCCTGGATTAGCAACAAGGTCGGCTTTTTTTATTTCTTCTCTAAAGATTTCAGTTAGTCCATATACTGCTTTTTCGCAAAGTTCAGGATAAGCATGTTTTATATTATAAGTAGTTTCATAAACTTGAATACTTTTAAATCTAAAATCTGCTGAAAAATCTATAACTTTTATTCCTTTTTTAAGAAAAGCATAGGCAAATTGCTGTGCTTCCCCAGAGGGAACACATAAAAATGCTAACTCAATTTCATCTGTCATTTTTTCAATAATTGGCTCTTTAAATATAAGATCAGCATACTTTCCACTCCAGTTAAAAACTTCTTTTAAACTTTTATCTGCCTTCTCTCTCGAAGTAATAAATGAAATATCAAGATAAGGATGGTTTTCGACCAGTCTAATTAATTCTAAGCCTGTATATCCAGTTGCTCCGACGACAGCTACTTTGACCACAAAAAATTAACGTTTAGAGTATTGTTGTCCTCTTCTTGCTCCTCTAAACCCATATTTCTTTCTCTCTTTTTCACGGGGATCACGGGTAAGAAATCCGGCTTTTTTGAGAATGGTCTTTAAATCAGGCATATAAAAAACTAAGGCTCTGGCTATCCCATGTCTTATAGCCTCAGCTTGAGCTGATTTCCCTCCACCTTCAACTGTACATTTTACATTAAATTTCCCAAGAAGATTACAAATTCTAAAGGGTGCAAAAATAATATCTTCAGCTACAATGTGATCATAAAAATACTCTTTATAAGGTTTTTCATTCACAACTACTTCTCCATTTCCAGGAGATATCCAAACTCTTGCAACTGTCGTTTTTCTTTTTCCAGTAGCATAAATACTTTCCATTTATTTTCTACCTCCTTAAATTTCTAAAGGCTTAGGATTTTGAGCTGAATGGGGATGACTTTCTCCTGCATATATTTTAAGTTTCTTTAAAAGCTTATTTCTCATCCTATTTCTTGGAAGCATTCTTTTTACTGCTAAATAAATTAATTTCTCTGGCTTTTTTTCTAAAAGTTTACGCGCAGTTTCTAATTTAAGACCTCCCATATATCCAGAATGATGCCAATAAATTTTTTGATCAAGCTTTTTACCTGTAAGCCTTACTTTTTCGGCATTAATTACTACTATAAAATCAGCTTGATCTACATGAGGAGTATAATCCGAAAGATGTTTTCCCTGTAATATATAAGCTAATTTTGAAGCAAGTCTTCCTAATACCTTATCCTTAGCATCAACAATATACCATTTTCTTTTAATTTCTTCTTTTTTAACCCAAGGAGTCTGAGTTGTAAAAATAGAAGACATAGATCTTACTCCCCTTTTTAATAAAGCACCTTAACTTTATGACAAATTTTAAATTTGTCAAGTTTCTAAAAATTAAATAACTTTATTCACTTTTTATTTCTCTTTGCTCAATAATCACATTAGGAGCCTGTGCTTTTAATTCATCTACAATTAAAGTTACTGCTTGTGCTATAAGGTCTCTGGTTGCTTCTTCTAAGGGTGTATTTTTAAAAGCTTCAAACCAACCACCTCCTACTGTACTTCCAAAAAGACCCCCTGCTGCGGCTCCAAATTTCCATCTTTCTGATTTTCCTTCTACTGTTTTGGCAGAAAGTATCTCAGCATCTTTAACTCTAACTATTCTCATATCCAAAGCTATATGAGCTTTTGCTTTCCCAAGTTTTATACCCCCTCCAAATTTCCAGGGAAGAGGAATAATCAATCCTCCACCACTTGCTCCTGAAGCATTTAACTCTAAAGCAGTTACTGCACCTGTTATAATAAAATCTGCAGCTTTTAAAGTTTGTTTTGGAGTAACACCCATTAATTCAAGCTCTTGTTTTACTTCCTCTAAAACCTCTCTTTCAACTACTTTAAAACACCCTGTATTTGCAAGAGCAGTAACTAACATATCAGCAAGACCATCCCCTAAAGCTTGAGGAGTTGTCTCAATAACAAAATCTCTTCCAAAAACAATCTTTCCTCCTTGACAAGCTGCAGCTTTACATTTAAAACTTTTGGCAGCTATAATTCCTATTGGCTTATTACAATGAGGGAGAATCAAGGTTCTCTCTTTTACCTCCTTGGCATATTCTTCTGCTAAAGCATTATAAAAAAACATTACCACAAACAGAATAACAAATGTAAGTAATTTAAAAATTTTCATTCTTTACACCTCCTTTTTGTAGATTTTTTAACGTGGCAAATTTTCTATTTTAACTTCGGGCTCTTCAATTTTTAAAGTCTCAATAGGTTGCAATACAAAAAGAAGTTGTCCTTCTTCAACCCTCTGATTTAGCTTAACACAAATTTCTACTATTTGGGCATCAAAAGGTGCAATAATAGGATTTTCCATTTTCATAGATTCTAAATTGGCAATCTCTTCTCCTTTATGCACAATATCTCCTAGGTTAAGAGTTCCTCTTTTTGGATTTCCTATTCTCCATACAGTTCCACTAATGGGTGCTCCTATTTCATTGGGTTTAACTGCTTTTCTAATTTCTTCTTTTTTGGCTTTTGGTGTTTTTACCTCAAAAACTCTTGTTTTATTATTTACCTTTAAAACTACATGAATAACCCCATCACTTTCAGCACCTATAGAAACAAGTTCAATACAATAGGGCTTGCCTTCATATTCAAATTCTACTTTATCTCCCGGTTTTTTAAGCCCCTCTCTCCAAACTTTAGTAGGTAAAACTAATGGTGCATCTCCATATTTTTCTCTAAATTTAATAAAATCAATAGCATCTTTTGGATGCATTAAATAAAGGATAAATTCTTCTTCTGTAGCTGGTCTTCCAAGTTCAGTTTCCAGTTGTTTTCTTAAAATATCTAAATTTTCATCTGGAATTGCCTCTAAGGGGGAAGTTTCTTTTCTTTCCTTAATTTTCTCCTGCCATTCATCTCCAAAGGTACTTTTATAAACCCATTCATCAGGCCAGCCTACAGGAAGTTTACCATAGTGCCCAAGAATTAAATTTTTAAAATCACCAGGAGCATTTCTAAATAATTGTAATAATTCTTCTTGTTCTTCTTTTTCCATAGCAGAAAAATCTTGATTTTTTTCTTCTACAAATTTCTCAAGAAGTTTTATTACATGTTTTACCCCTTCTTCTCCAGCTTCCTTAGCATATCTATTTACTATACCACAACAAGTCACCCAAGTAATTTGTGAACCTGGAGTTACATCATAATATTTTACAATCTGATTATAAAGAGACATTACCCTTAAAATGTAAGGCATATAATGTAAAAACCCTCCTTTTTCGGCTTGTTCAAATGAACTTGGGAAAGCTCCTCCGGGCATTTTATGTTTGGTTACCATGTGATCAAACCCTTTAAAGGGGGATTCTGCCCATTCATAATCTCTTATCCATTCTCTTACTTTTTCCACAGCCTTTTCTGCTACTTTTCTATTTAGATTAACTGTGATTCCATGTTCTCTTAATAAAGCCTCCACTCCTAAAATTGGCGGATGACCATAAAATCTTACTAAAGTGTCTTCTTCTACATCAAGGATCTTTGCTCCTGCCTTGGCAGCTGCAAGTAAAACTGGCATTGCAAGTCCATCTGTAATGTGTCTATGATAATTTATCACTAAATCTGGATACTTTTGTTTTATAGCATCTATCAATTCTGTTACAGAGGTAACTGTACCAACCCCTGCCATATCTTTAATACACAAGATTATTTCATCTGTTCCTCCGCAAAGATCAACAATTTCATCTACTACTTTCATATAATACTTAGTATCAAACCAAGGAGCAACAGTATAAGAAATTGCTGGTTCAAAAAGCTTTCCTCTTTTCATAACTACTTCTGCAACTGTTCTCATATTTCTAACATCATTGAGAAAAGAAAAACATCTCCATACATCAATATCTACCCTTTCAACTACATATTCAATTATGTTTTTAGGATAGGGACGATAACCCCACATATTGGTTTCACGAATAAGTGTTTGAAGTAACACATTAGGCATAAGTTTTCTTAGAATTTCTATTTCTTCAAAGGGACTTTCTCTTCTATTCAATATTCCAACATGCCATCTTGCACCACCATGACACTCTGCTGAAAAAAGTCCCATTTCATTATAGTAAGGAGCTAAGGTTTTAAGATCATACATTCTTAAACGGTTTTTATAATCTGATTGCCCTGCATCTCTCATACCTACAGAAACAAAACATACTCCTGGAAGTTCCCTTACCTTTTGAACTATTTCTTTTGGGCTCATTCCTGGCTTTACAAATATATAACTCATTCCTCCCTCCTTCTTTTCTTACATCCAGCTCTGAGGCCCAAGAGCTGATATTTCAGCTATATATTGAGCTATTTTTAATACCTCATCATCAGGAGTTTTTTCTTTAAACATAGAAAGCAATTCTTCATAATGTTCCTCAATAAATCTGGTTGAATAATTTCCTTTAATAAATTCTGGGTGCCTAATAATACTTAAAAGTAAAGGGGCTGTGGTTTTAATTCCCTCAACTCTTAATCCCCTACTTAATGCTCTATCCATAACTCTTATAGCTTCTCTTCTATCTGCTCCTGCAGACATAACAAGCATTATAAGAGAATCATAATAAGGTGGAACTTCTGCTCCCTCATAAACCCCAGAGGATACTCTTATACCTGGCCCTTGTGGGATTTCAAGTCTGGTAATAGTTCCAAAAGAAGGATTAAAATTTTTAGGGTCCTCTGCATTAATTCTTACTTCAATAGCATGTCTGTTAGGAACTATATCTTCCTGAGAAAAAGGAAGTTTTTTCCCTTCAGCAATATCAAACATAAGACCTACTATATCAAGTCCTGTTGCAAGCTCTGTTATTCCATGTTCTACTTGAAGCCTTGTATTAACCTCTAAAAAGTAAAATTTTTTAGTTTTAGGGTCTAATAAAAACTCTACTGTTCCAACAGAGTAATAACCAATTTCTCTCATAAATCTTATAGCAGTAAAGCATATTTCTTGTCTTAAATCATCATTAATACTTGGAGAAGGAGCTTCTTCTAAAATCTTCTGATTCTTTCTCTGAATAGTACATTCTCTTTCAAAAAGATGAACTATTTTCCCATATTTATCTCCGCACACCTGAACTTCTATATGTCTTCCTCCTTGAATATATTTTTCTACAAAAATAGTGTCATCTCCGAAAGCTTTTTTAGCTTCAGATTTAGCTTTTTCAAGAGATAAAGGAAGTGCCTCTTTTCTATCCACTCTTACCATCCCTTTACCACCACCACCTGCAGATGCTTTAATCATTATAGGAAAATCAATCTCTTCCTCTTCCATCCATTTAAGCACATCCTCTACTGTATTTACTTTTAATAATGCTGGAATTGTTGGGATATTAGCCCTTTGAGCAATCTTTTTTGCTCTTATTTTATCCCCCATTAAACGAATTATTTTTGCAGGAGGTCCTACCCAAATAAGCCCAGCTGACTCAACCATTTCTGCAAAATCTGGATTTTCTGCCAAAAAACCCCACCCTGGATTAATAGCATCGCACCCTCTTTCTAAAGCTACTTTTATAATTTTTTCCATATTCAAATACGATGCCTGAGGAGGAGCTTCTCCAATATGAACTGCTTCATCTGCTAAAAAAACATGAGAGGCAAGTCTATCGGGAGTGCTGTAAATGGCAACTGTTTTTATTCTTTTATCTCTACAAGTATTCATAATTCTTACAGCTGGAACCCCTCTATTAGCAATAAGAACTTTTTTAATTTCCCTCATTTTCTCCCCCTACATTTAAAAAAATCCTAAATTTTAAGTTCCCATTTTTCAAACTATAACATACCATTTTAATTATACTACCTTTATTCTTAAAGAATTTAAAGTAACATTTATGGAGCTAAAAATCATAGCTATCTCAGCTATAAGAGGATTTAAAAATCCTGCCATAGCAATAGGTATAGCTATTAAATTATAAAAAAATGCCCAAAATAAATTTTGTTTTATTATAGAGAAAGTTTTTTGAGAAAGAATAACAATGTCAACCACTTTTGAAATACCTCCTTTAGTAATTATAAGATCTGCACTTTCTATAGCAAGATCTGTTCCTGAACCAATAGCTATTCCTATATCTGCTCCTTTTAAAGCTGGAGCATCATTTATTCCATCACCTATGAAAGCTACTTTATTCCCTAACCCCTGATATTTTCTAACTATATTAAGCTTTTCATCAGGCTTTATGCGAGCAAAGACTTCTTCTATACCAAGTTTTTTTGCAACAAAATTTGCAGTTTCATAATTATCTCCTGTTACCATAACTATTTTTATTCCCAGAAATTTTAATTTTTGGACAGCTTCATAAGAATCTTCTCTTATAGGATCTTCTATAGCTAAATAACCTAAAATTTCATTATTTTCTCTTACTTCTATAATTATCTTTCCATCTTTTAACAAATTTTCATAAATTTTATCTTCCTTTGGTTTCCCAATGAAATATTCTTTACCTTTGTAAAACCCCTTTATCCCTTCTCCTGCAATTTCTTCTATTTTTTCTATTTCTAAATAATTTTCTGTGAGTTTACTTATAGCATTAGCTAAGGGATGGTGAGAGTTTTTTTCAATGCTTGCAACTATTTTAAGAAGCTCTTTACTTAAATTGTGCTCAACCACCTTTGGATTTCCCTCTGTTAATGTTCCTGTTTTGTCGGTAAGAATTACTTTAAGTTCCTTTGATGTTTGAATAGCTTCTGCATTTCTTATCAAAAGTCCCTTTTTCCCTGCTAATCCAGTAGCTTTTATAAGTGCCATAGGAGTTGCTAAACCAAGTGCACAAGGACAAGCAATAATTAAAGTAGAAATAAAAACAAAGACAGAAAAGGATAAGGATTTATGAGTTAAGATTATCCAAGGTAAAAAATTTTTAATTTTTTCTAAATAAGGATAAAGCTTATAAAAATTAAAATACCAAAAAGTTGCTGCTAAAATAGATAAAATTACTACTAAAGGCACAAATACATTAGTAATTTTATCTGCAAAAGCTTGAATAGGGACTTTTGTTCCTTGAGCTTCCAAAATTAACTTGATCATTTTTGAAAGATAGCTATCTTCTCCTACCTGAGTAATTTTTATCTTTAAAGGACCTGATAAATTAAAAGCTCCACCTATAACTTCATCTCCTTCTTTTTTAAAAACAGGAATGGGTTCTCCGGTAATTGTAGATTCATCTATAAGAGATTTACCCTCAATTATAATTCCATCAATAGGAATTTTTTCTCCAGGTTTAACTACTGCTATAGAATCCCTTTTAACTGCTTTAATAGGAACGTATATTTCATTTTCTTCCTCTAAAATTCTTACTTCTTTAGCTTGTAATTTTAAAAGATCTTTTAATTCTTTAGCAGCTCTATCCCGAATGTAAGTTTCAATAAACCTTCCTGTAACATGAAATGCCATTATCATTGCACCTAAGGCACCAAAAGACATTATTTGAAATTTTAGAATTTCTAAAATTGAAGTTACCCAGGATACAAGAGCGCCTATAGAGATAAGAACATCCATATTAGAATGTTTATGACTAAGGGCTATATAAGCACTTCTTAAAGTACTTTTCCCTGCATAAAAAATAACTACACCCCCTAAGAAAGCTTCTAAAAAGGAAAAGTGAGGAATTTTGTGGTGAGAAAACATATGTAAACTCATCAAAATGATTAAAGGGCCTGTAAAAAACCAGGCAATGATTAGATTCTTTTTATTTTGTAAATACCGCTTTTTTTCTATATCCTCTAATTTTTCTTCTGAAACTCCATACCCTGCAGATTTAACAGCTTCTTCAATCTCCTTAAAAGTAATTTCTCTTTCTGAAATTATAAATCCAGTTGAAGTAGCTAAATTTACCGAAGCAAACTTAACTCCCTCCATACTTTTTAAAGCCTTTTCTACCCTTCTAACACAATTTATACAGGTTAAACCTGTTACTATAAACGATCTTTTATGTTCTTTTTTTTCCATTCAAGCTCCTTAATTATTCTTTAATCGAGATTTATCTGATCCTTGTAGTTTTAATTTTTTAAACTTCTTAGCTATTTCTAATGCATCTTGATTTTTTGTCTGGTAGTACATACTCATCATTAAGTTTTCTTTTTGATTATTTTGAGAGGATCTCCAACGCGTAAAATACCCCCTTAAAACTCTTGTAAATACACCATGGGTTCGCATTTCACACTGCCCAACCCTTTGAAATATAGCACATCCGTGGTGGCACTTTTTACCAATCTGAGTAACTTCGAATAGACATTCTCCTGCGGAAATTAGATCCCCCCACCTCAACTGAGCTTAAGTCTGCATCGGTAGTTATGTTTTTCAGCAAGCTCACCGAAGGCAACTTCCCTTCCAATAAGGTTTTTCATCTTTTCAATAATTTTGAGGTCAAGAAAGCTTACCTGTCTATGCCAGGTTCCAGCATGGGCATCATTCTCTATACCAAAATCTTCTATTACCTTTGCTTCTGGCACATTTTCCTTTGAAACACCCTTTTCTCTACTTATGGAGAGGGCTATGACTTTACCAGTAATCATAGTTTTATTCTTTAATTCCATATCCTTCCTTTTCCAAAACCTCTTTTAAAAGACTAAGGGGTATTTCTTTTTCACTAATTATATATCCTTTTGCTGAAGATAAATCAACAGATACCTCTTTTACCCCTTCAATTTTTGATAAAGCTTCTCTTACTTTTCTTACACAATGCTCACAACTCATCCCTGTTATTTTAATTTCTATTTTATAAGACATGAAACCTCCTTTCGCACTTCGTAAGTGAGATAAATTATATATTTTATAAATTAATACCTTTTAAAAATATTAAAATATTCCAAATTTAAAATTTTTTATAAAAACTATAAATGCCAAGAATTCTATCAATAAAAATAGAGGCTGCAGAGCGGACTGATAAATGGTTATATGGATCAAGTCTTCCCCAAATGGGCTCTAAAAAATAATCGCATCTATCAAGCACCTCTTCACAAAGACCCCAAGCTGTTCCTAAAACTAATACTACAGGTTTTTCCCATAAAATCTTTCTTACTTCTTCACAGCTTATATATTTTCTTTTAGGAGTGGCATCTGTCCCTAAAAGAACGGGCTTTTCTCCTTCTATACTTTCTACTTCTGAAATAGCGGAATCCAAGGTTTCAAATAATTTTACAAGTTTTATAGCTTCTTTTCTTAAAGGATTATACTGAGCCCCTTTTTTACTTAACCAGTATTCAATTAATTCTTCTGCCAATTTTCTTTGATCCTCTAAAGGCTGAATAATAAAAACACCTTTTACTCCATAAGTCCTTGCAAGTCTTGATAAGTCGTGAAGGTCAAAATTGGTTATAGCTGAAGCAATTTTTTCTCCCTTCTTATTAAGAACTGGATAATGAACTAAAAAAATATAAAAGCGCTGAAATTTTAATAGTTCTGCTAAAAATTTTCTGTCTTCCTCTGTAAGCTCTGCCTCTCTAAATAAATAGGGTTTTCTTTTAAGGGTTATCTCTAAAGATTGTTTTCTTCTATATTTTTCTATTTCAGCATGATCACCACTTAAAAGGATCTCCGGAACTTCATATCCCATAAAATTTCTTGGACGAGTATAGCAAGGATATTTTAGAAGCCCAGTTGAAAAAGACTCCTTTTCAACAGAGTCTTTTTTGCCAACAACTCCAGGAATAAGCCTTGCTAAAGTTTCTATGAGAACCAAACTTGCTACTTCTCCTCCAAAAACTACATAATCACCTATAGAAATTTCTTCATCAACAAAATTAGCTCTTATTCTTTCATCAATTCCTTCATATCTTCCACATATAAGAATAAGATGTTCTTTTTTAGAAAGTCTTTCAGCTATTTTTTGGTTTAAAACCTCTCCTTGCGGAGAAAGATATATTATAAGGGCTGAGGGGTCTAAATTTTTAATATAAGAAATTGCTCTATAAAGTGGCTCAGGTTTAAAAACCATCCCTTCTCCACCACCAAATGGTTCATCATCAACTACTTTATGTTTATCTTTAGAAAAATCTCGAAGATTATAAAGGGTTATTTTTATAATCCCCCTTTTTAAAGCTTTGCCAAGAAGACCAACTTTTAAAGGTGATTCAAAATATTCAGGAAAAATAGTTATTATATCTATTTGCATAAGATATTAAATTAAGCCTTTTGGCTCTTTACTAAATCTTTTATATCTTTTACTCGAATAATTTTAGAACTAAAATCCATCTCTTCTACATATTCTTCTACTAGAGGAATATAAAATTCTTCTCCTTTATTATTTTTAACTAACATAAGCTCATATTCTCCCATAGGCATTATTTCTTTAACTTTCCCCCATAAAAAGTCATTAATATCTTTTACTTCAAAATCAAGGATTTGATAATAATAAAATTCATCACTTTCTAAAGCTGGAAGTTCTTCAGAATTAATATAAAGTGTTTTTTTTATTAATGTTTGGGCTTCTTCAAAGTCTACCTTTTTAAATTTGACAAGATAGATATTGTAACCTGGACCTTTTCTGATAGTATCTACTTCTAAAGGGTTTTCTTTGTTTTTCCCGAGGTAAAAATTTTTTATCTTAAAGAAAATTTCAGAATGAGAAAATAAAGGAGAGATTTTTAACTCTCCTTTTAATCCATGAGTAGTTAATACTTTAGCAACAGGTATTAACACTATTCAATAATTTCTAATACTACCCTTTTACGAAGCTTACTTGAGGCAGCTCCAAGAATAGTTCTAATAGCCTTTGCTGTTCTCCCTTCCTTTCCAATAATCTTTCCAAGATCCTCTTTGGCTACTTTTAATTCAATTACAGAAGTCTGTTCTCCCTCTATTTCATTAATCTGTACAGCATCTGGATTATCCACCAACACCTTAGCAATGTGCTCCACTAAGTCTTTAAGTTTACTCATTCCCGACCCCCTTGAGCTTCCTTGTTTAGACTTTCTTATCCACCTTTATCCCTATCCTTTTTAAAAGGGCTCTTACTGTTTCTGTAGGCTCAGCTCCTCTTTCAAGCCATTTTTTTACTTTCTCTTCATCTACTTTAAACTCAAAAGGTTCTTTTAAAGGATCATAGTAACCTAAAATATCTAAAAATTTCCCATCTCTTGGCATACAAGAATCAGCAGCAACAACTCTGTAAAAAGGTCTTTTTTTTCTACCAAATCTCATCAATCTAATTCTTACAGGCAATTTACCTTAACCTCCTTAATATAATTTTTAAAAGTTTTTCTATTTTAACATCTCTTTTATTTTTGACAATCTTAAATTACATTCCCATAAGTCTTCTTATCATACTTTGAAATCTTCCGGGAGCTCTCATCTGCTTTAGTAATTTTAACATCTCTTCATAACTTCTCAAAAGTTTATTCACATCTTGCACTGTGGTTCCACTTCCTTTAGCTATTCTTTTTTTCCTGCTTGCATTTATAATTTTAGGATTTCTTCTTTCTTCTTTAGTCATAGAATTTATAATCGCTTCCATTTTTACAAGTTCCTTTTCATCAAATTCTATTTCATGTAGTTTTCTCCCTATACCTGGCAAGAACTCAAGTAAATCTTTAACTGAACCAAGTTTTTTCATTTGACGAAACTGTTCTCTCAAATCTTCCAGATCAAATTCTAATTTTTTTATTTTTCTCTCTAATTCTTTAGCCTTTTTTATATCAAAAGCTTCTTGAGCTTTTTCTATAAGAGTTAATATATCTCCCATTCCAAGAATTCTTCCTGCAAGTCTTTCTGGATAAAATACTTCTAAGGCATCAAGCTTTTCTCCAGTTCCTAAAAATTTGATAGGACATCCTGTTACCTCTTTTATAGAAAGAGCTGCACCTCCTCTGGCATCACCTTCTATTTTAGTAAGAATTATGCCTGTTAACCCCACTCTTTCATTAAAAATTTTAGCTACATTTACCGAATCTTGACCCATCATTGCATCAGCAACAAGCAAAATCTCTGAAGGATTGAAAGTCTTTTTTAGTTCAATAAGCTCTTGCATTAAATCTTCATCAATATGAAGTCTTCCTGCGGTATCAATAACAACAATATCTCTTCCATTCCCCTTAGCCATTTCTATAGCATTTTTAACAATTTCTAAAGGTTTTTCCTTAGCCCTTGGTTCATAAAAAGGAATATCAATTTTTTGAGCAAGAATTTTTAATTGCTCAATTGCTGCAGGACGATAAATATCAGCAGAAACAAGTAAAGGATGATGTCCTTTCTTTTTTAAAAATTTTGCAAGTTTAGCTGCAGTTGTAGTTTTACCAGAACCTTGAAGTCCAGCTAAAAGAATTTTAGCTGGTTTAGCTCCTCCAAGATCTAATCCTCTTGCTTCTCCTCCTAAAGTTTTTACCAGTTCTTCATATACTATTTTTACTATTTGCTGAAAAGGAGTTAAACTCTCTATCACCTCAGAAGAAAGAGCTCTCTCTTCAACACGACTTATAAAATCTTTAACTACCCTATAATTTACATCTGCTTCTAATAAAGCTAAACGAACCTCTCTTAATCCTTTTTTTATATCATCAGAATCAAGTTTCCCTTTCTCTCTAAATTTTTTAAAAATTGACTCTAATCTATCACTTAGACTTTCAAACATGGCTTTTGAAAAATTAAACCATTTTTTAATTTTTTACAAGTATTTTTTAATTTTCCATCTATACAAATCAAAAATTCACACTTTCTATCTTTTTTAAAAAATATTATAAAAAAACTAAAAAATTACTAAAAAAATTTTTTAAAAAATCTATAAAAAGATAAAAAAGACAAAAATAAAACTTGACATTTTAAAAGTTTGCTACAAAATATTGTAGTTAAAATTTAAAAATGCCACAAAATATTGTATTAAAATGGAGGTAATATGGAACCATTAGTTAGAAAAAGAAGTGGTAAGGTAGTTCCCTTTTCAAGATTTAGAATTATCAATGCTATTTATAAAGCTATGAAGGCTACCAATATAGGCACTAAAGCTGATGCTGAAAGAGTTGCAGATGCTGTAGCACTTTATCTTTATAGGCAATATTTTAAAAAGGGTGATATTCCTCATGTAGAAACTATTCAAGATGTAGTTGAAAAAACTTTAATGGAGATGGGGTTTCATGAGGTTGCTAAAGCATATATTCTTTATCGTGAAAAAAGGCGTCAAGCAAGAGAAATTGGAAAGGCTTTAGTTGATGGAATAAACTTAATTGAAGAATATTTAGGTGAAGAAGATTGGAGGGTTAAAGAAAATTCTAATATGGGTTTCAGTCTGCAAGGGCTTAATTTCCATGTCTCCTCATCTATAGTTGCTCGTTATTGGTTAGAGAAGCTTTATCCGGAAGATGTTGCAAGAGCTCATAAAGAAGGAGATTTTCATATACATGATCTTGGAATTCTTGGGCCCTATTGTGTAGGGTGGGACTTGTATGATTTGTTGTTAAGAGGTTTTGGCGGAGTTTCTGGTAAGGTAGAAAGTAAACCTGCAAAACATTTTAGATCTGCTCTTGGGCAAATAGTTAATTTCTTATATACAATGCAAGGTGAGGCTGCAGGAGCACAGGCTTTTTCTTTTGATGGACTTACACCCATAACAATAAGAAGAAATGGGGAAATAGAAAGCGTGACTTTAGAGATGTTATTTAATGATTATAAACATCATGCTATCCGTGTAAATGGTTCAGAAGTGATTTATACAGAAAAAATTTATAGAAGATATTTAATAGATGATGCAGATAAAAGAAAATATATGGATACTCGGTTGCCCACAGAACCAATTCTTTTCCAGATGGATAAAATAGAGGTATTATCTGAAGATGGTTTTGTTCCTTTAATGGCTATTTCAAGGCATAAAGTTCAAAGAGAGGACGATAAACTTTTAATTATAGAAACAGAAGATGGGAATGTCTTAAGAATTACAAAAGCACATCCTGTAATATTATCTAATGGGGAAATAATAAGGGCAGATAAACTTCGTATAGGTGATGAGATTTTATCAACTAATAATATAAATATACCTATCACTGAAGAAATAGATTTAGAGGAAAATTTTGCCTATCTTATAGGTTTTATGATTGCCGAAGGTTGCTGGGGACATCAAACTAAGGAATATGCAGTAGTATCTCAAAAAGTGGGTAAAGTTGAAAGAGAGAAAGTAGAAAATATTCTACAACAATTAAATATTCCGTATCATAAGGAAGGAGATTTTAATATTGTCTTTAGTACTACTAGAATAGGAAGATTTATAAGGAATCATCTCCATTTACAGAATAAGTCATATAGAAAAAATCTTCCTAATTTTATCTTTAGATTATCTAAGAAGAGTATATCCGCATTAATTAGTGGATTGATAGATGGAGATGGGGATGTTGACAGAAATAGAATTGTGCGAATACATTCTACAAGTTATACCTTACTAATGCAGTTAAAACAATTACTAAATCTATTAGGAATAAATGCTACAGTAAGATGTTCATCTTCTGAAAATATGAACCTAAACTATAGAGATAATTATGTAATAAGATTTCGTTTAACAGAGGAAGCCATTCGCTTTTTTAATCACTCTTTGAAAATTAGAAATATTTTCCCTAAAAAGAAACAATCACCATTATTTTCTTCAAAAGTGGTTAAAATTTTAGAAGCAAAGGCTAATGATGAATATGTATATGATATAACAACACAAAATCAGCATTTTTTGATAAACAATTTGGTAGTACACAATTCTAACTTTGATACACTTTTAGCTCCCTTTGTAAGCTATGACAAGTTAAGCTATGATGAAGTAAAACAATGTATGCAGGAATTTTTATTTAATATGAATGTGCCAACAAGAACCGGATTTCAAGTACCTTTCACTAATCTTACTTTTGACTTAAAGCCTTCAAAGCTCTTTGCAAATACGAATGTAATAATAGGAGGGAAAATAAGAGATGAATTATATGAAGAGTTTTATAAAGAGATGTCAATGATAAATAGGGCTTTTTGTGAATTAATGATGGCAGGAGATGCAAAGGGAAGAATTTTTACCTTCCCCATACCTACTTATAACATAACAAAAGATTTTGATTGGGATAATCCTGAATATGAACCATTATGGGAAATGACAAGGAAATATGGCATACCCTATTTTGCAAACTTTGTCAATTCTGATATGGATCCAGAAGATGCACGCAGTATGTGTATAGATGAAGAAGAAGAAGTTTTGATTAGAAATTCAAAAAAAATAAAAAGAATATCAATTCGTGAACTTGTGGAAGATTATAAAAAAGGCGATTTTGATGAAGAAGGATGGGCAGAGTGTAAAGAAGAGAGGAACTTAGAGCTTCTATCTTTAAATCCACAAACTTTAAAATTAGAATGGGTACCAGTAAAAAGATTCCTAAAAATAAAAGATGACAAAGCAGTCAAGGTTATTACTGAAGATGGGAAAAGTGCTTTATTTTCTTTTAAGCACCCTGTTCCGGTTTATACTCCAAATGGGATAAAAATGAAATTTGCTAAAGATCTTCAAAAAGGAGATTATCTTCTTACTCTTAAAAAAGGAAATGAATTTATTTTCTCTACAGAGTACCAAAAGATTGAAGATTTGGTATTAGACGAAAATTTGGCAAAAATTTTAGGGTACTTTGTTGCAGATGGAAATTACTTGTTTGAGAGTAGGAAAGGATATACTCATTTTGGTGAGCCGAGAGGAATGCAATTTACTTTTAAAACCGGAGATAGAGAAAATTTGGAAGTTCTTAAATCTTTGATTAAAAAAGTATTTAATTTGCCTACCTATGAAAAACAAGATCCACGATATAACACTTATTATCTCTATATTTACAATACTGAAATAGCAAGAAAACTTTATAGAGCAGGGTTTAAAAAATATGGAAGATTGCCTCAAATTTTATTCAACAGTCCAAAAAGCGTTATTGAAAGTTTTCTTGAATTTTATTTTAAAGGTGATGGCTATGAAAGAAGAAAAGAAATTCATTTGAATGATTTTGATTTGTCTCGAGATTTAGTTTTACTTTTTTCTCTTGTTGGAAAACCAGTTACTTACAAATTAAAGAAGAAAAGTCAAAGGATTTATTTACAACATTCAAAAACAGAAATCAAAAAAGGAAATGGTTGGTTGAACAATCCCGTTTTAGCTGAGAGAGTACCAGGTTGGATGGCAATTTCTACTTATAAAGTTCCTGGGCTTACAAAATCAAGAACAGTTGGGTTGGCAACTTTAGAAAAATATAATGCAAATACAGAAGAAAGCTTAAAAATTAAAGATGGTGATATTTATTTAGTCAAAATTAAAGATATTGAAATCAAAAAGTTTGAAAAACCTAAGGAATTTTATGATGTTGAACTTGAGAGGAATCATCTTTTTGTCCATTCACTTGGTTTTGTTTCTTTTAATTGTTGTAGACTTAGGCTTGATCAAAGAGAATTAAGAAGAAGAGGTGGTGGACTTTTTGGAGCAGCACCTCTTACTGGAAGTATTGGGGTTGTTACCATTAATCTTCCAAGGATTGGTTATCTTTCAACTTGTGAAGAAGAGTTTTTCGAAAGATTAGAATCTTTAATGGAGTTAGCTAAAATTTCCTTAGAAATTAAAAGAAAAGTGGTAGAAGATTTTACTGAGAAGGGACTTTATCCTTATTCAAAATTTTATTTAGAAAGTATTAAACAAGCAAGAGGACAATATTGGGCAAATCATTTCTCTACTATTGGAGTTGTGGGAATGAATGAGATGTGTCTTAACTTTTTAAATAAACCTATTTATGAGGAAAGTTCAAAACAATTTGCTATAAAAGTGTTAAAATTTATGAGAGATAAACTTGCAGATTTTCAACAAGAAACAGGAAATCTTTATAATTTAGAGGCGACTCCGGCTGAGAGCAGTTTGGCACCAAATGAAAAAGTTTTAATTTCTCAAAGTGATCCAGAATTAAAGGAAATTGGCCCTTTGATTGATGAATATATGGAAAAAAATAAAGAAAGGATTTTAGTTATTGGAAAAAGCGAAATACTGCCTTTAAAAGAAGGAGAACTTTATACCTATGGCTTTTCATTAAGAGATCTAAAAATTAAAAGATATCCAGTTACTTCTTTAATAAGACATCCTGGAGATTCTATGTATGAAATTGAAACAGTCTCTGGAAGAAAAGTGAGAGTAACAAAATATCATAGTGTTTTTACCCTTGGAGAAGATGGGCTTCCTAAAGAAGTAAAAGTTGAATCATTAAAGAAAGGAGATATTATTGCAATTCCTAAAAAAATTGAGATGGAAAATCTTTACCAAGAATTTAATTTAATTGAAGAATTTAAAAAATTTCCTCAAATTAGAGAAAATCTATATTTAAAAACTACTTCGGATTTTATTGAAACCCTTTTGGCTGATGAAAAGGTTAGAGATTGGGTCACAAAATACTATAAATTCCCCTTCAAAGATGTTAAATATCAGTGGCGAAAGAAGAAAGTACTTCCTTTAAAGCTGATCTATAATTTAAATGTCTTTTTAGAGAAGGAAGTTCTGAAAAATTCTGAGGTGTTTTATAGAAAGAGTAAAAACACTTTTCCAATAAAGCCTCTAATACCTATTAATAAAGATTTAGGCTTTCTTTTAGGGGCAATTTTAGCTGAGGGCTGGATTGGTAAAGATCGTATTGAAATTGTTAATACAAGTGAGGACTTTATTAAGGAAACAGCTTTGAGTGCTGAAAAAGTTTTTGGATCATTTAGTTTTAAAGTTACCTCAAGAAAAAAAGGAAAAAGAGGGAAACCTCTTTTTGTGCTTACTTTACTTCTACTTCCTACTCTTTTTATTAAAGAAGTTTTAAATCTAAAAGGGAAAAGCTGGCAAAAATCTATTCCTTCGTTTGCTTATTTCTCTTTTAAAGAGTTTGTGGCTGGTCTTTTGAAAGGTTTCTTTGGTGGAGACGGAAGTAAATACATTAAACAAGAAAAAAGTGATTACAATATAAGGCTTTATACCAATTCAGAAGAATTAAAAGATGGATTAAATCTTTTACTTTTGAAATTAGGAATTTTGGCAAAAATAAAAGAGGATAAAAAAGACCGAACTCATAAAAATAGGAGGAGAAATTATATTTTAGTAATTAGTGGAATTGAAAATTTGCAAAAATTTTATCAGTTAGTATTAGAGAAGGAATTTAAAGGGAAAGTTAAAAATTCTGGAAGAGAGAAAATTCCTCAAATTATTCAAAATTTAAAAAGATTAGTTAAAAATGCCGGCTTAAAGAAAGAAGAATTAGAAAAATTAGGAATTTGGCAAGGAACT
The DNA here is from genome assembly GCA_964464535.1 of uncultured Thermodesulfatator sp. Taxonomy (GTDB): domain Bacteria; phylum Desulfobacterota; class Thermodesulfobacteria; order Thermodesulfobacteriales; family Thermodesulfobacteriaceae; genus Thermodesulfobacterium. The sequence continues at coordinate 4,134 of CAYXGJ010000012.1, read as the reverse complement.
TTTGATAGGTGCGTTAGAAAAAATAGTATTTCTCTAAACCACTTAAAAGAAGTGATAGAGAAATTAAGTGAAAAAATAAAAGATCCACTTTTAGAAAATTTGAAAATTTTAGTTGAAGGTGATCTTTATTGGGATCCTATAAAGTCAATCAAAAAAATAGAAACTCCAAAATATGTGTATGATTTTGAGGTAGATGTTGAAGGGGATTTGGTTCAAAATTTTTTGGGAGGAGAAGGATTAGTTTGTTTACACAATACAGCTTACAGACTTGCTAAAATAGATAAGAAAAAATTCCCAAGAATAAAAACCGCTGGCACTGATAATTCTCCTTATTATACTAATTCTTGTCATTTACCTGTAAACTATACAGATGATATATTTGAAATCCTTACCCATCAAGACGATTTGCAGACTCTTTTCACAGGAGGCACAGTAGTTCATCTTTTTGTAGGAGAAGAAATAGCAGACAGAAGAATTGTAAAAGATTTGGTGAGAACCATAGTTGAAAACTTTAGACTTCCCTATTTCTCAATTACTCCTACTTTCTCTGTATGCCCTGTCCATGGATATCTTCCTGGAAAACACGAATTCTGTCCTTATCCTCATACCGAAGAAGAAATAGAAAAGTTTGGAATTGAGATAGAAGTTCCACTTTCTTTACTAACTAAATTACCAGAAAAAGCATATAAAATTTCTTAAAAATAAGGAGGTAAAGATGGAGAAAACAAAAGAAGAGACTAAAAAAATTAAAGCTATTCCTTGTGAGATTTATTCAAGAGTAGTGGGATATTTTAGACCTATTCAAAACTGGAATTTAGGAAAACAGCAGGAATTTAAAGAAAGAAAAACAGTAAAAATTGATAGTTATATAAAAATAAAAGCCAGTTCAAAAATTTAATCTTAAAAATGGAAAAAGAAGATAGGTGCGATATTCCTTTAGTTAAAGAAAAAACAAAAAAGAAAAAACTTGCTCCTGGTATTTGTGATTTTTGTGGAGAAGAAAGCCCACTTTGTTATATATGCATTCATTGTGGATTTACTATATGTCAGAGATGTTTTATAGAGCATCAAAGACTTTTTACTAGAACAGGAGTTACTTGGGTTTGTCCAAATTGCTTAAATTGGTTTAGTCTATAATTTTTATATCTTAAACTCAGCTAAAACTGGAGCGTGATCAGAGGGCTTTTTCCAACTCCTTGGAACTTTTTCTACCCAAATATTTTCTAAATTATTTATTAAAGCTGAGGTAATTAAAATATGATCAAGTCTCATCCCTTGATTTTTATTAAAAGCTGAGAATTGATAATCCCACCAAGTAAAAATTCCGCTTTTTTCTGGATATTTCAATCTTAAAGTATCTACTAATCCAAACCCAAGAAATGCTTTGAAAGCCTTTCTTTCTCTCTCTGTAAAACAAATATTTTCTCTTAATATTTCTGGATCATATACATCTATTTCTTCTGGTGCCACATTAAAATCTCCCATAATAATAAGAGGAACCTCTTTAGAGAAATTTGCTTCTAAAAATTCTCTAAATTTCCATAAAAACTGAAGCTTATAAAAATAGTAATCAGAATTAACGGGACTTCCATTTGGTATATAAACTGAAAATACCCAATATTCTTTTATATTTGGAGATGAAAATTTTACCCCAATTATTCTTTCCTTAACATCTGGAAATTGATCTTCTTCTTTTAATCCTTTAAATCCTATTATAATTTCTTCAGCCTTAAATTTAGAAAGTATTGCTACTCCATTTCTTCCCTTCCCTCCCTGATGATAGACTTCATATCCTAATTTTTTGAAAATAAAACTGGGGAACTCTTCTGTTTTTACCTTTGTTTCTTGAAGGGCTAAAATATCAATAGATTTTTCAAATAATAATTTTTCAACTTGCTCTTTTCTTATTTTGATTGAATTTATATTCCAAGTACCAACAAGCATCTCCACTTTTAACTCTTTTTTCTCTTACCACTTTTCTTAGGTGCATCTTCCTTAGCTTCCTCTTTTACCATACTTCCTTCAGCTCCACACTGAGGGCATTTTTTAGGTTTACATCTAATTTCTTTTATTGCACCACAAGATTTACATTTCCAAACTGCCATTTTATCCCTCCTCTGAAAATTTTATTATTTTCTAAAAAATTTAAAGTAATATTATCTCTTTATCTTGTCAAGAGAATTGTTTAATTAGACTTATTTCCCTATCTACTTAAATAATAAGAATGAAATGAACTTTTAAATGAATTTAAAGGTTTATCAAAGCTTATTTATAAAAAGCGAAAGCCTTTCTATCAATTTTTACAAATTTTAAGATCTTAGCTTTTTTATAACTTTTACTATTTCTTTAAGAAAGAAAGGAAGATCAGAGGGCTGTCTTGAAGTAATAAGATTACCGTCAACTACAACCTCTTTATTCTCATATATTGCACCAGCATCTTTTAGTTCATCAACAACGCTTTTATAACAGGTCGCTTTTCTACCCTTTAGAAGATTAGCAGAAATGAGAATCTGGGGCCCGTGACATATAGCTGCCACAGGCTTATTCTTTTCAAAAAAATGGGAAGCTATCTCAAGCGCCTTTTTTTCTTTTCTTAGAACTTCAGGAGCTTTTCCTCCAGGAAGAATAAGAATATCGTAGTCCTCTGGTTTAATATCCTTTAGGGCTAAGTTAGCCTCAACTACATAACCATGTTTACCCTTTATCTTGCCTGCCTTGATTGAAGCTATATCTACCTCAATACCTTCTTCCTTTAGACGATAATAAGGAACTAACAGCTCAGTGTCTTCAAAGTTATCTGCACTAATAATTAATGCCTTCATAAACTAACCTTATCTCTATTATACTATTTAGCAAGGACTAACCAATAAATCGATTAAATTATTTTAATCTTGATTCAACAACTTTCCAGTTAATATTCTTGAAAAAGACTTCAATATAGTCTGCCTTTTTCAATCCATAATCAAGCATGTATGCATGTTCAAATACATCCATTATTAAAAGAGGATTACAACCAGCAGGGTGTCCTACATCATGCTCATTGATCCAAAAGTTAACTAACTTTCCACTTATCAAATCTTGATAAAGAATAACCCAACCAATCCCTCTTATCATCCCTGTAGCTTTAAAATCTTTTCCCAGGCCTCAAAAGAACCAAATTGCTCAACTATTTTCTGAGCAAGTTTTGAATTTTTGTCCGCTACTCCATTTCCTCCAAGATTTTCAAAATAGAGCTCATGTAGCCTCATACCATTCTATTCCCATCCAAGTCTTCTTTTAAGTTCTGCATATTCTGGAGTGTTATACTTTCCTTCTTTTTGCAGATTACTTAGTATTTCAAGAAGTTTGTTTGTGTTATTTACATATCCCTGATAAAGGGTAAAATGATTTTTTAGAAGTGCATCACTAAAGCCACTTATTCCTAAAAGTTTAGAGTAATCTTTTGCAGTGTAAACCATCTTTTTATCCTCCTTTTTATAGTTTTCAGCAGATAAAACAGAATAGCCAGCCATATTGGCTGCTAAACTCATCCCTGCAAGTATTAAAAATTCTCTTTCTACTAAGCATATCCCCCACCTCCTTTTATATTTTTTTAACCAATATATTTTTCTAATACATATTAAAAACAAAATAATTATTATTATAATTTTGTTAAGATTTAAAATCAGTAAATTTAAAAAACTCCCACTGTTTTTACTAATAAAAGGGTACCATTTCTAACTTTTTTACTTGTATGGTTCTTATCTAATAATGATTTTTTGAAGATTTACATTTTTAATTCTTTTTATCTTATTTTTCTTCAAAATAATGCATCTTTTTAAAATTTTTTATCTAACACTCCCGGATAAAATACTTCCTTATCTTCAAAAAAAGTAAAAACAAATTATATTTTAAATAAAAAATTCCTATACGTCGCGATTATTGAAAAAACTAAAAAACCTAAATAGAAATTTCTTTCTCTAATCCCCAAAGTTTAAAAGAGGTTTATAGTTCTGCTCTTCTTGTTTACATAATTATAAACATTGACTAAGAAATAAGAAAATCAGTTAGTTAAAGGGGATTTATATTTACTGTTTTAACTACTTTTAAGATAAAAGGAAGAGAAAAAATTTGAAAAATAACTGAAAGGATAAC
>CAYXGJ010000011.1:0-42850 GCA_964464535.1 uncultured Thermodesulfatator sp. | reverse complement strand
AGAACTTTAGCTAGTTCTCTTAAAATTTTTTCTCCACTTTGATGTCCATAATGGCGATTATACCATTTAAAATTATCTATATTTATCATAAAAATTACAAGAGAATATTTTTGTCTTAAAGCTCTATAAGTCTCTTCCATTATAATTTCTTCAAAATATTTTCTGTTAAAAACCCCTGTAACTAAATCCTCTCTTTCTATTTTCTTTATCTCTTTAAACATTAAGTATTCTTTTAAAAGCTTAAAAATCTTTGCTTTAAATTCTTCTAATGAGAAAGGTTTTATTATAAAATCATCTACTCCCCAGGAAAAAAAATCTAAAAAATCTATTTTTAAAAGATAAAGGTACTCTAAAATCATAAAATCAAGAATTATCAAAATTTTACTTTCTGGAGCTAATGTTTTTATATTAAAAACAAGACTAGAAAACCCTTCTTTAATTTCCTTAGAAAGTATTATTAATATTTGAAACCTTTCTTGATCAAGGATAGCAAGCATTTCCTCTTTTGAAAATACTTCTACTACATCTATATTAAACTGAGTTAAAAATTTATTTAACAAAGCTCTAAAAGCTGGATCATTTTCTATATATAATAAAGCTTGAACTTTTTCCTTAAATTTTTCTTCTATCTGCTTACATAAATCTGAAAGCTTCAATTTTAAAGCTCTCCCATCTGAAAATAATTTTAAATTAAATTAAAAACTATTTATTTCAATCTTTCGGTAAAATTTGGCTATACTTAACTTAAAAAACAAAAATATCTTGATTTTTTAATTTCTTGATTTACATTAAAAACTATTATGGAACCTTCAGATAAAATAGTAAACTTAAAAGATTGGATAAATTCTTTTTGGAACTTCCAAGAAGAGGATTTACAATATTTACAAAATTTAATTATAAAAAAGTTACCTCTTGATCCTGAAGAAATTATAAACAATTTAAAAGAAAGGATTAAAACCAGAAAAGCTTTTTACCAAATTTATAAATATCTTCCCAGAAAAGATTTATCTGTAAAAGATTTAGAATGGGCTGAACAAAAACTTGCAGAAATTATATATAGAGAGGATTTAATAACAGAGCTCACTAATAAAATTTTAGACCTTCTCACCTTTTTTGTAGAATCTGAAAAAATTCCTCTTCCTGATATACCATCTAATCCTTTTTTAGTGCATTAATCTTTCTATGGAAAGAAAAAAAGACATTCTTGAGAGAGCTAAAGAAATTCTTCAAATAGAAAAATTAGGTCTTGAAGAGGTCTCTAAAAATTTAGATTATTCTTTTGCTAAAGCTTTAGAACTCATTTTAAACATTAAAGGAAGAGTGGTAGTTACCGGGGTAGGAAAAAGCGGAATTATAGGAAGAAAAATTTCAGCCACTTTTTCTTCTACAGGAACACCCTCCTTTTTTCTTCACCCAGTTGAAGCTCTTCATGGAGATTTAGGAATGGTTACTCCTGAAGACATTTTACTTGCCCTCTCTTATTCTGGGAATACTCTTGAAGTCTGTGAGCTTGCCTCTATCCTTAAAAAAAGAAACATAAAAATAATAAGTTTAACTGGAAATCCAGAAAGTAGATTAGCAAAACTTTCTGATATAGTTATTAATACCAAAGTTCCAAAAGAAGCTTGCCCTTTTGATCTTGCCCCTACAACAAGTACAACTGCTACCTTAGCTTTAGGAGATGCTTTAGCTATATGTCTTTTTGAATTGAAAGGGTTAGGTTCGGAAGATTTTAGGAAAAATCATCCAGGAGGTTCCTTAGGAGAAAGATTAAAGGTAAAAGTAAAAGAAATTATGCTTACAGATGAAAAAATACCTGTTGTACCCGAAGGAACTCTCTTAGAAGATGCTATAGTAGAAATGGATAGAAAAAGATTAGGATGTGTACTTATTACTAATTCCTTAGGAATCCTTATAGGAATTATTACAGATGGTGATTTAAGAAGAATTTTTCTAAAACATAAAACCTATAGCAATTTAAAAGTTGAAGAAGTAATGACCAAAAATCCCAAAATAATTGAAGAAAATCGTTTAGCTTCAGAAGCGCTTGAAATGATGGAAAAATATCTTATTACAGTCTTACCTGTAATAAATTATGATCAAAAATTAGTAGGAATTTTACATCTCCATGATATTTTAGGAAAGGGAACCTTTAAATTTACTATCTAAAAATTCTAAAAGATATTTCAAATTTTCTTCTACAGATTTTGTAGCATCAATTATCAAATAATTAAATAATTTTATACATCTTTTGTAAGTCTCTATAACCTTTTCCAAAAATTCCCTTTTTTCAAAAATAGTTATTTTTTTTTCACGATTTCCTATTCTTTTAAAGGCAATTTCAACAGGAAGGTCTAAATAAATAACTAAATCAGGAATAGGGGCTATAGTTTCATTTTCTATTAGAAGTTCTCTTAAAGATAAGCCCTGAGAACTTTGATAAGCAAGAGTAGAAAGATAATATCTATCAAGAATAATCCATTTTTGCGCTTCCAAGGCAGGAATAATTATATTCTCTACATGCCATTTTCTATCCTTTAAAAAAAGAACCCTTAAATCTTGAGAGTTAATTTCTTTTTTAATTAAAGCCTCTTTTATTTTCTCTCCAAAAGGGCCGGAAGTGGGCTCATAAGAAAAAACACAATTTATTCCTTTTTTTTTAAGGGTTTCATATAAAGCCTTAGCAAAAGTAGTTTTCCCAGCACCATCTATACCTTCAATTACAATAAGCTTTCCCTTTCTTAAAAATTCAAACTTAAGTCTATTTCTCAAAAAATTTCTATTTTCCTTTGTAACCTCACATAAAAAGGCAGGTTCAAAATCTCTTACTCTTTTTAAGAAAGGGTCTTCTCCCTTACCAACTGTAGCTAAAAGATATACTGGAGAAATTAAAAGTTTTTCTACAAATTTACGAAATTTTAAAGAACAAATTTCCATTTTCCCTATCTCATCAATAATAAAAAAGGCATTTTCTTTTTCAGATTCTTTCTCTAATTTTTCTACTACTTTTTCTAAATTTTCTATCTTTACTATATATTTACCTACGAAGGGGTTACCTTTTATTTCTTTAGGGTGTATTAAATCTTTTCTTATAGCAAGAAGGGTTTCCATGGTTGAATTTAAAACCCTTATTTTAAATCCTTTCCTTTCATTACCTTCTCTTATTTCTATGGTAAGGAAACCTGAAAAATCAAATGAATATAAATTGTTTTTTAAAAACTTAAACAAATATTCTACTAAAGTAGTTTTACCAACTCCTGGAGCACCAAGAATAAAGAATTTTTTTCTGGGAGAACTGAGAAACATTATTTTTTTATAGGTTTAGGCGATAAAAGCACATAGGTTGCTCCCCAACCACCATCACAAGGTCTTGCTGAACAGTATGCCAATATATATTTTCTAAATGGTCCCTTTTCTAACCACTCTTTTACTTTATTTTTTAATACTGGTTCTCGCTTTGAGGAAAGCCCTCTCCCATGAATAATTAAAATGCATCTATCTCCTTTTAATATTGCCTCTTTTATAAATTTTTCAAAAGCTTCTTTTGCTTCTTCTATAAACATGCCTCTTAGATTAAGAGTTTTTTTAATTGCAAATCTGCCTTCTCTTAAAGCTTTAATTATTCTTTTACTTACTATTGATTTTTTGCCCTCTATATATTCGGGAGTTAACCAGATTTTGATCTCTATTTTTTCAGGAGGCCATTCTTTTTTAAAATCCCAGAAGGCTTTTTTGGGTGAAAATTTCCAATAAAAATTTTTTTCTTTAAGAGGTTTGGAGGTATAAATTATTTCAGACCAATCTTTCTCTTCACCTTTAAAAGGTTTTTCTGAAAAATAATTTTTTTTTGATTTTAAAATATTTAGGGGAGTACCAAGGTACTCCCCTAATTTTAAAAAAGGTTTTTGCATTTTTATTTTTTCAATCCCTTTTCAAAAATTCTTTCACACTTTTGAACTGCAGTTTCTGCTTTTTGAGCAGCTTCTTCTGCTTTATTAGCTGCTTCAATTGCTTTTTGAGAAGCAGATACAGCCTTTTGAGAAGCTTCGTTTGCATTAGCCACATCAACTTTAAGTTTATTTATTTGAGTTTTTAAGGCTTCAACCTCTGCTTTTAAACCAGCAAGTTCATTTTTTACTTCTATTACACATTCTGGACATTCTGGAGCTTTAGCTATTTCTGGAGCCTTAGTTGCTTCTGGAGCTTTAATAGGACATGCACATCCAAAAGCTAATAGCCCTACTAATCCTATCCCAGCTAATTTTAACTTAATATTTTTTTTCATAGCTAACCTCCTATTATTTTTTAAATTGTTATTTTAGTAATTTTGACTTTTTTGTCAACTTAAATTTTTTTTATCCTTTTATACATCCCATAGGAATGAGTTTGGCGACTTTTTTAGTTAAACCAGCCTTACAAGTAGCATTAATAACTTCATTAACATCTTTATAAGCTTCTGGAGCTTCTTCTGCAAGCCCTTTTTTAGATTTTCCCATGACGATAATTCCTCTTTTCCTAAGTTTTTCTATTATATCATCTGCTCTAAATGATTTTATAGCTTGATGTCTGCTCATAGTTCTTCCTGCTCCATGGCAAGCAGAACCAAAAGCCTTTTCTTCTCCTTCAGATGTTCCAACTAAAATATAAGACGCTGTTCCCATAGAACCACCTATTATAACTGGTTGCCCTACCTCTCTATAAGCTTTTGGTAATTCCTCCCTTCCTGGCCCCCAAGCTCTTGTTGCTCCTTTTCTATGAACATAAAGCTTAAGTTTTTTTCCATCTACTTCATGATATTCTACTTTACAAGTGTTATGGCTTACATCATAAAGCACTTTTAGATGAATACCAGGAAAGAAATCTTTAACTACCTCTCTAATTAAATGGGTTATTACTTGACGATTAGCAAGGGCACAGTTCACTCCACATACCATAGCTTTAAAGTATTGTTCTCCTTCTGGTGAATTGATAGGTGCACAAACTAATTCTTTTTCTTTTATAGGAATCCCATATTTTCTTGCTGCTTTTGCTAAAACTGGTAAATAATCAGTTGCTATTTGATGCCCAAGAGCTCTTGATCCACAATGAAAGGTAATAACTACCTGATCTTTAAATAATCCAAAAGCAGAGGCAGTCTTTTTATCATAAATTTCTGCTACATATTGGATTTCAAGATAATGATTTCCTGAACCAAGAGTTCCTACTTGTCTATGTTGTCTTTTTTTAGCTTCCATAGAAACATAAGATGGATCAGCACCAGGCATGCATCCTTTTTCCTCAATATATTCAAGATCTTCTGGCTCTCCATATCCCTTTTCAACAGCCCATCTAGCACCTCCTATTAAAACTTCATCTAACTGAGAAGGAGAAAGTTTTATCTCTCCCTCAGAACCAACACCAGAAGGTACTGCTTCAAAAAGTTCTTTAACAAGTTTTTCTAAATGAGGCTCTACTTCCTCCTTAGTTAAAGGACTTAGAAGAGTTCTTACCCCACAAGAAATATCATATCCTACACCACCTACTGAAATAATCCCTCCTTCATCTGGATCAAAGGCAGCTACTCCTCCTATAGGAAATCCATAACCCCAATGAGCATCAGGCATAGCAATAGAGGCCTTTACAATACCAGGTAAACTTGCTACATTGCAAACTTGTTCATAGACTTTTTCATCCATTTCTTCAATAAGCTTTTCATCAGCAAAAATCTTTCCAGGAACTTTCATATCCTCATAAGGAGAGATCTCCCATTCATAATCAGAAATTTTTTTTAGCTTTTTTATCTCCATATTTCCTCCCTCACCCCTAAAAAATTTTAATTTTTAATTTTTATTATAAAATATTATTTAATCTAAAAAAATTCAAGGACTTTTTAATTTCTTGAATTATGGTATAACTTATAACATGTTTAAAGGAACTACTGTTATTGCTATAAAAAGAGAGGGCAAAATTGCAATGGCGGGAGATGGACAAGTTACCCTTGGAAATACCATAATAAAACATAAAGCTAAAAAGATAAGAAAACTTTATAAAGGAAAGGTATTGGCAGGTTTTGCCGGTACAACAGCTGATGCCCTTACTCTTTTTGAAAGATTAGAAAAAAAACTTGAGGCTTATGGAGGACAACTTTTAAGAGCTGCTGTAGAACTTGCTAAGGATTGGAGAACTGATAAGGCTTTGAGAAGATTAGAGGCTTTTCTTATTGCCTGTGATAGCGAGCATATGCTTATTATTTCCGGCGCAGGAGATGTAGTGGAACCAGATGAGAATGTGGTAGCTATAGGATCTGGTGGACCAATGGCTCTTGCAGCTGCTAAGGCTTTATTGAGGCATACAAATTTTTCTGCTAAAGAAATTGCTGAAATTTCAATAAAAATTGCAGGTGAAATCTGTATATACACTAATTCTGAAATCATAATTGAGGAGCTATGAATAATAAAGAACTTACACCTAAAGAAATAGTAGAAGAGTTAAATCGCTATATAGTGGGACAAGAAAGAGCAAAAAAAGCTGTTGCCATTGCTATGAGAAATCGCTGGAGAAGGCAACAAATAAAAGGACCTTTAAAAGAAGAAATTTATCCCAAAAACATTCTTATGATTGGTCCAACAGGTGTTGGTAAAACTGAGATTGCAAGAAGACTTGCTAAACTTTCCCACTCCCCTTTTTTAAAAGTTGAAGCAACTAAATTTACTGAAGTAGGATATGTGGGAAGAGATGTAGAATCTATGATAAGAGATCTAACTCATATCGCAGTGCAAATGGTTAAAGCTGAAGAAGAAAAGAGAGTTTTAGAAAAGGCAAGAAAAAATGCTGAAGAACGTTTAGTAGATCTTCTTATTCCAGTTTCTTCTTCAAAAGTAGAATATGATCCATTAACTAAAGAAAAATTCCTAAAAATGCTAAAAGATGGTGCTTTAGATGAAAGATATGTAGAAATTGAAATTGAACCTGCCCAAAAAACACCTGCTATAGAAATTCTTGCAGCATCAGGTTTAGAAGAAATTGAAATGCAGTTAAGAGATATGCTTTCTACTTTTCTTCCTTTTAGAACAAAGAAAAGAAAAGTTAAGGTAAAAGAAGCTTTAGAAATTTTAACTAAAGAAGAAGCAAACAAATTAATAGATATGGATAAAGTAATAAGAGAGGCTATATATAGAACTGAAACAAGTGGTATTATTTTTATTGACGAAATAGACAAAATTACCAGTAGAGGAGAAACACATGGTCCTGATGTTTCAAGAGAGGGTGTTCAAAGGGACCTTTTACCTATCGTTGAAGGAACAACTGTAAATACCCGTTACGGAATGGTAAAAACTGATTATATTTTATTTATAGGAAGTGGAGCATTCCATATTGCTAAACCATCTGATCTAATCCCTGAACTTCAAGGAAGATTCCCTATAAGGGTAGAACTTGATTCCTTAACTAAGGATGATTTTGTAAGGATATTAACTGAACCAGAAAATGCTATTATAAAACAATATCAGGCTCTTTTGGAAACAGAAGGGGTGGAATTAGAATTCACTAAGGAATCTATAGAAGAGATGGCAAAAATTGCTTATGAAATAAATGAAAAAATGGAAAATATTGGTGCAAGAAGACTTTATACAGTTGTAGAAAAGGTATTAGAAGATATATCTTTCTCTGCACCAGATATTGCTCCAACAAAAATAGTTATTACTCCTGAGTACGTAAGAGAAAAATTAGAAAATATTATTTCAGATGTAGAACTAGTTAAGTTTATCCTTTAAATAATTTCTCCCCAAAGATCATAAAAATTAGCTTTCTTTATTTTAACCTTTACTAAATCACCTGGATAAATTAATTTTTTATTTGAAAAAAGATAAGTTATTCCATCTATTACTGGAGATTGAATTTTAGCTATCCCAAAAAACCTTCCTTTTAAATCTTCTCCTAAAACCAAAACCTCTTCTTCTTTGCCAATTCTCATTTCTAATCTCTTTTTAGAAATTTCTTTTTGAATTTTCATAATTTCTCTTTTTCTTTTTATTTTCTCTTTATAAGGAACCTTAGGTAAAAGGGCCTCAGCTATAGTTCCCTCTTCTTGATAAAAAATAAAAACTCCAAGATGATCAAATTCTACCTCCTTTATGAAGTCACAAAGAGTTAAAAACTCTTTTTCTCCTTCTCCTGGGAACCCTACTATTATAGTAGTTCTTATAGCTGAAAAAGGATTAATCTCTCTTATATAAGCTATTATTTCTTTGATTTTTTCTATATTTATAGGTCTTCTCATTTTCTTTAAAATCTCAGGATGAGCATGTTGAATGGGGATATCAAAATAGGAAACTACCTTAGGATTAAGAAGTACCTCTCTAACAAATTTTTTATTAATATTAGCTGGGTGAAGGTAAAGAAGTCTTATTCTAAAATTATGAGGAAGTGTTGATAGAAGAGAAATAAGCTTTAATAACCCTTCTTTTTCTCCTCTATCTTTTCCATAAGAAGTAATATCTTGAGCAACTAAAATTATCTCTTTTACTCCCTTTTTTAAAAGAATTTTAGCTTCCTTTAAAATTTCTTCTATAGGTCTACTTCTTAAAGGACCTCTTATTTTGGGAATAGTACAATAAGAGCATTTATAATTACATCCTTCTGAAATTTTTAAGTATGCATAAAAGGGGCTTTCTGTAAGAATTCTTTCAAGAGGTTCTTTTGGGGTAAATTTTTTAAAAGGCTCTATTCCAAGAAAATCATCTACCTCTGGCAAAAGTTTTTTTAAAACTTCTTTCCCGTATCTTGCAGTTAGGCATCCAGAAACAATTAATTTTTGACTATTCTTTTTTTTCTTCCCCAATTCCAAAATATTTTCTATTGCTTCTTCCACAGCTGGTCTTATAAATGCACAAGTGTTTATCCAGAGAATATTTGCTTCTTCAGGAGAAAGAACTATTTGGTAATTCTTTTTAGATAATATATATAAAAGTTTTTCAAAATCTGCCTTGTTTTTTGGACAGCCAAGACTTACAGGATAAATTTTAAACATTAAAGATTTTAAGAACTTAATTTTATCTCTTTTATTTCGTTTCTCTCTGTTAGGTAAACTAAAAGGGTTTTAAAATCTTTAATTTTTTCCTGTGATACCCAAGTATAAGAAACAATAATTATTTTATCTCCTATCTCTCCAAGTCTTGCGGCTGCTCCGTTTAAGATTACTTCACCTTTATTACCCTCTATTACATAAGTCTCAAATCTTTTTCCATTAGTTAAATTATATATCCAGACAGCTTCAAAAGGCTTAAGATTAGCTTTTTCCATTATTTCTTTATCAAGAGTGAGGCTTCCCTCATAAAAAAGATTTTTTCCTGTAACAGTTGCTAAATGAATTTTACTTTTTAAAAGTTTTATAAACATTTTATTCTAGATTTATAAACATATTATCTATTAACCTTGCCTTTCCCACAAATACAGCTAAGGCACAGACAACAGATTTTTCTATTTCTTTAACAGGCTCAAGAGTTAAGGGGTCAACAAATTCAATATACTGAACTTTGGTAAAAGGAAAGGAATGAATAAATTTTTCTATTTCTTCTTTTATCTTTTGAGAATCTCTTTCTCCTCTTTTTATAAGCTCTTTAGCAAGAAGAAGAGCTTTATAAAGAGAACTTGCAGATTTTCTTTCTTCTGGAGACAAATATATGTTTCTTGAACTCATAGCAAGCCCGTCTTTTTCTCTTACAGTAGGGTGAGCTACAATCTCTATATTCAAATTTAAATCTTTTACCATTTGTCTTATCACTTGGAGCTGTTGATAATCTTTTTCTCCAAAAATAGCTATATCAGGATTAATAATATTAAAAAGTTTTAAAACCACTGTAGTTACTCCTTTAAAATGTCCTGGTCTAAAAGCCCCGCAAAGTCCGGTAGTTAGCTTAGTAACCTCAACATAGGTCTGAAAATCAGAAGGATACATTTCTTCAGTTTCTGGAATAAAAACCACATCAACCTTTTCCTTTTCAAGAAGAGCTAAATCTCTCTCTAAATCCCTTGGATATTCCTTAAAATCTTCTTTAGGACCAAATTGTAAAGGATTAACAAATATACTCACCACAGTTTTATCTCCCAATTCTTTTGCTTTTCTTACCAGAGAAAGATGTGCTTCATGTAAAAATCCAAGAGTAGGAACAAAAGATATTTTATAATCCTTTTTTTTCCAAAAATTACTAATTTCTTTCATTTTGGAAATTTCTTTTATAATTTCCATTTTTATATTTCAAGTTGTTTATAAGGTTTTAAAAGATTTTCTAAATTTTCTATAAAAAGTTTTTTTAAATTATCTTCTTTATTTGAGATGTTACCACTTTCATCACTTTCTATTTGTTCTTTTAAAGCACCTCTAACCCACTTTTTAATAATCAATTTTTTAAAACCCTGGTAATTTTCTATAAGATGAAAATTAATATAGGTATCTTCATTTAATTTTAAGTATAACTCACCCTCAAAAATTTCAAAAGGTTTTATTTTGGTAGGATAAACAAATTTTTTAAGTATATCATAGAGCTTTTTTTGAGAATTTAAAATAAAAACTTTCTGTCCACTCTTAATATATTTCAAAAGTTCTAATAAATCCTTATTATCTAAAGCTATACAACCCTTGGTCCAATGATAATTTTTATAAAGTTTGCCATTTTTTTTCTCCCACTTAAAAGCTCCCCCTCCGTGAATACCAATTTCCCCTCCAAGTAAACTATCTTTTAAAGTTTCGGAATTTTCAAGCCTATTTATCCATTTTATAAATTTTTCTTTTTCTATTATCCCTTTATAATAAGCTAATGCTAGATCATTTAAATTGGGATAATTAAGTTCAAGAAAATATTTATACTCCTCTGAGGTTTTTATATCAACTATTTTAAAAATACCTTCTGGAGTTAAAAAATCTCCCTTTTTTTCCTTGGGAAGTGTGCTTTCCAAACCAAGTCCTATTTCATATGAGGCTATTATTTTTTCTTTTCCTTTAATTTCCAAAGTTTTTCTGCTTTTATCAATGATAATAATGGTTTCTGCTTTTAAAAAAGAAAATGAAAAAATTATTAAATAAAAAAGAAGAATTACTAAAATTTTTTTCATTTTTATCTTGACTTTTGAGATTTTATAAATATTATAAAGCCTAATGGAGGTAATTACAATAAAATCAAGTAAAAAAGAAGAATTGATAGATATTACTCAAGAAATTGAAAAGGTATTACCTTCTAAGGATGGGATTTGTATTATATATGTTCCCCATACTACTGCAGGAGTAATTGTAAATGAGGGGGCTGATCCTGCAGTAAAGGAGGATATTTTAAATATTTTTGATAAAATAGCTCCTCAAAATTTTAACTATAGGCATCTTGAAGGTAATTCCCCTGGACATGTAAAATCAAGTCTTACAGGACCTTCTTTAATTTTAATTGTAGAAAAAGGTAAACTTGTCCTTGGGACCTGGCAGAGGTTATTTTTTGCAGAATATGATGGCCCAAGAACAAGAAAAGTATATATAAAATTCATAGAAGGGTGAAAACTATGAAGCCAAAATTCTTAATTCTTTTTATAATTTTAAATTTAATTTTATTTTCCTGTAAAGCTCAAAAGGAATATTATTCAGAAAAAGCTGCCTCTCATAAGGAGGTTGCAAAAATTTACATCAAAGAAAATCGATATACTGAAGCCTTAAATGAACTTGAGTTAGCTAAAAGTGCTGATAAATGTGATCCAGAAATATATAATCTTCTTGGACTTGTTTATATGGGGAAAAATGAATATTCAAAAGCTGAAGAAAATTTAAATGAAGCTGTTAGATTGGATCCTAATTTTTCTGAAGCTTATAATAATTTAGGCTCGCTTAAAATGTTACAAGAAAAATATAAAGAAGCTATAGAGTATTTTGATAAAGCTCTTAAAAATCCTTATTATGTGAATTCTTTTATTGCTCGTACAAATCTTGGCTGGGCTTATTATCAACTTAAAGACAAAGATAAAGCTATATCTACTCTTCTTGACGCATTTAGAGAAAATCCTCGCTATCCTAAAACTTTAATTTATTTAGGACTGATATATTTAAATGAAGGAGATCTTAACTCAGCAGAATTTTATTTTCAGCAAGCTTTGAAATTAGACAAAACCTCTGGAGAAGCAAGATATTATCTCGGGGAAATTTATTTTAAAAAGGGGGAGAGAGAAAAGGCAGAAGAATTATGGCAATCCATAATTTATTTGAATCCAGATAGTGAATGGGCAAATAAAGCCACACAGAGGCTCTTTTTATTAAAAAAGACTTCTTAATCCTTAAAAGTAAGTACTTTCTTTTTAAACTCTTCTCCTTTTTCTTTATAGACTTCTAAACGATTTAAAGCCTTAAGTAAAGCTTTTAAACTTGCAATTACTATATCTCCATCTTTCCCAAGACCTGCAGTTCTTAATCCTTTTTCATTTTCAATAATCAAACCACAAACACCTTCTGCTGATGTTCCTCCAGTGAGGGCACTTATATGAAAATCTATAAGGTTTAAAAACTCCTTCCCTTCTTTCTTATCAAAGGAATAACCTAAAGCTTCTGCTACTGCTTTATAAGCTGCATCAATAGGACCAACTCCAAGTCCAATTGAAACTTTTTTACCTTCTCTTTTATCCTCTATTTCTACTTGAGCAATAGGCTTTAAAGAACCACTATAAACGCTTATAACTTGTGAAGAAACAAGATGATATCTATATTCTTTTTCTAAAAATAAATCTATAAGGATACCCTCTAAATATTCGTCATCTATCTTTTTAAGCACATCCTTTATTTCAGTACGAAATTTTTCGAAAATTTCACTTAATACCTCATCATCAAATTGCCAGCCTTTACTTCTCAATTTAAACCCTATAGCATGTCTTCCGGAGTGTTTACCAAGAACAATAGCTGAACCTGTCCACCCTACATCTTCTGGATTAATAATTTCATAAGTTGATCTCTCACAAATTACACCGTGTTGATGAATACCAGATTCGTGAGCAAAAGCATTTGCTCCAACAACGGCTTTGTTAGGCTGAACAAACATTCCTGTATATTTAGAAACAAGATGACTTGTAGGAACAATATTTTTTGTGTTTATATTAATTTGAAGAGGATATCCCAACTGTTTTTCAAAAAAATCTTTTCTTGTTTTAAGTGTCATAATAATTTCTTCTAAAGCTGCATTCCCTGCTCTTTCTCCAATTCCATTTATAGTTCCTTCCACCTGAGTTGCTCCTGCTAAAATAGCTGAAAGTGAATTAGCAACTGCCAAACCAAGATCATTATGACAATGAACTGAAATCCTTAAGCTACCATTTTTGAGTGCTTCTTCATAACCTGCAGAAATAAGTTTTTCTATTAAAAATTTAATAAGATTGTAGTATTCATGAGGAACTGTATATCCCACTGTATCAGGAATATTGATAGTTTTTGCTCCCACTTTGACTGCCTCTAAAATAACCTTAGCTAAATACTCCCAATCACTACGGGTGGCATCTTCAGCAGAAAATTCTACATCTGGACAAAAAGAAAGAGCATATTTAACTGCTTCTTTTGCAATTTCTAAAACTTCTTCCCTAGTTTTTTTAAGTTTATATTTTAGATGAATATCTGAAGTGGCAATAAAGGTATGTATTCTTGGAGATTCAGCTTTTTTTAAAGCTTCCCAAGCAATTTCTATATCCTTTCTATTTGCTCTTGCAAGTGCAGCAATAGTTACCCCTTTAATTTCTCTGGCAAGAGTTTTTACTGCCTCAAAATCTCCAGGTGAGGTAATAGGAAAACCTCCTTCAATAACGTCTATGCCAAGTTCTGCAAGAGCTTTTCCTATTTCTACTTTTTGCTTTAAATCTAATGAAACTCCTGGAGATTGTTCTCCATCTCTTAAAGTGGTATCAAAAAAAATTATTCGTGGATTCAAAGTATACCTCCTTAAACTATTATTTTTTTAAAATTTTAACCTATTTTTGGACTTTGCCAATTAATTGTAAAGACTTGCAAAAATTAAAATTTGAGATTTACTGAAATTAATAACCTATAAAGGGGGGTTAAAAGTAATGATTATTATTATGGAAGCTCACGTTACTAAAGAAAGTCCTGAATTTAAATCTTTAATGACTTATTTAGAACGATTTCCTCACTTACAAATAAAAGTTATGGAACATAAAGGAGTTACACGAAATCTTCTTGAAATTCACCTCATAGGGGAAAACTATATGGTTTCTCAAGAAGAAATAGGAAGTTTACCAGGTGTAGAGAGAGCTATAAGAGTAACAGCTAAATATAGATTAATTGGAAGACACGGCATACTAATTGATCTGGGATTTGAGTATAAGGGAATCCAATTTAATCAAGATTCTTTTCACATCTTTGCTGGTCTTTGTGCAGTTGATACCTATGAAAATGTGAAAAAAGTTTTTGAAACTTTAAAAGAAAATAATGTATGCTGTGCCCGCATGGGAGCATATAAACCAAGAACTTCTCCCTATGATTTCCAGGGACATGGTAAAGATTGTCTCCCCTGGCTTTTTGATTTAGCTGGAAAATACGGAATTAAAATAATTGTAATGGAGGTCCTTGCTCCTTACCATATAGATGAAATAAAAGAAGCTCTTGAACTTACTGGAAATCCTTGTGGAGTAATTTTGCAAATAGGAACAAGAAATGCTCAAAATTTTGAATTATTAAAAGCAGTAGGCAGACAGCAGGATTTTCCAATTTTGTATAAAAGGGGATATGGACTTGCTTTAGAAGAAAGTCTTAATGCAGCTGAATATATTGCTTCAGAAGGTAATACTAAAATTATTTTTTGCCTAAGAGGAGTAAGAACCCATTTGGGAGACCCTCACAGAAATTTAACTGATTTTGCTCATGTTCCTGTAGTTAAAAGACTTACAAGACTTCCTGTATGTATTGATCCATCTCATCCTATTGGCACAAGGATAAAATCCTCAGATGGAATAAGAGACATTTATCATATTACTGCTCAGGGTATAATTGCTGGTGCTAATGCAGTATTAGTTGAATTCCATCCAGAACCTGATAAAGCTCTCTGTGACGGACCGCAAGCTATTCCACTTTCTGAACTTCCTATTTACTTAGATTATGTTTATAAAGTAAGAGAAACCTATTTAGAATTAAAAAAATTAATAAATCAAAAATAAAATTTATTTTTTAGCTTTTAAAAGTTTTATTATACTTTTAGCAAACTCCTCTGCAGCTTGAGGACCAGAGCCTGTAACTATATTTCCGTCAACCTCAACTGATTTTCCTGTATAATTTGCTCCTTTTTCTTCTAAAATTTTTCCTTCTGAGGCCCATACGGTTGCCTTTTTTCCTTTTAAAACTCCAGCTTCAGCTAATATTCTTGGAGCAATGCAAATAGCTGCAAGAATTTTACCTTTATTAACAGCTTCTTTTGCTATTTTATGAGCTATAGGGTGATTAAAATATTCTTGAGCGCCTACTCCCCCTACAAAAACTATAGCCTCATATTCATCTACTTTAACTTGATCAATTAAAATTTGAGGTGTAACTACAGCACCAAGCATCCCTTTAGCTGATTTTAAAGAGGTTGAAGCTATAACCACACTATAACCCTCATTTTCAAAAAGTTTTTTGGGAATTAATAATTCCTCATCTCTAAAATTTTGATGAGCAATAATCATTAAAATTTTTTTATTACTTTTAGATAAACTTACAGAAAAACTAATTAAAATTATAAGAATTATACCTAAAAAGATTTTGTAAATCCTCTCCATTTTAACCCCCCTTTTATTTAATATTATCTTTCTCTTTTTTCATTAAGGGTTTCAACCATTCAAAAAGAGGTTCTGAAACCTCCGAATATCCTCTTATTTTAACTAAATAATATTTCTCTGGTTCTCTTTGAATAGCATAAATTTCTTTTTTTGACACAAAATGAGAATCTTCAATCAAATTATAAAAATAGCTATCAATCCCCATAAAACCATCTATAAGATGGACAAGGGTATGTAATATTTTGGAAAGATATCCTTGCGGAAGTTCTCTTAAATCTCTTAAAGTTTTATAACCTTCTTCTTCTAATTCATTTATAAAGGATTTTATAACCTCTTTATTTGAATTTATAAAAGAATAAAGGTTATCAAAAAATTTGATCTCATCTCCTCTAAGAGTTTCTAAAAACTCTATTTTGTCATAATAAAGTAATTCATATTTATCTAAAAAGGACTTTATATGAATTTTTGCTTCCTTTTCTGAATCAGCTTTAACTAAAATCCAATGCTCAAAAAACTTCACAACTTTATTTTATATCCCTTTATAAAATTTTTTCAACTTTCCACACTTTATAAGTGGATAATTTAATATAATGTTTTTAGTCTACCCCTATGGAAGCTACCATATCCTTTTCTTTTACCCAATCAACAGTACTACAGGCATTTTTAACCACAGATAATGCCATATTCAGGGAGAATTTCATGAAGCACAAAAAATCTATAATATGCTGCAGCATCATGAAAGTATTTCCAATTACTTTTCTCAAATCCCTCTTTTCTTATATATTTATCTGGCTCGCCCTCTTTTTTTATTACTTCTACTGCTGCTTTAAACCATTCCCTATCATTATAACTAAGACCGATATCCTTATTTTCGAGCTCAAAATCAAATTCACCATTTGAAATTGCCTCTTTCCATACAGTTTTTCTATCTTCAAGGTCTCCTTTTATGCTAAAAAGTTCACCTATTTTATTTACGATATTTTGCCAGGGTATGGATAAACGAGTTGAAAACTGCGGAAAGCTTTTTAAAAATTTCAACAATACCATATAGCAATTTTGAGCTGCATCTAATGAACGTTCTAAATTAGATATTTTAAAATATCTACCTTTATAATCCTCATATTCCCAAATTCTATAAGGTTCATCAGGAATTGTCCCAGCTTGAGCATGACCTAATTTGGGAAAAGCATATTCTGCAATTTTTTCTTTTAGTCTTTCCAATAAGTCTTTTATAGACTGCTTTGTTTCTCCTTCAACTTTCAAGTTTTTTACATCATTCATATCATGTTCTAAACCCATAAAATTCTGATGAGACCATGTATCAGCATAAACATGCAAGATAACGCCTAAAAGGTGTAAACTATACGATTTTAGTGGTAAAGATAAAAAATGATCTATAATCTTTTGAGCAACTACACTATTGGCTCGAGTTAACATCCTTTCATAAAAATTTAGACCTAAGTTCCCCGGAAGAAAGTGAAAGGGCACCCATATTCTATAACAGGTAGATTTCGTTAATGCATTAAGATCCAAGAATCTATGAGCAGTAAGAACTTGTTGAAATCGACCGCCATTTTCAAACTCTAAGACATGTTCGTATTTTGCATCGTCAGTATGCTGAGAAGAATAAGCAATAATATAGGAATTCTCAGAATTAAAACCAGCTACTCGTGCTAAAGTATAAATTGTGTAAAAATGGAAGTCCTCTTGTATAGCAATACCCTTTTTTAAAAAATATGTTTATTGAAACCGATGATCTAAATATATATCATCTTTTTATTATATAAATGATAACATAATAGCTTTTCCTTTCAACTTCTCATACTTCGTAAGTGAGATAAATTAAGAATTATTTTAATTTATGTAGGTTTTATTTAACAAGTTTTAGTTTATAATTAAATAAATTTTGAGTAGGAGAAATTTATTTATGAAGATAAGTCCTTATATTTTTAGAGAGTATGATATTAGGGGAAGAGTTGGGGAAGATTTTACAGAAGAGGTGGTTAAAGAAATTGGAAAGGCTTATGGAACAATTATTAAAAGAAAGGGGGGTAAAAAAATTTGTTGCGGAAGAGATGGGAGACTCTCCTCTCCTTCTTTACAAAATGCACTCATTGAAGGAATTTTATCAACTGGGGTTGAAGTGATAAATATAGAAATTTGCCCTACACCTGTAATGTATTTTTCTCTTTTTTTCTTTGAAGATTCTGATGGAGGAATTCAAGTTACAGGTTCACACAACCCTCCAGAATTTAACGGTTTAAAAATCTGTGTAGGAAAGGATACAATTTTTGGACCCCAAATTCAAGAAATAAGAAAAATTATAGAAAAAAAAGATTATGAAAAAGGAGACGGAAAAGTTGAAGAAAGAGAGGTTTTAAATAAATATATAGATTACGTTTGTAACAATATAAAATTAAAAAGACCATTAAAAGTAGTTATAGATCCAGGAAATGGAGTTTGTAGTTTAACAGCTCCTGAAATTTTTAAAAGGCTTGGATGTAAAGTAGAATGCCTTTTTTGTGAATTAGATGGAACTTTTCCTAATCACTTCCCTGATCCTGTTGTTCCTGAAAATTTAAAGTGGCTCAAAGAAAAGGTTTTAAAAGATGGGTATGAAGTAGGTTTTGGATATGATGGAGATGGAGATAGGTTAGGAGTTATTGATGAAAAAGGAAATATTATTTGGGGAGATCAGCTTTTAATTATTTTTGCTAAAGATTTATTAAAAAAATATCCTGGAGCAAAAATAATTGGAGAAGTTAAATGTTCCCGAACCCTATATGAAACTATATCTAAACTTGGCGGAATACCTATTATGTGGAAAACAGGTCATTCCCTTATTAAAAACAAAATGAAAGAAGAAAAGGCACTTCTTGCAGGAGAAATGAGTGGACATATCTTTTTCGCAGACAAATGGTTTGGATTTGATGACTGTGTATATGCTTCTTTAAGAATTGCCGAAATCCTATCTCAAAATAATATCCCCCTTTCTGAATATTTAAAAGATATCCCTAAAATGTATTCTACACCTGAAATAAGAAAAGAATGCCCAGATGAGACAAAATTTAAAGTGGTTGAAAGATTAGTAAAAAAATTTAAAAATGAAGGCTTAAATGTAATTGATGTTGATGGAGCAAGAATTGAATTTAAGGAAGGATGGGCTTTAGTAAGAGCCTCCAATACTCAACCAGTTCTTGTTTTAAGATTTGAAGCAGAAACAGAAGAGTTTTTAAAGATGTTACAAGATAAAGTTTATAAATCCTTAGAAGAAATTTTTAAAGAGGTATAAAATGCTTTCTTTTAAAGAAATTCTTAAAGAATTAAACCTTCCTCCAGAGGTTAAAAAAAGTATAATTGCTCTTGAATTAGCTCAAAAAAACTGGGAAAAAATTATTCTTTCAGATCTTTCAAAAAAAACAAGACCTTTCTCCTTTAACCATGGAACTTTAATTATTGAAGTTCCCAATCATTATTATCTTCAAATTCTTTCTTCTCAAACTTTAGAAATTCTTGAAAAACTTGAAAGTTTTACTCCCCCTAATTTAAAACCCCTATTTAAAAATTTAAAATTTATTATTAATCCATCCTTAGAAAAAGAAACTTAAAAATTAAATGGACCCTCTTAAAATTATTGAAAAATACTACTCCGCT
Organism: uncultured Thermodesulfatator sp.; assembly: GCA_964464535.1. Taxonomy (GTDB): domain Bacteria; phylum Desulfobacterota; class Thermodesulfobacteria; order Thermodesulfobacteriales; family Thermodesulfobacteriaceae; genus Thermodesulfobacterium. The sequence goes on along the minus strand of CAYXGJ010000011.1, from coordinate 23,440 downwards.
AAACCTAAGCTCAAGGAAGTTTTGATAAAGCATTCTTCTGCTGTAGCTAAGAAGGCTTTAGAAATTGCAAAAAAATTTAAAAATCTTGATAAAGATTTTATTTATTCGGCAGCTATGCTTCATGATATAGGAATAATTTTTACTTATATTCCCAAACTTAATGAAGAAGGTAAATATCCTTATATTGCTCACGGATATCTTGGAAGGATACTTCTTGAAAAAGAAGGTCTTCCTAAGCATGCTCTTGTATGTGAAAGACATATAGGAGCTGGAATAACTAAAGAGGAAATTGTGAAGAAAAAATTACCCCTTCCTGAGAGAGACATGGTGCCTGTTAGTTTAGAAGAAAAAATTATTGCCTTTGCAGATAAATTTTTTTCTAAACAACCTGATGGTAGTATAAGAGAAAAATCTGTAGATGAAATTATTAAAGACCTTAAAAATTATGGAGAAGAAAAGGTAGAAATTTTTAAGGCTTGGCTCAAATTATTTGAAGGAGGAGAAAATGGCTAAGTTATCTATTATTGGTGCAGGAGCAGTTGGAACAAGCTGTGCCAATTGGGCTATAGCTAAAAACTTGGTAGAAGAAATAGTATTAGTTGACATTATCCCTGACCTTGCCAAAGGTAAAGCTTTAGATTTAGCTCAGAGTAACCCTCTTTTTGGAGCTTCTTGTAAAATTTGGGGAACAGAAGATTTTTCAAGTATTAAAGATTCTGATATAGTAATTATTACTGCTGGAAAACCAAGAGAGCCAGGTATGTCAAGAGAAGATCTTTTAAACATAAATAAAGAAATTGTTAAAGCTTGTTCAGAAAAAGTAAGAGAATTTGCTAAAGATAGCATAGTGATAGTTGTTTCTAATCCTCTTGATGCTATGGTTTATGTAGCCTATAAGATAACCAATTTTCCTAAAAATAGAGTTATAGGTATGGCTGGTGTGCTTGATTCAGCAAGATATCGCTATTTTATAGCCGAAGCTTGTGGTGTCTCTCCTAAGGATGTTCAAGCTTTAGTAATGGGTGTTCATGGAGATTTAATGCTTCCTTTAGTAAGATTTGCCAATGTTTCAGGAATACCTATTACAGAACTTTTACCTTCAGAAAAAATAGAAGAAATAATTAAAAGAACTAAATTTGGCGGATCAGAAATAGTATCTTATTTAAAAACAGGAAGCGCCTTTATTACCCCTGGACTTGCTATAGCTGAGATGACAGAAAGTATTTTAAAAGATGAAAAAAGGGTTTTAACTTGTTCTGTTTATTTAGAAGGAGAATACGGAATAAACGGAGTATTTTTGGGAGTCCCTGTTATCCTTGGAAAAAATGGGGTAGAAAAAATTATAGAAATAAACCTCCTTGAAGAAGAAAAAGAAGCTTTAAAAAAATGTGAAATCTTTTGTAAAGAACTTATAAGCCTTTTAAACATATAACTTATGCCCAAAATTCAAATTCTTTCCGAAGAGATTAGATCAAAAATAGCTGCAGGAGAAATTGTAGAAAGACCTGCATCAGTAGTAAAGGAATTGATAGAAAATGCCTTTGATGCAAAAGCAAGTTTTATAAAGATAAATTTGAGAGAAGGTGGAATTAAAGAAGTTTCTGTTTATGATGACGGAGAAGGTATAGAACCAGAAGACTTAAAAATCTGTTACAAACATTTTGCTACAAGTAAAATAAAAACCCTTTCTGATATTTTTAAAATTGTCACCTTTGGTTTTAGAGGGGAGGCTTTAGCAAGTATTTCTCAAGTCTCTAAATTGACCATTTTAAGTAAACATGTAGATTACGATTCTGCCTATGAAATTAAAGTAGAATTTGGTAAAGAAATTTATTTTAAGCCAGTTCATTTAAATAAAGGAACTTTAGTAAAAGTGGAAGATCTTTTTTTAAATTTACCTGCAAGAAAAGCTTTTTTAAAAACTCCAAGAACTGAAACTTTTAAAACAATGGAAATTATAAGAGGATTAAGCCTTTGTTCTCCAGAAACTAAATATCAAGTAAAAAGTATAGAAGAAAATAAAGAAAATACGCTTTTTTTCTGGGAGGGAGGAAATGAAAGAGAGCTTCTTAGCTATATAATTGGATTGGAAAAATCTTTTTTTAAAGATTTAATTTTAGATTTACCTCCTTATTCAATTTTCTTAATTCTTACAGATACCTCCAAAACTTTTTCTCACACAAAATATCTTTATTTTCTAGTTAATAAAAGATGGATTAAAGATGAAAAATTAACCAAAATGATTATAAATGTTTTAAAACCTTTTTATGGGAATCTGGGATTTCCTGCAGGAATAATTTCCATAAAAGCTCCTTATCACCTTATTGATGTTAATGTGCATCCTGCTAAATGGGAAGTAAGATTTAAAGATGAAAAAACGCTTTTTCTTGCCTTAAATAAAGCTTTAGAAGAGTTTTTTAGCAAAAAAACTTTTTATTACGAAAGAGAAAGACATCCCTTTTCTCATCAAATAAAAGAAGATATATCTTTAGATTATCCTAAAGAAAGTATTTCTTTTTATTTAGAAAGAAAAACTCCCTCTATTTTCCCGGATTTTAAAAAAATCTCTCCTAAATATTTAGGAACCTTCTTAAATACTTATCTTTTAGTAGAAAGAGAGGAAGACCTTTATATAATTGATCAACATGCTCTTTCAGAGAGAATAATATTTGAGGATTTAAAAAAGAATTTTTCTAAATGTCCTTCTCAAGAATTGTTAATTCCGGTATTACTAAATACTACAAGCGATCTTTCAGAGTTTGAGGAAAAAAGAAAAATTTTACACTCTATAGGATTTGAGCTTGAACTTTTAGAAAAGGATAAAATTATCTTAAAGAAAGTTCCTTCTATTTTTAAAATAGATATAAAAGAAGTTTTGGAAAAAGTTTTAGAAGAACCTTTTTCTAACTTAGAAGAATTAAAACTTGAAGTTTTAAAAAGATATGCTTGTTTGCTTGCAAGAAAAAAGGGGGATATTCTTTCTGAAAAAGAGATAGATTTTTTAATTGAAAAATTTTTTTCTGAAAATCTTCAAACCTGTCCTCACGGAAGACCCATATATATAAAATTATCTTTAAAAGAAATAGAAAAAGAGCTTAGAAGGAGATAAAAGTAGAAATGGAAAATATTATCGCTATAGTAGGACCTACAGGAGTTGGAAAATCAGAACTTGCTGTATTTTTAGGAGAAAAACTAAATGGAGAAATAATAAATTTTGATTCCCTTCAATTTTATAAAGAGTTAAATATAGGCACTGCAAAGCCTGGAGAAGAAGAAAGGAAAAGGGTCCCTCATCATTTATACGATTTACTTGAGCTTAATGAAGAATTTAATGCAGCTAAATTTGTAGAAATAGCTGATAATTTAATTAAAGAAATTTGGAAAAGAGGAAAGATTCCCATTTTTGTTGGAGGTACAGGTCTTTATTTGAGAGCTTTAGAATACGGACTTTTTCCTATTGATGTAGAGAAAGAAATAAGAGAAAATTTAAGAAAAAGGGCAAATCAAGATTTATCCTCTCTTTATGAAGAATTAAAAAAACTTGATCCAGAATATGCTCAAAAAATTTCACCCAAAGATAAAGTAAGAATTGCAAGGGCTTTAGAAGTAATATATACTTCAGGTAAGCCTTTTTCTTATTTTCACAAAAGAAATCCTTTCTTCGGAAAAAAAAGATATAACCTTATAAAAATAGGATTAAACCTCCCACGAAAAGAACTTTATAAAAAAATTAATCTTCGTGTAATTAAAATGATTGAAAAAGGATGGATTGAAGAGGTTAAAAAACTTTTAGAAAAAGGATATTCTATAGAATTAAAACCTTTTAAAGCCATAGGATATAAATATATTATTCATTATTTACAAGGAAAGCTATCCTTAGAAAGGGCTATAGAACTTATTCAAAGAGATACAAGACGTTATGCTAAAAGACAGCTTACTTGGTTCAAAAAAGAACTTGATATATATTGGTTTAGTCCTAATGAAAAGGAAAAAATTCTAAATTTTTTAAAAGAAAAATTAGCAACAAATTAAGAGGTTTTTATGGAAAGCATGACTGGATTCGGGAAAGGAGTTTTTCAATCTGACAATTATACTATAACTGTTTATGCAAAAAGCTTAAATTCAAAATATTTAGATATATCTCTTAAACTGCCAAAAAGATATACTTTTTTAGAAGAGAAGATTAGAAAATTTGTTTCTCAGGAATTCAAAAGAGGAAAAATTGAAATCCAAGTCAAATGCATAGGAACTGAGCTTAGCCAAAAGGAAATATTAATTGATACGGAACTTGCAAAAAACCTAAAAACATCTCTCAACCTTTTAAAATCTGAACTTGGCTTTGATGAGCCTTTAACTTTTTCTGATTTTTTAAAATTTAGAGAATATCTTCTTTTAGAAGAAAAAGAAGAAGAACTTGATAAGCTTTGGGAAGAAATATATCCTCCTCTAAGTAAAGCCTTAGAAGAACTTAAGGCCTCCCGCTTAAAAGAAGGGGGAAATTTAAAGAACATTTTAAAAATCTATTTAGAGAAATTAAAAGAAGAAACATTAAAAATTGAAGAATTGAAGGAAAAAACTATAAAAGAAAGTAGAGAAAAATTAAAAAGTAGGATTGATAAACTTTTTAAAGAATTTAATCTTTATGAAATAGATGAAAATAGATTTTATCAAGAATTAGTTTATATTTTAGATAAATTTGATTTTACTGAAGAGCTTGATAGACTTAAAGTCCACATTTCCCATTTTGAAAATGCTATGGAAGAAGAGGATTGCGGTAAAAAGCTTGATTTTATTTGCCAAGAGATGTTTAGAGAAATAAATACCCTTTCTAATAAAGCACAGTCTTCTGAAATTTCTATTATAGCAGTTAAAATAAAGGAACTTATAGAAAATTTAAGGGAACAAATACAAAATATTGCTTAAAGCTTTATGAAAAAAATTGTAAAAAGGCTTAAACTTTATTCAGAGCTTTTAAAACTTGAACATACTATTTTTGCCTTACCTTTTGGTTTGGCAAGTTTATTAATTCTTTATAAGATTTTTCCTTCTTGGGGAAAAATTTTGTACATTTTAGGTGCTCTTATTTCTGCAAGAACACTTGGAATGGCTTTTAATAGACTTATTGATAAGCCTTTTGATGAAAAAAATCCGAGAACCTCTGTCTGGCCTCATGCCCAAGGTTTAGTAAAAGATGGGGAGATAAAACTTATTATCCTTTTTAGCTCGTTTCTTTTTATACTTTTCTGCTATAAAATAAATTTTTTAGCCTTTTTACTAAGCCCTATAGTTATATTTCTTCTTTTTATTTATCCATTTACCAAAAGATTTACCTATTTTCCCCATCTCTTTTTAGGATTAATTTATTTTTTAATACCCATAGCTATTGATATAGCTTTAAATGAGAATGTCTCTTTAATAGCTATTTTCCTTGCAGGAGCTATGGCTTGTTGGGTATCAAGTTTTGATATTCTTTATAGTTTGCAAGATATTGAATTTGATAAAAAAATGGGACTAAAATCTATTCCTGTAAAATTTGGAATAAAAAATGCATTAAGCATAGCTAAATTTTTACACTTAATAACCTTTTTTCTTCTTCTTTTAACTGGATATTTCTATCCTAAAACAACCTGGATATATTTTGTGGGACTTATTTTAATCGCTATTTTTTTGACTTATGAACATAGTCTTCTTAAAGAAACTGATCTTTCAAAAATTAATAAAGCCTTTTTTACAGTCAACGGTTTTATCAGCCTTATCTTCTTTTTAGTAATTTTAATAAACAATCTTTATTATCATTTTTTAAAGTAATTTTATGAAAATTTTTGCTTTTATTAATCAAAAAGGAGGAGTTGGAAAAACAACAGTTGCCATAAATCTTGCAAGAGCATTAAGTCTTAAAAATTATAAAGTCCTTTTAATAGACTTTGACCCTCAAGCAAATGCAGGAAGTGGATTAGGAATAAGGGTAAATAAAGAAGAAAGTATTTATCAAGCTTTGATAGAGGAAAATTGCGAAAGATTTCTTAAAAATCCTTATCTCAATCTTTATGTTTTACCTTCCTCTATTGACCTTGTTGGATTAGAAGTTGAATTAGTAAACTTATCAGAAAGGGAGTATCTACTTAAAAATTTAATTGAAAAAAGCACTTTTAATGGTTTTCCTTTAAAAAACCTTTTTGATTTTATATTTATAGATTCTCCACCCTCATTAAGTTTAATAACAGTAAACATACTTACTGCCTGTGAAGGGGTTATTATTCCTTTACAGTGTGAATACTATGCTCTTGAGGGATTGTCTCTTCTTGTAAAAACATTAAGAGGAATTAAAAAAAGTTTTAATCCAGATTTAGTTCTCTTTGGTCTTGTTTTAACCATGTATGATAAAAGAAATAGACTTTCCCATGAAGTAGCAGAGGAAGCTAAAAATCATTTTAAATGGATTGTTTTTAATACTCTTATTCCAAGAAGTGTAAGGGTTAGCGAAGCTCCAAGTTTTGGAAAGCCTGTAATTGACTATGAACCTCAAAATAAGGCAAGTCTTTCTTTTATAGAATTGGCTGAAGAATTCTTAGAAAGAGTTAGAAATTACACTAAATATTAAAAAGCACAAAATTTTCTTTTTCAAGAGAAAAAAGTTCAGTTTGTCTATAAATAAAAGTTTTTTCTTTTTTTGAATTAATTAAGGGCTTCCCGTGAATGGTAATAAAGTGTTTTGCCCTTTTTAAAGGAATTCCAAGGTTTTTTAAAACTTCTTCAGAAAGAACTCCGTATTTGCGAGCTTGCAAAATTTTTTTGGCAGAACTTGGACCTATTCCAGGAACTCTTATTAATTCCCAATAATCAGCTTTAGTAATCTCAACTGGAAAGAAATGAAGATTTCTTATAGCCCAAGAAAATTTAGGATCAAATCTTAAATCCAAATTTTTTTCTTCTTGAAATAGTTCATCAACTTGAAATCCATAAAAACGAAGGAGCCAATCTGCCTGATATAATCTATGTTCTCTTAAAAAGGGAGGTTCTTTTATAGCTGGAAGATCAGAATCTCTATTAACAGGAATATAAGCTGAATAATAAACCCTTCTTACCATTTTCTGAGCATATAATTGTTGAGCTAAAGATAAAATAACTTTGTCAGAATCGGGAGTTGCACCAATTATAAGTTGAGTTGAGGCTGGAGCTTTTACTTCTTTATTCTCATAAAGGTCTCTTATCAATTTTAATGGATTTAAAAGTATAGGGAAACTTTTTTCGGGAGCAAGTTTTTTAAGACTTTCTTCAGTGGGAAGTTCAAGATTTGAACTTACACGATCAGCAAGTTTTAAAGCGGAAGCTACTAATTCAGGAGATGCTCCAGGAATTAATTTTAAATGAATATAGCCTCTAAAAAGATATTTTTTTCTTAAAATACTTGCAGTTCTTAACATAAGTTCCATAGTATAATCTGGTGTACGATAAATTCCTGAGCTTAAAAAGAGCCCTTCAATATAATTTTTGCGATATAGCTCTACTGTAAGATAAGCAATTTCTTCAGGAGAAAAAATAGTTCGAGGAACATCGTTTATACGGCGATTTATGCAATATTTACAATTATTTATGCAATAATTGGTTAAAAGAATTTTTAAAAGAGGAACACATTTTCCACTTGAGGTCCAGGTATAGTAAATTCCACTTAAATAACTATTTTCAAATCCATAGGCTGGAGTTTCTCTTTTTCTTCCAGAACTACTACAGGAATTATCATACCTTGCAGCAACAGAAAGGATATTTAGTTTATAAAGAAGGTCTTTTTTCTTTTGTAAAATTTGAAAAGAGTGCCCCATAAAATTTAAATATTTAGCTTTTTTAAAAAAATTATGGACTAAAATTTCCCAACTGTCAATGCACTTTTTGCACTTCGTAAGTGAAATAAATTAGAATTATTTTAATTTCCATATCATTTTAGATCAAGCATATAATAAGTATATTTTAAATTTTTTATATAAACAGTTTCCCTACATATTGACATTTGAAAAAAATTTTTTATTATAAAAAATGTTAAGAAAGGATTTTTTGTCTTTTAGATCGGGACGTAGCGCAGTTTGGAAGCGCACCCGCTTGGGGTGTGGGGGGTCGGCGGTTCAAATCCGCCCGTCCCGATTTTTTTATTTCTTTAAAAATTCAAAAAAAGCCAGGCACCTTGCCTGGGGGAGGTGAGCTATGAGAGCATTTGAAACTCTTTGTCAAGTAGAAAAATTTGAAATTACTCCTACCCAGCAAGGTGCACTTAAACGAAATATATGGAGCTACCATCTAATTGTGGAGTTCTGGGATTCTCCCTTTGAACTTTTGGCTAAAGCTAAAATAGTAGAAAGGGCTCTCAAATCTGCTCTTACTAACTCTAACCCTAATAACAATATAAGAAGTATAAGTTATCAGTTTAAACCCTTTGGAGTTTCAGCACAAGCAAGTTCTGGAAGAGCTAATGTATACATTCATACCTGGCCTGAAAATGGATATTCTGCCATTGATATAATAGCAGATACCAAAGAAGAAGCTTATAAAATACTTGAAAATTTACAAAAAGACCTTAAACCTAAAAATGTATATGTAGCCGAAATATCTAGAGGAATTTCTGAAGATTGGGGTGAAACTTGACTGGAAACTTTTGGTGGAAAGAAAAAATTCACCGAAATTTTGGACATGCTTATAAAGTTGAATTAGTATTTGAAGAAAAAAACTTACAAAAAATACAAATTTTTAAAAACCCCTTTTGGGGTTATTTTCTTGTTTTAGATGGTATTGTCCAATTTACAGAAAAAGACGAATTTATTTATCACGAAACTATAACTTATCTTCCTGCAAGTTTACTCGAAAAACCTCCAGAAAAAGTTCTTATTATAGGTGGGGGAGATGGAGGAGCTTTAAGGGAATTACAAAAAATCCCCTCTATAAAAAAAATTATTCAATTTGAGATAGACACCCTTGTTTTTGAAGTCTGTCAAAAGTATTTTTTTAAATTTTCAGGTAATTACCATGATCCTCGTGTTTCCTTTATTATAAAGGATGGTTTAGAAGGACTTAAAGAATCCCCCGAAAAAGAGTTTGATATTCTTATTGTAGATTGTACTGATCCTGTGGGACCAGCTAAATCTTTATATACCTATGAATTTTATAAAGAAGCTTATAGGGTTTTAAATGAAAAAGGGGTTTTTATCCAGCAAGCAAGTCTTCCTATTTATTTCCCTCAAATTTTAAAGTCTTCTTATCCTTTAATAGCTTCTGTCTTTCCTATAGTAAAGATCGTGAGAACTTTTGTTCCTTCTTATGGAGAAGAGATAGCTTTTTTACTTGCTACTAAAGAACAAAAAGATTGGTTTAATCCTAAACAAGTTTTTAAAGGAAAATACTATCATTCCAACCTTAACCCCTATTATTTTTCTATACCTAATACCTGGATTGATATTCTTTCTAAATAAAGGAAGATAACTTGCAAATTACTGGGGGCTTTTTAAAAGGTAGAAAACTTGTTTCTCCCTCTAAGGATTTAGATTTTATACGTCCCCTTAGAACCAGAATAAGAAAGGCTCTTTTTGATATACTTGGTCAAAACTTATCTGATTTAAAGGTGCTTGATCTTTTTGCAGGAACAGGAGCACTTGGAATAGAAGCTATCTCAAGAGGTGCAAGTTTTGTAGTTTTTGTGGACAATAACTATATAAGTATAGCCATTATCAAAAAAAACCTTGAAAAATTTAATCTTCTTGATAAGGCTCAAGTTTTTAAATTAGATCTTCCTAAAGGACTTAAAATCCTTTCTAAAAAATTCCAAAATTTTTTTGATTTAGTTTTTATAACTCCTCCCTATGAAAAAGGATTAGCTTTAAAAACAATGAAAAATTTCCCAGAAAATATATTAAAAAAAGAAGCTTTAATTATTGTAGAAGAAAGAACAGGAGTTTTTCTTCCCGAAAAAATAAGTAATTTTAATCTTTTTAAAAAAAGAAGCTACGGGGAAACTACTCTACACATTTATCAGGGGTCTTAGGTCCTGGAATTAAAGTTCCTCTAAAATTTAAAATTGCCCTTATATTATAACAAACTTTTTCTCTTGGCTTAATTTTATCAAAATATTCTTCTTTATTCTTAATCTCTATAAGCTCTTTCTTTTCTTTAGAAATTTTTTCTATTTGGTAAAAAATTTCTCCTTCTAAATAAAGCCCATATATATCTTCTTTTGGTCTTTCCCAAGTTATTAAGAGCGCATCTTCTCCTAAGGCTCTAATCTGAAATTTTTGGGGAAAAGAGGGTGGATTATGCCAGAAAATAGTGATAGGTTCTGAAAAGGGGGTTTCTACAAGAAAATCTTTAACTACCTTTATTCTATAGGAATATTCATGACGATGTTTAAGTTCATAATCACTATAAATAAATAAGTTACCTGCAGAATGAAGTTTAGGTGAAAGTTTAATAATTTTTTCTTTTTTCTTAGCTTTAGGAATATCAAGAGGGAGCTCAGTTCTTTCAATAATTAAACTTTTAATTTTATTTAAAGGATAATTTCCTTCTGTTCTGGTAGGAAGTGAAATTAAAAGCTCTGCTCCCTGAGAAGTTAAATTTATTTCAAAGGAAAGCCCTTTAGGAATACTTTCTTTTATAGGAAATGGTTCTGTTTTTTTTCCACAAGAAAAAAGAAAAAAAACTAAAATAAAAATGATTAAAAATTTTTTCATTTTTTATAAAATCTCTTATAAAATTTTAATTCTTTCTATTCTTGCTGAATGACACTGAATATTTACAGCAACTGGCAAACTGGCAATGTGACAAGGATAAGTCTCTATATGAACTCCTAAACAAGTTGTCTCACCACCAAATCCAAGAGGACCAATTCCTAAATTATTTATCTCCTCTAAAATTTCTTTTTCAAGCTTTGCTATTTCTTCCTCAGGATGAGGTTTCCCTAAAGGTCTAAAAAGTGCTTTTTTAGAAAGAAGAGCTACTTTTTCAAAATTACCTCCTATACCAATTCCTACAATAATTGGTGGACAAGGATTTGATCCTGCTTTTTTAACAGTTTCAATTACAAATTTTTTAATTCCTTCTCTTCCAGCTGAGGGAGAAAGCATGTAAAGGGTACTCATATTTTCACTTCCGCATCCCTTGGGCATAAGATAGATCTCTAAAACATCTTCGGAAACAATTTCATAATGTACAATAGCTGGGGTATTAGTATTAGTATTTTTTCTACTAAGGGGTTCACAAACTGATGCCCTTAAAAATCCTTCTTTATAGGCAAGATATAATCCTTCATTAATAGCAGATTCTAAGTCTTTAGTTATAATTCTTTCTCCTTTTTTTATCCAGACAACAGCAATACCTGTATCCTGGCAAAGAGGTAACCTTTCTCTTTTTGCTATTTCTGCATTCTCAAGAAGAATTTCTAAAACCATTTTAGCTAAAAGATTCTTTTCTTTATCTAAAGCCTTTTTTAAAGCAATTATTTGCTCATCGGGAAGCTCAACACAAGCTTTTATATATCCTTCTTTAACTAAAGAAATTATATTTTCATAAGAAATTTCTTTTCCCATTTTAGCTCCATTTAATATTTTCAAGAATGAAAAGACTTTCTTTAATTTTCTCTTTTAATATTAAACTTTTTTCTAATTCTTTTTTTATATCTTCTAAAGCGTAAACTAAATCATTAAAATTGCCACAATAAATTAAAAAATTATGTCCACTTGCTAAGCTTAAAATAATCCTTTCTTGAAGCTCCCAATTTTTTAATGCTCCCATATTTAAGTCATCAGTAAGAATTGCACCTTTATAATTTAGATTATTTCTTAAAATTTTTACCATATTAGAGGAAAAAGTTGCTGGCTTAGTATCAATTTCTTCTATAACTAAATGGGTAGTCATAATAAAATTTATTTTTTCTTTTTCCAGAAGGCTTTCATAGGGATAAAGACTTTCTTTATCTATCTTTTCCTTAAAAGGAAGTTCTTTATGAGGATCTATCTTAACATCTTTTAATCCTGGAAAATGTTTTAGACAGGTAAATATTTTTTCTTTTTTGTGTTCTTTTATAAAAATATGAGAAAGCTTTTCTACTAAATTTGGATCCTTACCAAAGGTTCTTTCTCTTAAAAATTCTTCAGAATCTTTATCAGCAAGATCAACACAGGGAGAAAGATTAAGATTAAGTCCATATTTTTTTACGGAATTAGCTATTTTTTTGGCCCAAGTTTCAACTACCTTTTCTCCCTCTTTTATATATTTCTTAGCTATTTCAAGTGGTGCCTCATAATCTCCCTCAATTCTACAAACCCTTCCCCCTTCCTGATCTACTGCCAGAAATTTTAGATTAAGTTTTTCTTTTAAATTAGAAAGAAAGTAATCAAAATCTTTTTCAAAATGTTCTTTAAAAAAGATAAAATTTACAAAACTAAGATCTTTATAAATGTTAATATTTTCCTTAATGTTTTCTGGCTTAATTAAAAAGAGTTTTCCAATTTTTTTAAACATTATTTTTGAAATATTCTGAAAAGATTTGCAGAGTTCTTTCTATATCTTCTAAAGAGGTATATCTTCCTAAAGAGAACCTAATAGTTCCTTCAGCTAATTCCTGAGAAACTTTCAAAGCTAAAAGTGTGTGAGAACCTTTTCTATCATGACAGGCAGCCCCTGTTGAAGCACATATTTCTTTAAGTTCAGAAAGTATTTTAGCACCATTTTTTCCAACAAAAGAAACTGTTAAAGTATTAGGCAAAGTTTTTTCAGGAATTCCATAACGATAAAGTTTAGGATAAATTTCTTTAAGTCCCTGAAAAAGTTTTTCTCTTAAAAAAATTAGTCTTTCACCTTCTGCATTTAAATCTCTTGAAACTATTTCACAAGCTTTTGCTAAAGCTGAAATTAAAGCAACTGCTTCAGTTCCTGCTCTTAGACCTTTCTCTTGTCCACCTCCTAAAAATAGGGGTTCTATTTTTACTCCCTTTTTAATATATAAAGCTCCTATTCCTTTTGGGGCATACATTTTATGCCCTGCTATACTTAAAAGGCTACATCCTATTTCTTTAACATCTACAGTTATTTTACCAACTGCTTGACATGCATCTGTATGAAAATAAATTTCCTTTTCCTCACAAATTTCAGCTATTTCTCTAATAGGTTGAATGGTTCCTATTTCGTTATTAGCCATCATTACGGAAACAAGTATGGTATTAGATTTTAAACGCTTTTTCACCTCATCTGGTTCTATATATCCATAAGAATTAATAGGAATAAAATCTACTTGGAAACCCATTTCTAAAAGTTTAACCGCTGGATTTAAAACCGAGGGATGTTCAAAGGCACTCACTAAAATATGTCCTTTTTCTTTAGAAAAGGCAACCCCATACAAAGCAAGATGGTTAGCCTCTGTTCCTCCAGAGGTAAAAATTATTTCTTCTGGCTCTGCATTGATTAAATCTGCTACTTTTTTACGAAATTCTTCTAATTTTTCTTTTACAAATTTTCCAAAAATATGAGCAGAGCTTGGATTAGCAAAATATTCACCTGAATATAGTTTAAATTCCTCTATAACTTCTGGTAAAGCAGGTGTTGTAGCATTGTAATCTAAATAAATTAAATTTTTCATTTTTAATTTTTATTTTAAATCCTTTTTATAAAATTCTAAAGCATAATTCTCTTCTCTACAACTAAAATCGATTAAGGATTTCCTTTTATTCTTTAAAACCTTTTAAATATAATTTTAAGGGACTTGCTTTTTAATTTTTTCTTTTTATGGTTTAATTTTCAATTAATCTTAAAATTTAATAAAGGAGTTTTTAGTTATATGCTTTTTTATGTAGCTAAAGGTTGTCCTAATTGTAAGGGAATAATTTCTGATGAAAGATTAGCTAAGGAATTACCGTGCGAAAAGTGTTTGCCAGAAAAAGAAAGGCTTTATTTCTCTAATTTTTCAGATATTTGTAAATTACTTGGTTCTCAAAATTCTTTAAAGGATTTAAAACCCTTTTGTGAAGTAGAAAAGAAAATCGAACTTTTTAAAAAAGTTTTTAAAAATCTTTTAAATATTTATCCTTCCTCTTTACAAATGGGTTGGGCTAAAAGATTTTTTTTAGGAGAATCTTTTGCCATTGTTGCTCCCACTGGAACAGGAAAAACAACTTTTGGTCTTATAAGCTCTCTTTTTACTCCTAAAAAAGCTTTGATTATTGTCCCTACGAAAGTTTTAGTAAAGCAGACAGAGGAAAAACTCAATAATTATTTAGCAAAAATTAAAAAATCTCCCTTAAAAGATAAAATAATTTTAGCTTATACAGGACTAAATAAAGAAAAGGAATTATTAGAAAAAGGGAAATTTGATATTTTTATTTGTACATCTGCTTTTCTGCATAAAAATTTTAAACTTCTAAAAAATATAGATTTTTCCTTAATATTTGTAGATGATGTAGACTCCTTTTTAAAAAATAGCAAAAATGTAGATAATTTATTTTTACTTCTTGGTTTTTCAAAAAAGGAGATAGAGCTTGCTTTAAAAAGAGATAAAGAGGAAAAAGATTACGAAGACCTTTTAAAAATTAAAGAAAAATATAAGAAAAAAACAAAACAGCTTATCATTTCTTCTGCAACCTTAAAACCTAAAACAAATAGGGTGCTTTTATTCCAAAATTTACTTGGTTTTGAAATAACACGCTTTGTCTCAACATTGAGAAAGGTTATAGATACTTATATCCCTGTAAATTTAAATAGCAAAGAAAATAAAGAAGAAGTCTTTTATCAATTTCTTAAGATCACAGAAAAGCTAATTACTAATTTAAAAGAGGGAGGACTTATCTTTGTTGAAGAATCTTTTGGAAAATCATATGTGGATATTGCTACAGATTACTTAAGAAATAAGGGATTTAAGGTTATTTCTTATTTAGAAGCTAATGAAGAAGAACTTCTTAATGCTTTAAAAAATAAAGAAGTAGATGTAGCTATAGGACTTTGTCATATTGGTAACCCTTTAGTAAGGGGGATAGATATTCCTGAGGTTTTAAGATATGCTTTATTTTTAGGGGTCCCAAAACATATCTTCCCTCTCTCAAAAAGTAAAGAAGGTTTTTCCCTTTCTATTTCTCCCCAATTTTTACAAAGTATTCTCATTTCTCTTATGCCTCTTTTTGATGAGGAAGAAAAAATAATGGCTCTTTCTCACATCAATTATCTTCGCAAATATCTCACCTTAAAGGAAGATCAAGTTATGCAATATGAAGGACTATATAAAAAAGTTCTTAGCATAAAAGAATTTGTAGAAAAAAAACTTAATGATCCAGATTTTTTGGAAAATCTTAAAAAAAGTGAAGAGGTTTTTTTAGAAGTGGATGAAGAAGGCAATTATTATATTATAGTAGGAAATGCTTCTTCCTATTTGCAAGCCTCTGGAAGAGTTTCAAGATTACAAGTGCGTGGACTTCTTCCGGGACTTTCTGTTATTTTAGTTGATAATTTCAAGGCTTTAAATAGTTTAAAAAAGAGATTGCGTTTTTATTTAGGAGAGGAAATTGAATTAAAAGAGATAGATTTAGAGAAATTATTAACCCTTGATAAAGAAATAAGAGAGGAGCGTCAAAAACTAACCAAAGAAAAAATAGATTTTAAAAATTATTTACTAATAGTAGAATCTCCCCATAAAGCTAAAACTATTGCTAACTTTTTTGGCAAACCCTCTGTAAGAAGAATTAAAAGTGTTTTTATTTATGAAATTCCCATGGAAAATAATCTTTTATCTATATGTGCCTCTTTGGGACATATATTTGATCTTTCAAGAAGAATAGGTATTTTTGGGGTTATTAAGGATAACCATCATTTTTATCCTGTATTTAATACTATTAAAATTGATAAATTAAATAAAGAGCAATTTGTAGATGAAGAAGAAATTAGAAATAAAAATGAAATTTTTGATAAAGCTGAAATTATTGAGGTTCTAAGAACTCTATCTTTTTGTGCAGATCAAGTTTTTATAGCCTCAGATCCTGATGCAGAAGGAGAAAAAATTGCTTATGATCTTTATATTAATTTAAAACCCTTTCAATCTAATATAAAAAGGCTTGAATTTCATGAGGTTACAGTAAAAGCTTTAAGATCTGCCTTAGAGAATCCGCAAGAGATAAATATAGCAAGAGTTAAAGCGCAACTTGCAAGAAGAGTAGCAGATAGATGGGTTGGTTTTTCTTTATCTCAACAATTATGGAAAATTTTTAAAAAATCAAAACTTTCTGCTGGAAGAGTTCAAACCCCTGTCTTGGGATGGATTATAGAAAGAACAGAACTTGCTAAACAATATAAATATAGAATCTCTTTTAGCTTAAATGGATATAAATTAAGCCTTGAAATAGAAGATGGAGCCCTTGCTAAGAAAATTCTTGAAGAACTTCCTAAAAAATTAAAAATAAAAGCATTAAAATATTTTGAAGATGAACTTTCTCCACCGTCTCCTTATACAACTGATGCTATTTTAGAAGATGCTTTCCATTTCTTTAGATTCTCTTCTTCTTATACCATGCAACTTTTACAAGAATTATTTGAATTAGGACTTATTACTTATCATAGAACTGATTCTACAAGAATCTCAGATATGGGACGTTATCAAGTAGCAAAACCCTATATTACTCAAACTTTAGGTGAAGAATATTTTTATTCCAGAGAATGGTTTAGTGAAGGAGCTCATGAAGGTATAAGACCTACAAGACCTTGGGATCTTGCTGAAATTAAGTTAAGAGCCGCTCATGGACTTTTAACTTTTAAAAATCCTAAGGATAGTTTTAAACTCTATGATATTATTTTTAGAAGATTTATGGCAAGTCAGACAAGAAAAACTAAAGTTTTAAAAGGAACTTTTGAGTTTAAACTCCCCTCTTACTCTTGGAAAGAAGACTTAATTCTTGATATAAAAGAGCCTGGATATGAATATTTTTGGATAAAACCTCAGATCTTTAAATTAAAAGATTCTCTATACCCAGAAAATATTCAATACAGCAAAGTTCCTAAAGTTTTTCTTTATAATCAAGGAACTCTTATTCAGGAAATGAAAAAAAGAGGTCTTGGTAGACCATCAACTTACGCAGAAATAGTATCCACTCTTCTTCAAAGACAATATGTGTATGAACTTAAAAATGGAAGTTTAATTCCTACTTCCTTGGGAAAAGAGATTTTCAACTATTTAAAAAGTAATTACACTCAGTATGTTTCTGAAGAATTTACAAGAGAATTAGAAAATTTTATGGATGAGGTAGAGGGGGGAAAAAGGGATTGGGAAGAAATCTGCTTTAAACTTCTTCCTTTGCTAAGTTTCTTAAATATGGATTTTTCCAATTAAAAAGTTGCCTTTTTACTCTTTTCATATTATATTTTTATTTCAAATTTTTTAGGAGGAAAAGAAATGAAATTTAAAAATCTTCTTTTTAGTTTTCTTTTAACTGTGTTAATTTATCTTTTAGCTTCTTTAAATGAGAAAACCATTTTTCCAGAAAATAGTTTACTTTTTGGACTAACTACTTTTATTTACTTAGGTGCGGGACTTTTATATCTTATTTACTGGATATTTAAATGGGAAAGAGGGGCTTTTTTAGGATCAACTATTGGCTGGGCAGGATTTTTTTTAAATCTTTTAGCTTTTTTTGTAAGATGGGGGCAAACACATCAAGCTGGCTTTGGATATGTTCCTCTATCAAATCTATATGAATCTTTAGTATTTTTTAGTCTTTGTATTGCTGGAATATACTTATTTTTAGAGACTAAACTACCCACCAAAATTTTTGGAAGTTTAGTCTTTTTATTAGCTAGTTTTATATTGGCTTATGCATCCCTAAAAACAAGCTCTTCTATTAAACCTCTTATTCCTGCTTTAAAAAGTAATTGGCTTGTTGCTCATGTAATAACCTGTTTTTTAGGATATGGTGCTTTTGCTGTAGCTTTTGTTTTTGGGATCTTTTATTTAATAAGTGATAAAGGAAATTTAAAAAACTATCTTCCTTCAAAAACAATTCTTGATAATCTAATTTATAAAATTATACTTTTTGGCTTTTTCTGGCTCACCCTGGGAATAATTACAGGAGCTGTTTGGGCAGATCAAGCTTGGGGAAGTTATTGGAGTTGGGACCCTAAGGAAACTTGGTCACTTATAACTTGGCTAATCTATGGAGGAACTATTCATGCTCGTCTAACTCGTGGATGGAGTGGTAAAAAACTTGCCTGGTTAAGTATAATTGGTTTCTCTTCTGTAATGTTTACTTATTTTGGGGTAAGTTTTTTACTTTCTGGATTACACAGTTACGCTACCCCTTAATTTAAAATGTTTCATTAGAGAAAGATTTTTCTTGATCCTCAGGAGGTATATAAGTAGGAAATTCTTGATATACATGAGCTGTACCTTGCATAACACTCAACCATACAGGGCAAGCAATTCTTCCACCTGTTTCCCCTTTGGCTAAAGTTTTACCCTTATCATATCCTACCCAGACTCCACAGGTGTAGCGAGAAGTATAGCCTATAAACCAAGCATCTTTATAATCTTGAGTAGTTCCAGTTTTACCTGCAGTAGGAACTCCTAATGCTTTTGCACAGGTTCCTGTTCCATATTGCACTACTGCCTGCATAAATTCATTCATTATATAAGCAGTTTTAGCTGAAATTACAGCTTTATTTTCTGAAGAATTCTGATATAAAATTTTAGAAGAATCATAAATTCTATCGTATATTTTTTCAATAAAATATGGTTTTACAAGAACTCCCATATTAGGAAAAATAGAATAAATCCTTGTTAATTCTAAGGGGGAAAACTCGTAAGTACCTAAAGCTATACTATAATTGAGCGGTTCATTATATTTAATTTCTAATTTTTCTAACATTTTCTGAATTCTTCCTAATCCAGTTAATAGAGCTATTCTCACAGAAACAGTATTTCTTGAATAAGCCAATCCATCTTTTAAACTTACAGGCCCCATATATTTATTATCATAATTCCCTGGACTCCAATCTTCACCTTTATTAGCTCCGGGAAGAGTTATAGGCTGATCTGGAATAACCGCACTTGGAAGAAGAACTCCATCTTCTATTGCAGTTGCCCAAATAAAGGGTTTAAAAGCTGATCCAGGTTGTCTTTTAGCTAAGAGTGCTCTATTATAAGACGATTGAGAATAATTCTTTCCACCAATTAAAACCCTTACACCTCCGTCTTCATTGTTTAAACAAATTATAGCTACCTCTGGAGGTTCTCTATTAGCAAATATATGATTTAAAGTTCTTATAGCATTTTCATAAGCTCTTTTAGCCCACTCTAAATCCAAAGTGGTTTGAATTTTCAATCCTCCTTGTTCTATAATTTTTGAAGGAAGTATTTGATAAAGCTCTTCTTTTAACGCATCTATAAAATAGGCTGCATAAACAGGGATATTTACATTTTTGGGGTTTAATATAATGGGTTGAGAAGAAACCTTTTGAGCAATCTCCCAAGAAATATAACCAACTTCCGCCATTCTTTTTAACACATAATTTCTGCGAGCTACAGCAAGTTGTGGATTACTTAAAGGACTATATTTTGATGGTGCAGCAGGAAGACCAGCAAGAGTGGCTGCTTCATTTAAATCAAGTTCCCAGACATGTTTATTAAAGTAAGTCAAAGCTGCAGCTTCAACTCCATAGGCTCCCTCACCTAGGTATATATGGTTTAAGTAAATAGTAAGAATTTCGTCTTTGGTAAGATGTTTTTCTATTTGCCAGGCAAGAATAATTTCTTTTATTTTTCTTTGAATGGTTCTTTCTGGAGAAAGTAAAAGTGCTCTTACTACTTGTTGAGTAATGGTGCTTCCACCTTGGACAATTTTCCCGTGAATAATGTTTTTATAAAGGGCTCTTAATACACTAAAAAAGTCTATACCTTTGTGTTTGTAAAAGTTGGCATCTTCAGCTGCAATGAAAGCTTTTACTACATGAGAAGGTATTTTTTCCAGGGGAATAAAAATTCTTCTTTTTTCCCCGACATAACCTATAACATTTCCATTAATATCTATTATTACATTAGCTTGTTCAGGTCTATAATTTTTGAGTTGTGAAATACTTGGAAGGTTTATTTTTAGATAAAGGAAAAATATAAGAAAAAGAATCCCCAAAAAAAGGGTAAAAGTTAAGAATAAGAGTCCTAAGATCTTTATAAGGGATTTCATAATTGATTATTTAAGATAATTAATTTTAGGAATTTTACAATAGATTTTTAAAGGATTTAAAAATAATAAAAATCCCGGGCACCGACCTACTCTCCCAGGGAGGTCACTCCCCAGTACCATCGGCCCTGGAGGGCTTAACGACCGTGTTCGAAATGGGAACGGGTGTGGCCCCTCCGGTATAGGCACCCGGGAAATTTTAATATTTTTAACAAGTGAATAGGATATCCTTTGAAACTTTTAAGCTGGTACTGTAGCCAAGCCGCACGGGTGATTAGTACCGGTCGGCTCCACCCATTGCTGAGCTTCCACCTCCGGCCTATCAACCGGGTGTTCTCCCCGGACCCTTTAGGGGGTGGGTTGCCCCACCCTCGGGAGGCCTAATCTTGGGGTGGGCTTCCCGCTTAGATGCTTTCAGCGGTTATCCCTTCCGCACATGGCTACCCGGCTGTGCTCCTGGTGGAACAACCGGGCCACCAGAGGTGCGTCCACCCCGGTCCTCTCGTACTAAGGGCAGCTCCCCTCAAGCCTCCTGCGCCCGCGGTGGATAGGGACCGAACTGTCTCACGACGTTCTGAACCCAGCTCACGTACCCCTTTAACGGGCGAACAGCCCGACCCTTGGGACCTTCTCCAGCCCCAGGATGGGATGAGCCGACATCGAGGTGCCAAACCGCTCCGTCGATGTGAACTCTTGGGAGCGATCAGCCTGTTATCCCCGGGGTAACTTTTATCCGTTGATCGACGGCCCTTCCACTCAGGACCGCCGGGTCACTAGGCCCGGGTTTCCCCTCTGCTCGGCTTGTCAGCCTCGCAGTCAAGCCCCCTTATGCCCTTACACTCAACGGTGGATTTCCATACCACCTGAGGGGACCTTTGGGCGCCTCCGTTACTCTTTAGGAGGCGACCGCCCCAGTCAAACTGCCCACCAGGCACTGTCCCTCGGGAGGCTAACTCCCGTAGGTTAGAACCCTGAGGCAAGAAGGGTGGTATCTCACCGATGGCTCCACAGGAGCTGGCGCCCCCGCTTCACAGCCTCCCACCTATCCTGCACATCCTACCCCAAGATTCAATGCCAAGCTGCAGTAAAGCTCCACGGGGTCTTTCCGTCCCACCGCGGGTACCCGGCATCTTCGCCGAGACTACAGTTTCGCTGAGCCCCTGGCTGAGACAGCGCGGCAGTCGTTACGCCATTCATGCAGGTCGGAACTTACCCGACAAGGAATTTCGCTACCTTAGGACCGTTATAGTTACGGCCGCCGTTTACTGGGGCTTAAGGGCAGAACTTTGCGGAAAGAATACCTTCCGCTAATCCCACCCTTTCACCTTCCAGCACCGGGCAGGCGTCAGGCCCTATACGTCCTCTTACGAGTTAGCAGAGCCCTGTGTTTTTGGTAAACAGTCGCCACCGCCGCTTCCCTGCAACCCGCTTCGGCTTCAGTCGCGAAGACCTACACCTAATGCGGGCACCCCTTCTCCCGAAGTTACGGGGCTAATTTGCCGAGTTCCTTAGCCAGGGTTACCTCACGCGCCTGAGCATATTCTGCCCGCCCACCTGTGTCGGTTTGCGGTACGGTCACCAGGGCTTCAACGACCACGAGGTTATTTCTTGGCAGTGTGGTCCGGGTTCCTTCCCGAGAGCCGTAGCTCTCGGTTACTTACTCCCCCTCACCCTCCGGATTGGGATTTGCCTCAATCCATCATTGGGCTAGAGGTTTGGAGGGCCAACCATTTAGCCCCGGAGCCCTTCCCTCCTGCGTCACCCCTTGGTCTCCACCCTGGTGGCAGGGGAATATTAACCCCACTTCCCATCCCCTACGCCTTTCGGCCTCAGGTTAGGGGCCGGCTAACCCTGGGCGGACGACCCTTCCCCAGGAAACCTTGGGCTTACGGCGGGAAGGATTCTCACCCTCCTTATCGCTACTCGTGCCCGGATTCTCTCCTCTGGTACCTCCAGTAGACTTTGTCAGTCTACCTTCATCAGCAACCAGAGTGCTCCCCTACCGCTGAAAGACTTAAAATCTTTCAGCCCGCAGCTTCGGTGTCTGGCTTAAGCCCCGTGTAATTTTCGACGCACCCCCGCTCGCCCAGTGAGCTATTACGCACTCTTTAAATGATGGCTGCTTCTAAGCCAACATCCTGGGTGTCTAAGCAGAAGCACCTCCTTTACCACTTAGCCAGAACTTAGGGACCTTAGCTGGCGGTCTGGGTTCTTGCCCTCTCGACTTAGGACGTTATCGCCCTAAGACTCACTCCCGGGCTGCGCTTGCCGGTATTCGGAGTTTGCCTGGGTTTGGTAAGCCGTTAAGCCCCCTAGCCCAAACAGTGCTCTACCCCCGGCAGCGACCACCCGAGGCTGCACCTAAATGCATTTCGGGGAGAACCAGCTATCACGGGACTCGATTAGCTTTTCACTCCTACCCACAGCTCATCCGAGAAGTTTTCACCCTTCACCGGTTCGGGCCTCCAGTGGGGTTTAACCCACCTTCACCCTGGCCATGGGTAGATCGTCCCGCTTCGGGTCTACCACCAGCGACTGGTCGCCCTTTTCGGACTCGCTTTCGCTACGGCTCCGCCTCAACGGCTTAGCCTTGCCACTGATGGTAACTCCCGGGCTCATTATGCAAAAGGCACGCCGTCAGGAAGAGTTACCCCTTCCCTCCGACTGCTTGTAGGCTGGCGGTTTCAGGTTCTATTTCACTCCCCTCCCGGGGTTCTTTTCACCTTTCCCTCACGGTACTAGTGCGCTATCGGTGTGCGGGTAGTATTTAGCCTTGGAGGGTGGTCCCCCCTGATTCACACGGGATTCCACGTGTCCCGTGCTACTTGGGATCTGTGCCCAGGGAGACCGTCTTCTTTTTGCCTACGGGGCTTTCACCCTCTCTGGCGGGCCATTCCAGGCGCCTTCGGCTAAGAAGACAGTTTTGTAACTCCCTGAGAGGTCCGTGGCCCTCTCCAGCACAGTCCCACAACCCCAAACAGGCAACACCCACGGGCTTTTACACCTGCTTGGTTTAGGCTCCTCCCCTTTCGCTCGCCGCTACTCGGGGAATCTCGATTGATTTCTTTTCCTCAGGGTACTGAGATGTTTCACTTCCCCTGGTCTTGCCTCCATGAGCTCTTAACCCATGGATGACTGGGTATTACCCCAGCCAGGTTTCCCCATTCGGGCATCCCCGGATCAACGCCTGTGTGCGGCTCCCCGAGGCTTATCGCAGCTTACCACGCCCTTCATCGCCTCCCGCACCCGAGGCATCCACC
>CAYXGJ010000010.1:0-64519 GCA_964464535.1 uncultured Thermodesulfatator sp. | reverse complement strand
AATTTGAGACTTTTAAAGTGTCTTTCTCTAATTGTCCTCTTTCCTTTAAATACTTTATAATTCTTCCGATGGTTGAGGCAGAAGGGGGATTTAAATTTTTTTCCTTACAAAACTTATCACAAAGTATTTTAAGGATTTCTTTTCCAGCACGGGGATGGTTTTTTCTATATTGCAGAATAAAATTTATTATCTCAGGATGCCATTTTTTCTTTCTTCTTACAAAAAAGATTTTGGGGACTAAAGCTCCTAAATCTCCTTCACTTTCTTTCCACTTCTTTTTCCACCTATAAATAGTAGCCTTTGAAACCTTAAAGGTATCTATAGTTAATTTAGTTCCGTATTTTTCATGAAAATTGATGACCTTCCATCTAAAAAGAATAGCTTCTTTTAATTTTTGATTTCCAATAGATTCGATTAGTTCTTCTTCCCTTCCCTGATAATTTGCCTTCCTAACCCTTAAAATTACTCTAATTTTACTTCTTTTTCTTCTAAAATTCTTTAAAGTTTCCCTTCGCATAGAAAAGACCAAATTTTTACATACTAAACCTATACACCTATTTTTTATTAAAAATCGGCAAATCCCTTTAAAACTTTAATTAAATTTTAATTTTGGTTGCATAATTTGGATTGTAATTTAAACTAATTTCAAAAAGTATGGCTTATAAATGGTTACCACCATCAAAGACACATAAACCACTTTGGGAGGGTATAATGATAGAAAAAATACCTTTAGAAAATGGGCTAATTTTAGAGATTTGGAATTATTCAAGAAAAATTGCTGGAGATAGATGGTTAGTTGGATTTCTTGCTCAAATTGGAATTACTCCCTCTGAAAAAGATTTCTCTCATCCTAATTATTATCAAAAATTTTTGGAAAAAACTGATGGAAAAGTTTATTATCGTTATAGGAAAGAAAGGCACTTTGTTCCTGAAGATTCAGTTTCAACCATATATTCAAATATAAAAGAAAATTTTTTAAAAGCAGCTCTTCCCTATCTTTCTAATCCGGATTTTAAAGAAAGGCTTCTTAAACATGAAGTAAAGCAATTCGAAAAACAGATGGATTGGGAAGAGGAAATAAAGAAAAAAGATGAAGAAACAGAAAAACTTGAAGAGCTTTGGAAAGATAAAAAAATTTTCTAATTAAAGGACGCTTCGATGGATATCTTAAAAAGCCTTCTTAAAAAAAGTGATTCTAAAATTCTTTTAATTGTCCTTGATGGAATAGGAGATCTTCCTTTAAAAAACGGCAAAACTCCTCTTGAGTCTGCTAAAACTCCTAATTTAGATTTTTTAACTAAAAAATCAGCTCTTGGGCTTCATATACCTGTTGATTATGGAATTACTCCAGGAAGTGGTCCAGGACACCTTGGTATTTTTGGATACGATCCTTTAAAAATAAACATAGGAAGAGGAGTGCTTGAAGCTCTTGGAGTAGGAATTGAACTTAAAGAAACAGATGTAGCTATAAGAGGAAATTTTGCTACTGTTAAATATGAAAATGGAGTCCCTATTGTAGTAGATAGAAGGGCAGGAAGAATTTCTACAGAAGAAAATAAAAGACTTATAAACTATCTTTCTTCTCATATTTCAAAAATAGAAGATGCTCAAATAATTCTTCGGTCTGGTGCTGAGCATAGATTTGTAGTAATTTTTAGATTTCCTTATAAAGTACCTTCTGAAGTAGAAACCATAAATGATACAGATCCTCAAACTATCGGTAAGTCTCCTTTAAAACCTAAAGGAAAAGGAAAGACCGCTGAAAGGGTTTCAAGAATTGCAGAAACTTTTTCTCAAAAGGTAGCAGAACTATTAAAAGACGAGCCTAAAGCAAATTATGTTCTATTAAGAGGTTTTTCAGTTAAACCTGAGCTTGAAAGCTTTGAAGAAAAATTTGGATTAAAAGCTTGCTGTATTGCTACTTATCCAATGTATAGGGGTCTTGCAAGCCTTGTGGGAATGAAAATAATTAATTTTGAGGGAGAAACTATTAAAGATGAAATAGAAACTTTAAAGAAGGAATGGCAAAATTTTGACTTTTTCTTTTTACATATTAAAAAAACTGATTCAGCAGGAGAAGATGGGAATTTTGAAGCAAAAACAAAAATAATAGAGGAATTTGATAGCTTTTTGCCTGAAATTTTAACTCTTAATCCCTCAGTTCTTTGCATAACTGGGGATCATTCAACTCCTTGTGTTTTAAAATCTCACTCCTGGCATCCAGTTCCAGTTCTTATTTATTCTCCTTATGTGCTTGGAGAGACTTCAGAAAGATTTACAGAAAGAGAAGCCTTAAAAGGTGAGCTTGGAATATTTTATGCTTATAAACTTATGCCTCTTCTTTTAGCTCATGCAGGAAAACTAAAAAAATACGGAGCTTAAACATCTACCACTTCGGAAGTGGTAGATGGATAAAAAGGTTCTGAGACAACATTTTAATTTTTTGACAAATACTTGTTATGTTTGCGCACATAAACAGAATTTTATGGATAGGAGAGGTTTAGAAAACTGCTTGAATGGAAAAGTTTGGATAAATATGACCAAGGAAAAATGAGAAGCTTCTTGACAAAAGTTTAATTTTATATTAATAGTTCTAAAAATGCTACAATTTTAATATTTTTATAAAAATAGGTGAAAAATTATGGAATATTTAAAACTTATAATTGATTATGGAATTATAGGATTTCTTTTTTTACTTAGTATTGTTTCTGTTGCTATAGCTATAGAAAGAATAGGATATTACAAAAAGGTTGATGTTCTTAAATTTTCAAGTCCTAAAGAATTAGAAGCAGATTTAACTAAAGGGCTTTATATTATTGCAACTATTGGTGCTAATGCTCCATATATTGGACTTCTTGGAACTGTTCTCGGAATTATGCTTACCTTTTATACTATAGGACAGGAAGGACTTGTTGATAGCAAAAAAGTAATGGTAGGACTTGCCCTTGCGCTTAAAGCTACTGCAGTGGGACTTTTTGTAGCTATCCCCTCTGTTGCTCTTTATAACTACCTTTTAAGAAGGGTAAAAGAAAAAATTGCTCTCTGGGAAATAAAAAATGGAAGAAAAGGAATTTGATTACATTAATGTAATTCCTTTTGTTGATATAATGCTTGTTCTTTTAACCATTGTTCTTGTTACTGCTACATTTATTGTTCAAGGAAGTATTCCTGTAAAGTTGCCCTCAGCTAAATATGCTGAAATTAAAAATATAAAAAGTTTTCAGATAACTATTAATAAAGATGGGGAAATCTTTTTTGAGAACAGAAAAACAGGACTTGAAGAATTGGAAGAGATTATTAAAAACGTGGATAAAGATTCTCAAATTTCCATATTTGCCGATAGGTCTGCAAAAGTTCAAAGTTTAATATTTGTCCTTGATATATTAAAAAAATATGATTTTAAAAAAGCAATTATAAAGACAGAACTTATAAGATGATTAAGCTAAAAGAATTTTTTATCTCCATTTTTATCCATCTTTTTTTCCTTTTAACCTTTGTAATTTTATTTAGATTAAATAGTGAGTCTTCAGCAAAATATATTGAAATAGATTTGTCTTTAATAAATTTTATTAACCCTTCAGAAGAAACTTTTAAAAATGAGAAAAAAGCTGAGACAAAATTAAAAATAAAAGCTCAAACAAAAACTATTTCCTCTTTATCTATTTTTAAGGAGGTTGATTTTAAAAATTCTGTTAAAGAAAGTTCTTTTTATGAAAATAAAGAAGTAAAAGAAATAAAAGAAGATAAAGAAGTAAAAGAAATAGTAAGTAAAAGCGTAGATGAGGGAAGGTCTGAGATAGAAAAGGAGATTAAAAATATTAGTATGATTAAAGGTAGTGGAGATGGTTATATAAGCGGGTCTGATACTAAGAATGTTGAAGGTAGCGATGGATATGGAGGAAAAGGAAATATAGATGAGTTAGGGAAAATAAAGGAAAAATTTTTAGTAGAAAAGCTTTCTCTTATTTCTCAGATTATTCAAAATAACATTACCTATCCTTATATTGCTCGTAAAATGGGCTGGGAAGGAAAGGTTTTAATATCTTTTGTCCTTACAAAAGATGGTAAAATTAACTTTTTAACTGTAGAAAAATCTTCAGGATATAAAGTGCTTGACGAAAATGCAATAGACACAATTATAAAAGTTTCAAAATATTTTCCTATACCTCCACTTGATGTTAAAATAAAAATACCTATCTCCTACAAACTTCATAGCCAAAATATTGACTAAGTTAATAAAATTAAGTAATATAAAATTAAATTATTAAGGAGGTGGTTCTTTATGAAAAAAATTGTATTAGTTAAATGTAACATGATTAGCACTCAAAATTTATGTCCTTTTGATGCGAGATGTTTTGTTGCTCTTATGCGTAAGGAGGGTGAATTCGAGAGATATAAAGATGAAGATGCCCATATCATTGGAATTGTTGATTGTGGAGGATGTGAAGGAAATGCAAATAGAGTTGTTTGTAGTTTAGGCCTTTTAAAACTTCAGTTAGCTGCATTTAATGAAAAACCAGATGCAGTTCACATAGGAACATGTATTATGAAGTTCTGCAAAAGAAAGGATGATCTTATTTCAGCTATTAAGGAAAAGGCAGGGGTAGAGGTTATTGAAGGAACTCATCCTTATATTCCTCCTACTATTTTTGGAAGTTAATTAAAGAAAATAAAATAGTTTTTGGTTTCCAGATTTTATTTTTTTCAATAATATGTAAAACTTCAATTTCTCTCTCTTCTAAAGCTCTTGCTATAAATCTTCTATGACATCTCCAGGGAAATCTTTCTGCACATATAATACAAGTTAAATCCTTTTTAGCAATTTCTATTAATTTTTCAAAAGCAAGCTTAAAAGTAGAGGTTTTCATATAATTTTCATAATTTTCTATTCTATAACCTCCAAGGTCTTCAAAATGATAATAGGAAATGCCATTTTCAGGTAAAATTTTTATTAAATTTTCTTTTTTAAAATGAGGAAACCTTTGAGAGGTTGGCCATCTTCTTACATCAGCTATAGCTTTAATTTGATAAAATTTTAGAATTTCAAGAAATTCTTCTTGAGTTCTATTTGAAGTTCCAAGAGTATAAATAATCATTTAAAGAGTTTATTTAGGAAAATAAAGTTTTTTTAAACAAAAGGTAAAAGCTTTACCACCTTTATGAAGGGGAAGCTTCCAGAATTCCTTATACCCATATTCCTCAAAATCTAAAGCCTCCCAATGTTTAACCTCCCCTATATAAAACATAACCTCTCCTACCTCAATTTCTTTTATTACCTTACATTCAAGATTGGCAAGGGCATCCTCTATTAAGGGGACATCTAAAAACTTGCCAGGTTTAACCTTTATGTTGAAAGTTTTAACTTTATTTATGCTCTCTCCACTTGTTGTACCTACTTTCCATATAAGATCAATATCTTCTGTTATATTTACAGAAAATTCTTTGTATTTCTGAATGAGCTTGTGAGTAAAATGCTCTTTATCACAGGCAAAACCTAATGCAGGTACATCTTCTGCAATAGGGGTTATCCAAGAACAAGCCATAAAATTAGTTTCATTGTTTTTTACCTTTCCACTTCCTATAATAACAACAGGTCTTGGATGCAAAGTTCTATAAAATTTCATAAATTCCTCCTTTGCATAAAATTTAGAAATTTTTTAAATATTAACATTAATTTTTTTATTTTTACAGAGAGGTCTGATTTTCAGAAAAAGTTTTATTTTCTTGAAAAATTGGTTCTTGTAAAGGGATTTCTTCAGTTTTATTTTCTTGGGAAAGTTCAGTTTCTGTTTCTTCTGTTATTTCTTCGTATTCTTCTTTTATTATTCCTCTTTTTTTCATTATAAAATAAATAAGTTTAGCCCTTTTTTGAACATAAGAACTTTGGCTTAAAGGATTATATTTTATTGGATTAGGTAAGACAGAAGCTAAAAGAGCAGATTCCCAAGGATTAAGAGCTGAGGAAGGTTTACCAAAATAGTGCCTACTTGCAGCTTCAATCCCAAAAATACCCTCTCCCCATTCAGCTACATTTAGATATAACTCAAGGATGCGGTTTTTAGGAAGGGTTCTTTCTAAGCGAAAAGTAATTATAGCTTCTTGAATTTTTCTTACGGGATTTTTTGAGGGATTTAAAAATAGATTTTTAGCAAGTTGTTGAGAAATGGTGCTTCCTCCGTATTTTAGTTTTCCTGCTTTTATGTTTTTCTCCACAGCAAGCATTATGGCATCAAGATCAAATCCCTCATGATAATAAAATTTGTCATCTTCTGCAATAAGTACAGCTTTTTTTAAATAAGGAGAAATCTTATTTAAAGGAACCCATATTTGTTTAATTTTTACTTTTTTTCCTTTCTTTTCCCATTGGTTTATACGATATTTCATCATGGCTGTTATTTTTGGATTTTTCTTTTTTAAATAGGAAATAGGAATTAATATAGGATAAACAAAGGTGTATAAAAAAATAATAAAAAGTAAAATACTAATTAAAGTTTTTAAAAATTTCATTTAAAAGTCTTTAACAGATTTTTAAAAATTACTAAATATACTCTCAAAGTAAAAAAACAAAAGTTCTAAAATAAAAACTTCAGCTTTAAAAATAAAAAAATTTTTGCAGGAGATTTGCTATAGAAGTTAATTAAATTTAACTAAGAAGATTTTACTAATTGTGACCACTTTTCGGCAAGTTCATCTCTTCGTGGTTTATATATAGCTTCATAAAAATATCTTTGTGAAAGCAAAACCCCTTTATCATAACTTTTGACAATATTTATTGCCTCTTTCCATGCCTCTTCAAATTTTCCCTTAAATCTATCCTCAATTTGTTTTTTAAAATCCTCAGGAGTTTGTAACTCATCTCCTATTAAAAAATATTTTCTTTCTCCTAATTTTACACAATAAGCTATTTCATCTCCTAATTTTTCTATAAAGATACTCTTTTCTATTTTTTCAATTTCTTCTTTAGGAAACTTACGAATTAATTTCCATTTTGGAAGCTTTATTTCTTCTCTCACCCTTTTCATAGATTTAAATCCCCTTTTTGCTGCAGCATAAAAAATAGCTCTATTTAAACCAAAACTTTTTGCTTCCTCTAGAGAATAACCTAAAACATAAGCTCTTGCTGCTTGTAAAGTTGCCATTACTTGAAATCTTCCTATCATATTTTTATCCCTTTATTTTTCTCCAATGATGAGTTGCTATAGGGGCAGATTTAGAAATTAAATAAGGTGAGTCAAGATTTTTTATTACTATGCCTTCAAAGCCCTTTTTTAGAGTTTCTTTTAAAGCATTTTCCCAATTTTCTAAAGGTTTATATTCCAAAAAATAAAAGGGTGGGTTTAGTAAAAATTCTTTTAAAATTATTTTTCTTTCTCTTAGTGGTTTATTTCCCATAAAAACTCCCTTTAAAAATACCACATCAAATACATAAATTACAGGTTTTGCTAAATTTGTTCTTGCCATTACAGAGGGGATACCTCTTCTACCCTTTGTTGAATAAAGTTCACTATCAAGCAGTGTTTCTGGAGGTATTTCCTTTAAATAGGGAATTAAATAGGAAAGGTTTTTTGTCCAGTTAGGATTTTTTTCTAATCTTCTTCCCCAAAATTCAACTCTTCCATCTTTATATTTTATTATTTGTAGTCTCCATCCATCTATCTTTGGTTCAAAAATCCATTCCCCCTCTAACTCTTCTCCAAAATAAGGAATAGGTTGCATAGGAAAAATAGGAGATATTTCCATATTTTTTAAGATTTTTCGATTTTTTCCTTAATTATATATTTTCCTTCTGCCTCAGCTATTATAATATTTTTAGAGTCTTTTATTTGAGCTTTTGTTTGAATTAATTTTGATTTTATTTGTTCTGCTTCTGCCTCTATTATGATTTTCTCTCCAACTTTTAAAATTTTTTTATATCTTATTTTCATCTCTGCAGTAACAGTATAATATCCTAAAGAAATAGTTGCATAGGCACAAGCCTCATCAAGAAGTGCTGCAATAATACCTCCATGAATAATTCCACTATAACCTTGATATTCTTTATCAAGGATCATTTCTGCTTTTGCTTTTCCATTAGAAGAAATAAATTTTGCTTTTAATCCTTTTGGATTTTCTTTACCGCAAACAAAACAATAATTGTTAGTTTTTAAGGCTTCATTTTTGTCCATGTTCTATTTTTAATTATAAATCAAATTTTTGTCAAGAAAAACTTCTTTTTTAAAAGGTTTGCTAACCCTATTTGATAAATTGGGCAAAGGAGAAAAGCATATAAGATTAATTAAATAAAGAGTTCTTTAAGTGTTAACCATTCTTTATTTATATTTTCTATTATTCTTTTTATTTTTGAGGGAGAAAGTTCAAAAAAGTTAAGCATTTCTAAATCTTCCTCTGGAAGGATTTCTTGTTTTCTTTTATCAAATTCTTCTGGAGAATTAAAATATGAAAGAAGATTAGCAATGTATATACATTTTATTTCTACATCATTGTTTTCATTTGCTACAGGATTATGATGAGAACTTATAAGTTTAATAAGTCTTTCAGGGAATAACCATATCTTTGCAAGTTTTTCTCCTATTTCTACATGATCAGTTCCAAGGATTTCGCGTTCTTTCTGTACCCCAGCTTTTCCTATTTTATCAATGTATAAATATCTCAAAATTTTCTTTCCGAGCTCTTCTTCTCTCACAAGAAACTCTGCAATAACTGTCTTACCAAGGTCATGCACTATTCCAGCAGTAGCAACTTCAGAAATATTTTTAAGCTCACCCATTTCAGCAAGAACCCTAGCACCAGTTCCTACTCTAAAAGAATGGTCTTCAAGATGAGGAATAAATTGTCTACTTTTCTTTAATACAGGAAGAGTAAGTATAACTGCCCTTAAAACCTTTATTCCTAATAAAAGCAAAGCTTGTTCTATTGAAGTTATTCTACCAGAAAAGCCAAAAACAGGAGAATTGGCAATTCTTAGAATTCTTATACAAAGATTTTTGTCTTTTTCCACTAACCTTGCTATTTCTTCGAAGGTTTTCTCTTCAATATTAATGGTGGAAAGTAATCTTATTACTTCTTTAGAAGGGATAAAAATTTTATTTAGTTCAAATTTTTCAAAATGTTTTAGTTTCTTTTGCAAATTTTTTAAATATTTCTGATAGCAGGCAAATATGCTATTGTCCATCTGTATTTAACTTTAAATCTATGCATTAAAGTTTTATTTGTATTTAATTTATCGGCTATTTTTTTTGAAATTTTTAAATATTTTATTAATATTTCAAAAAAGTTAAAAATTTATTACCATTTCTGCTATAAACTATTCTTATAAGATTGAGGTATGATATAATTTAAAATAAACGAAAATAGGGGGAGGGTATTAAAATGCTTAATTTAAGGGGGCATCATCTTATATGTTTAAATTTTTTTAAAGGAGAAGGATATGATGAGTTATTTTTAAAAAATTTAGAAGAAATTTTAAATAAAATTGAAAAAGAAAATATAAGAGTTATAGAAGGTTTTGATGACGTTTGTAAAAGTTGCCTATACCTTAAAGATGGTAAATGTCAATATGAGGAAGGAGCTGAAGAAAAAATAAGAGAACAAGATAAGATTGCATTAGAATTGTTGAATATAAAAGAAGGCCAAATAATTACTTGGGAAGAAATAAAAAATAAAATTTCTGAGGTATTTTCTCAATGGTATGAAAAATACTGTTATGCTTGTGATTGGCTAAAGGTATGTGAGAGCCATCAATATTTTCAGAATTTAACCCAAATAGTTATTTCCACAGATAAAAAAATACTTTCTCTTTTTTTAAAGGTTAGGGAAAATTTTCCTGAGGTTAAAGAATCTGTATCCTTACTTAAACCTTATGCCAATTTACATTATGATCAAATTGAGGATAAAGTTCCTTTTTTAAGTACCTATTATCAATTACATTTATATTCACCTTCCTGGGTTATAAAGAGAGAAGAATTCGAAAGTATAATGGGATTTGAGCCAGAGCTTATTTATAAAAGTCCAGAAAATACTTATATAATGTCTGTGGTTTATAAGGTGGACAATTATGTAACAGAAGGAATAATTGCCTATGGATTTTCAGAAGCACTTGCCTTAAGTAGAGGTATAATTTTAACTTATGAAGAAGTTGATTCTATATGTTTTCAAAGAGGTTATGGAAGACAGCTCCTGCTTGCTCTTCAATATGATCTTTTTCCAGGAATGGTTAATAAACTTTTTATTGATAGAGAGGATATTCAGAGAAGAATAGATCATTTAAAAATGCTTTTGGGTTATGCGCCCTAAACCTAAAATAGTAATTAGTAGATGCTTTTTTGAATCAGTTCGTTATGATGGAGGTATTACATCAGATCCTTTTGTGGAAAAGTTGAAAAAATATATTGAGCCTATAATTTTTTGTCCAGAAGTGACTTTGGGGTTGGGAATTCCTCGTCCTCGAATTTTAATTACTAAAATAAAAGATACAGAAAGACTTATACAGCCAGAAACTGGAAGAGATTTAACAGAAGATATGATTAAGGTTTGTAAAGAAGCTTTAGCTGGGTTTAAAGAGGTAGATGGTTTTTTACTTAAAGCTAAATCACCTTCTTGTGGAGTTAGATCTGCTAAGCTTTATCAAAATGAGAAGGTTATTGGTAAAACAAGCGGTTTTTTTGCAAAGCTTGCGGAAAGAACTTTTCCTTATTTACCATTAGAAGATGAAGGACGTTTGAAAGATTTTAAAATAAGAGACCATTTTTTAACCCGTATTTTTACCTTTGCTGAATTAAGAAAATTACTTCAAGATCCCAGCCCATCTAAATTAGTAAGGTTTCACACCCGATATAAATATCTTCTTATGAGTTATGATCAATCTGCTCTAAAAAAATTGGGACAAATTGTAGCTTCCTCTAACAATGCTTTTCAAGAAAAATTGTTGCTTTATAAGGAATACTTTTATAAAG
Organism: uncultured Thermodesulfatator sp.; assembly: GCA_964464535.1. Lineage (GTDB taxonomy): Bacteria > Desulfobacterota > Thermodesulfobacteria > Thermodesulfobacteriales > Thermodesulfobacteriaceae > Thermodesulfobacterium. The sequence goes on along the minus strand of CAYXGJ010000010.1, from coordinate 53,567 downwards.
CCTTTCAGAGAAAAACTAATGTACGAAGACATATCAATACTTTGCAACACATTTTTGGATACCTTTCAAAAGGACTTACTTTTAAGGAAAAGGAACATTTTTTTGAATTACTGGAAAAATTTCAGAAAGGGCTTATAGAATTAACTACTTTACTTGAACTATTAAAAAGCTGGGCTATTCGCTTTGAAAAGGATTATTTTCTTTTTCAAAGCTATCTTGAACCTTATCCGAGAGAATTATTGCTTGCTATATAAGGTGTGAGAATTCTTCTATAAATTTAATCTTGGTAATTTTTTTATCTGAGGTATAGTTAAAATTAGATATAAGAAATAAAAGGAAGTAAAAATGAGAAAGGAGTTGATAAGAGTTTTATTAGAAATGGGGTGGATTAAAAAAGCACTTAAGGGAACAAGTTTTTTAGAAGAGTCGGAAAAGATGGAGATGTTAGAGGAGATATTTGATAAATGTATTGAAGATGGATTACTTTATCAAGCTAAAAGAATATTAGAATTACTTCCAGATTCAAAAAAGAAAGAAGGGTTAGAAAGGATACGTGAAAAGTGTATAGGAATGGGATTGATTGATGAAGCAGAAAGGTTGGCAAACTTGCTTCATAAAGAACTAACTGAGGAAGAATTAGAAAAAATATTGATAAAATGTATTGAGGAGGGATGGATTCCAAAGATTAGAAGAGTAGTAGAACTTCTCCCAGAATCTAAAAGAGTAGAATTATTAGAAAGAATTTTAACACAGCGGGAATGGGTTGAAAAAATAGTAAGAAAAAGTGTTGAAGAGGCTTGGGTTTCTGAATTAAAGAAAATTGCGGAGCTTCTTCCTGAGGACAAGAAAAAAGTTTGGTTAGAAAAAATTTTGTTAACCACTGAATGGTTAGAAAAAGCATTAGCTAAATGTTTTGAGGGAGATTTTATTCCCAAAATAAGAAAAGTCGCTGAACTCCTTCCAGAGCCTAATAGAACAAAAGGTTTGGAAAAGATATTGATAAAGTGTATTGATGAGGGATGGATTTTACAAGCAAAACAAACTGCCCAGCTTCTTCCAGAACCTAATAGAACAAAAGGTTTAGAAATGATATTAGAAAAATGTATTGATGAAGGATGGATTCATAAAGCAAAAGATATAGCTGAAATGTTTTTAGAACCTGAAAGGACTAATAAATTGAGGAAAATTTTAGAAAAATGTGTTAAAGAAGGATGGATTTATGAAGCAGAAGAAATAGCAGAATTACTTCAAAGAAAGCTCACTTTAGAAGAATTAGAAAATATACTAAAAAGGTGTATAGATAACGGATGGATTGATGAAGCAGAAAAGGTAACAAAATTAATGGGAAGAAAACTAACTGCAGAGGAATTAGGAAAGATATTAATAAGGTGTGTGGAAGGGGGATGGATTTATAAAGCTAAAAAAATAATAGCCTCTTTTTTGGAATCAAAAAGAATTGAAGAATTAGAAAAAGTTTTAATAAAATGTGCGGAAAACGGATGGATTTTTGAGGTTAAAAGAATCGTTGATGTTTTACCGGAATCTAAAAGAATTGAAGGATTAGAAAAAGCTTTAATTTCTTGCTTAAAAACCAAAGAAGGCTTTATTCAAGCTAAAGAGATTGCAAAACTTTTTCCAGAACCATTAAAAACTCAATATCTTGAAACACTGAAAGAAACAGAATAAATAAATTTTTAAAATTACTTTTGGGCTTTCTCTCTCAATTGAAACCAATCTTTATTTGCAAGAACCACAGAAGTCTGGATTTGTAAATCAGGAAGAGACCAGTATTTTTTTAATAGCTCATCCTTTTCTTCTTGAGAAACTAATTTAAAACCATTTTTTTGATAAAAACGAATTGCCCAATAAGCCTTAGCCCATGTTCCAATAAGAATAGGTTTATCAGTAAGTTTTATTAAGTGATTTAATAATTTTGTGCCTATTCCTTGTTTTTGCTTTTCTCTAAGAACATAAGCGTGCCTTATCAAAGTTACATCCTTTACATGCTGAATTCCCATTACACCTACAGGCTGATTATTTTCCTCATATATCCAAAAATTAATCCCAGCCTCTATCTCTTTTTTTAATTTATCTTTTGTCATGTAGGGTTCTTTGTACAATTCTTCAGGAATAACACCTTTGTAAAGTTTAGCAGCATCATTTATGATTTCACAAATAATATCATAATCTCGCTCTTCACAAGGACGAATCATATTTAAATCCTTTTAAATTGAATTATAATTTATTTTATGATAAAAATCCCAAAAGTAAAGGTAATTTCTTTTGATGTAGATGGCACTCTTGTACCTACTGGATTTGTTGATGCAGTATGGCTTGAAGGTATACCCTCCCTTTATGCCCAAAAACACAAGATAAGTTTTGAAGAGGCTTATCAAATAATAATTCAAGCTTATAATGAAGTAGGGGATCACAGAATAGAATGGTATTATCTTGATTACTGGATAAAACGATTTAATCTTGAGATAACAAAAGAAGAGTTATTTAACAAATATAAACATAAAGTAAAAATTTATGAAGATGTTGAGCCTGTTATAAATATCCTTAAAAATCATTATAAAATTATAATTTGTTCTAATGCAGAAAAAGACTTTATTTTATTTCAATTAAAACCACTTTTAAACTATTTTCATCATATATTTTCTGCAACATCAGATTTTAAAGAAGTAAAAAAATCAAGAGAATTTTATGGAAAGATCTGCGAACTTCTTAAAGTTGAACCTGAGGAAGTTATTCATGTAGGAGATCACTTGGTTTTTGACTATGTAAATCCAAAAGAAATTGGCATAAATGCATTTTTAATAAACAGAAATCAACATAAAGTTGAACTAAGAATACCTGTAATAAAAAATTTGGAAGAAATTTTAAAGTTTTTAAATTATTAATTTATTTTTTATACCACTTCAATTCCCATTCCATAATACATTTAATCTTTTCATCAGCTTCTTCCTTTTCTTTGTATTCAATTTCAACTTCCACATCTGAGGGAGCTTCAATTTTTAAGTCACCAACACTCATATATCCGCTTTTCATATCCAATGAAATTTGATTAAATAAAGCTGCTAAAGAATCTCGATCAAAATAAAGCTTAATTTCTTTTTTCATCTCTCCCATTTTTAACCTCCTTTTTCTATGTTTTACAATTAATATAGTTTTAATTTAAATTATTTCAAGTTAAAAAATTTTTTAATTTAAAATTAAATCATCTAAAACATTTAAAATTCAAAAAGAAGAATTAAAATAATTATATGGATTTTAAATTAGATGTAGATAAAATAATAAATTCTCTATCTCATTACTTGCATGGAAAGACAAAAGCTTTAAAACTTTCTATTATCGCTCTTTTGGCAGATGGGCACCTTCTTATTGAGGATCTTCCTGGTATAGGTAAAACCACTCTTGCTATTGCACTTGCAAGATGTTTTGGACTTGATTTTGCAAGAATTCAAGCAACTTCTGATCTTCTTCCTTCTGACATAACAGGGGTATCTATTTATAATAAAAATACTGGAGAATTTGAATTTCATAAAGGACCAATTTTTAATAATATTGTTCTTGTAGATGAAATAAATAGAGCTACTCCAAAAACACAAAGTGCCCTTTTAGAGGCTATGGGAGAAAAACAAGTTACAGTAGAAGGAAGAACTTATAAACTTCCCCAGCCCTTTTTTGTTATAGCTACCCAAAATCCAATAGAGCTTTACGGAACTTTTCCCCTTCCTGAAGCTCAGCTTGATAGATTTATTATGAAAATATCCATAGGATATCCTCCCAGATTTGCAGAAAAGGAAATTTTAAAAGGAGGAAGTAAAAGAGAAGAACTTCATGAAATTAACCCTCTTCTCTCTAAGGATGCCCTTATTTCTATACAAAAAGAAGTAAAGGAGGTTTATCTTTCTGATAAAATTGCTGATTACATTTTAGATATTATTGAAGCAACAAGAAATAATAAATACCTTTATGCAGGGCTTTCTACAAGAGGTGCACTTGCAATGGTTGCCACTGCTAAAGCAAATGCTTATCTTAATAAAAGAGATTATGTGATTCCAGAAGATATAAAAGAACTTGCAGAATTTGTTATAACTCATAGAGTTATATTTAAAGAAGAATATGAAGGAAGCAAGGGGGAGATAATAAAATCTTTAGTAGAAAATATAAAAACACCAGTTTAATTAAACTAACCAAAGCAGGTTGGCTTTATATTGTTGTTACTTTAGCTCTTGGGGTTGCATCTGTTAATACGGGAAATAACCTTCTTTATTTAATTACTTCGGCATTCTTAAGTTTTATGCTACTTGCAGGGGTTTTTGGAAAAAGAAATGTAGAAGCTTTAGATGTGGAAATATCCTTTCCAGAAGAAGTTTATGCTAATAAGGAGACTTTTATAAATGTAAAAATTATAAATAAGAAAAAACTTTTTCCTGCTTTTTTGATAAGAGTATTAATAAAAGATTTCAACCTTTCCTATCTTTTTCCTTATTTTGAAAGATCTGCCTCTTCTATTTTAAAAATAAAACCAAATAAAAGGGGGTTTCAAAACTTAAAAGAAATTTATATAGCCTCTGTTTTTCCTTTCAACTTTTTTATAAGATGGAAAAAGATAAATAAAATCTTTTCTTATACAGTTTTTCCAGAACCTAAAAAATGTGATTTCCTTTTTTATCGAGATAGAAAAAATAAAGGGGAATTAGAAACTAATAAATCAGGCTGGGAAGGAGATCTTTTATCTGTTAAAGATTATATAGAAGGAACACCTGTAAAATATATCCACTGGAAGGCAACTGCTAAAACAGATAAGCTAAAAGTGAAAGAACTTTCAGAACTTAAAAGTCAACCTGTAATAATAGATTTTGAAAAAATGAGTCTTCCTGAAAAAGAGTTAAAATTAAGTTGCATAACCTATTTAATACTTGAAATGATGAAAAGAGGAATACCTGTAGGATTAAAAATAAAAGATAAATTTTATAAACCAAGCCTTTCTTATAACCACAAAATAACCCTTCTTACTGAACTTGCTTTATATGAATAAAGAAGAAAAAATTTATAAAGTAGAAAGCGCAGTTAAAATATTTACTTATTCTGCAGGGCTTATCTCTTTTGTTATTCTTTTTGGAAAAATTTCCTATCCCTTTTATTTTCTTGCTTTTTTTCTCTTTTTAGCCTCCATTTATTTAGAATCTCAAAAAATTCATATAAAAAGGGCATTTATTAATATATCCGCTATCTTATTAGTAATACTTAAGTTTTATGATGTTAGCTTAGAAATAGTTCTTCAGCGTGCTCTTGAAGTTTTGCTTTTCTTACTTTCTCTTAAGTTTCTTGAAGAAAAAAAATTTAGAGATTATATGCAAATTTATCTTATTTCTGTGCTTATTCTTGCAGGAAGTACTTTAATTTCCTTTGACATTATTTTCTTAGTTTATTTAGTCCTTTATATTCTTATTTTAAACATTTCCCTAATCCTCTTAACCTACTCTTCTCAAGATAGAGAAATTAACTTATCAGAAAAGGTACTAGTAAAAATATTTTTAAAAACAAGTCTTATACCTCTCTTAGCTATACCCTTTACAGCATTCTTTTTTATTATTTTGCCAAGAACAGATTTTCCTATTTTTGGATTTTTAAATAAAGAAGCTAAGGCTAAAACAGGTTTTTCAGAAAATGTAAGATTAGGAGAAATATCTGAAATTCAAGAAGATAATAGTGTAATTTTCAGGGCGAAAACAAAAAAATTAAAAGATGAGCTTTTATATTGGAGAGGAATTACTTTTAATTTTTTTGATGGGAAAACTTGGATATCTATCAAATCTAAAAAAATTCAGAATGAGGTAATTTTAAAAGGATTGCCAGTGGTACAGATAATTTATTTAGAACCTTATGGAGATAGATATTTATTTGGATTAGATAAGCCCTATAACATTGATTATCAGTATGGCTTTACAAAACCTTCTCAATTAGCTAACTTTACTTTTAATTTTCCTACCCCTATTTTTTCAAGGATAAAATATAAGGTTATCTCAATTTTAACTGAGGTAATTCCTGAAAAAAAGGTTAATACTGAATTGTATTTACAAATTCCTCAAAAAATTTCTTCAAAAATGCAAAATCTTGCTTTATCTCTTAAAGGGAAAGATGATGAAGAAACTACAATTAAAATTCTTAAGTTTTTAAAATATGGAAATTATAGATATTCTCTCAAAGATCTTCCTATTTCAGCAAATCCTTTAGAGGATTTTTTGTTTAAATATAAATATGGGAACTGTGAATATTTTGCTTCTTCTATGGCTATTTTATTAAGATTAAATGGTATACCAGCAAGATTGGTTGCTGGATATAAAGGAGGTATTTATAACGAAATAGGTGGATATTATTTGGTTAGAGAAAGCGATGCACATGTATGGGTTGAAGCCTTTATAAAAGATAAAGGGTGGGTAAGATATGATCCAACTCCATCCTTAGTTTTTCCTTTAAAAGGAAAAAATACTTTTTCTAAACTTAAGCTTATATTTGAAACCATCAATTATTATTATATAAATTTTGTCTTAAATTACGATTTTAAAAAGCAAGTAGCCCTGCTTAGAGGTATCTCAAATCTTGCTAAAATACCAAAACCTGAATTTAATAAAAAACTTTTACTTTTATTTTCAGGTTTTATTTTAATAACAGGTTTTGTAGGAGTTATTTTAGCTAAAAATTTAAGAGTCTTTAAAAAACTAAAAGAGGAGGAAAAGTTAATTAGGGAGTTTTTAAAAATTTTAGAGACCAAAGGCTATAAAAAAAATGAAACAGAAGGATTAGAAGAGTTTGCTTTAAAGATAAAAGAAGATCAACTAAAAGCTCTTACTTTGAATTTTGTTAAAATTTTTGAAGAAAACTATTATAAGGATAAACCTTTTAGCAAAGAAAAACTTAATAAGTTAAGAAAAATTCTCAGTGAGATAAAAGACTTTTCTTAAAAATTCTATTCAGTCTTTTTTTCTTTAAAATATTCTGAAGAGGGAAGCAAGGGCTCTCCTTTTATTTTCTTTTCTCCAATTTCCTTTACAGTTTTTTCAACAAGAAGAAATCTTTCAGGGGAGCTAGGATGGGTTGCAAGAAAAACATCACTTATAGCACTTGGGAATTCTACTGCCATACGTCTCCAAATATCTACAGCGTTATCTATATTATATCCTCCTCTTGCAGCAATATAAGTCCCTACATAATCTGCTTCTTTTTCAAATTCTTTAGAATAGATAAGAGCTCCTAATTGCTGAAATGTTCCCTGTGTATCAACCCCTGTTGTTACTGCAATTAAAATATCTATAAGAGACCCTAAAATGACATTTCCCATTTTTTTTGTAATATGTCCCATTACATGATGAGCAAGCTCATGACCTAATACTAAAGCAAGCTCCTCTTCTAATTGAATAAATCTCATTAATCCAGTGGTAACATAAACTCTTCCTTCTGGTGCAGCCCAAGCATTAACAGATTCATGAAAAATAAGTTCAACCTCATAGTCACAACCCTCGATAGAATCCATAATTAATTCCATTACTTCTCCATTTCTTTCTATATTTAATTTTAAATTTTTAGAATTTTTCATGATTTCTTTTGCTGATCTGGTATCTTTTACCTCTTTATCGTTTATTTTTAAAATCTTATCATTTACTTTCAAACCAGCTTTGTGAGCTGGAGAATTTTGATGCACATACCACACAGTTGGTTTTTCACTTAAAACAAATTTTTCTGTTAATATTTTTATATCTTCTTCTTTATACATTTCTTTATCATGTATTTCAAATCCATAAATTGGTCTTACAGTTTTTTTACAAAGTGGAGCTGTTCCAGTTATAAGATTATACCAGACATTATTTAGTCTTTCTTTTCTTTCAAAATAAGTGAAAAGAGCTATCTTTCTTTGCTTGAGTCTTTCTGCCTCTATTACTTCTTTCGGAATTTGTGGAATTTCTTTTATAGTAGGTGCGCAACTAGAAATTAAAATTATTAAAATAAAAATAAGTAAATTAACTGTTTTTACTTTTTTTCTCATTCTTGGTGAGGAACAAATCCATATTTAGTATAAATTTCTTGAGCTTCAGAAGATTTTATAAATTCTAAAAATTTTTTAGCATTTTCCGGATGAGGTGCTTTATTAAGAATAGTAATATAGTAATTTACTTTATCCCTTTGGTCAAGTTCTTCCCCAACTTCTATCATATCAACAGGTAATCCCTGGTTTTTGGCATGTATTACTTCGGTTGCCCAAACTGGACCCACATCAACAGTGCCTTTGACAATTCTTAAGGGTGTTTCTCTGTGATGAACTAAAGTAAAAATAGTTGTTCCTTCTGCTCTTTTTTCTTCCATAATTCTGTAAACAAGTTCTTCACCACCAGCTTTTCTATACATTTCTATAATGTAGCGGTTTATATCTTCGAGAGGACCAGGTTGAGAAATTCTCACTTCATCTCTTGCAAGATCTTTTACACCTTTTATTCTTGTTGGGTTATCTTTTCGAACCATTAATACAATTCTATTATGAAGATAGACAAAATATTCTTTAATTAATCCTCTTTTTAAAAGTTCTTGCATTGCCTCTTCGCTTACCGCAGTATAAATATCAGGAGTAACTCTTATTTCCATATTCCCAAAACGAGCTCCTCCTGCAAGAATTTGTTTGAGCTCAAGCCCAGGTGGAAGAGTTTCATAAAAAATTTTTTTTATTTCAGGATGTTTTTTTTGAAAAGCTGAAAGTAATTCCTCTATTACCATAAATTGATTACCCGCCATAAATAGAATAAGATCTGCTTCATTAAGATATTCTAAATTATGCAAATCCTCTCTGTAATTTATGGGTATTTCAGGAATTTCTAAGTTCATTTTATGTCCATTTTGTTTTATAATATATTGTTTCATAGACAACCTTTTTGCTTTCAATACACTCCTTAACCAATCTTTCTCTATTTGAGAGATCAGATTTTCCTGTCTTCACCTCAGCGAATACGATTTTTCTCAATTTGCCTTCGCTTAATCCATCAAAGATCAAAAAATCTACCGGTGATCCTACAAATCTTGCATCCTTTGGATTATATCTAAAGTCTGGGAAAAAAGGAATCAGATGCTCAATTACTTTTCCTTTTATAACCATTTCACTTTTCTTAATGGCATCTTCTCTAATCCTTTTCTCCTCCTCGCGTTTCCAACTCTCAAACAAAAACTTTGCTTTTTCATTTAACTCAGCTACTTTCCATTCTTCAAATATCTTCCTTGCTCGAGTTTCGATTTCACCTCTTAGCTTTAAATAATGCCAAAATAAATAAATCAAGGCTATTAAAAGGATCGAGAGAATAATCCACTCAATCATGTTTCGCATCCAATTTTAATTTCAAAACAGATTATTAAACTTGCCACCATAATTTACTTTTTAAATTAATCTTTTTAATTGTCAAGTTTTTAAAGAATCAAAATTGACAAGGAATTAAAGATATAGTAAAATTTGAATAATAAATGCAAGTTCGTCCTGTTGCTGAACCTGTCAAGGCAAATCTTTCAAATATTGCAATTGTACTTGTTAATCCCGTGTATAGTGAAAATATTGGTTCTACTGCAAGAGCTTGTGCAAACTTTGGAATTGGGGAGCTTATTTTAGTTAAACCAGAACCTCTAGAAGAAGAAAAAATGAAGGCTATGGCAACTAAATCAGGCATTCCCATTTTAGAAAGAATGAAAATTTTTAATGATCTTTCAACTACTTTAAAAAACTTTAATTATGTAATTGGAACTACTGGAAGACTTGGAAAACATAGATTAGTTTATCATACTCCAAAAGAAGTAGCTCCTTATATATGTGAGCTTTCTATAAACAACAAAATTGCTCTACTTTTTGGAAATGAAAGATTTGGTCTTTCTAATGAGGAATTATCTTATTGTGATGAAGTTATTACTATACCCACTACAGAAAAGGCATCTTTAAATGTTTCTCAAGCAGTAGTAATAATTCTTTACGAAATTTTTCAAGCTGCAAGTATTCCAAGAATTCCTAAACCACAACTTGCAACATATGAAGAATTAAATATTATGTATGCTATAATTGAAAAGACTTTAGAATCAATAGATTATATACCTCATGATAATAAAATTTTATGGTTTACCAATATAAAGAGATTTCTCTCAAAGCTTGAACTTACTTCAAGGGAGGTGAAAATTATACAAGGATTTTGTAGAAAACTTCTTTGGGCACTGGGGAAGAAACTTAATCTTTCTTTTCCAAAAGAGCAACTGCTTCAAAATGATAGGTCTGAGGAAACATATCAAAAAGACAAAGTTTGATAAGTTGATAATTAAAATTTTTAAAAAGTAACAAGTCTCTTACTAAAGTTGGAGCATCACAAGAAATGTATATAATATACTTTTTGGCAACTTCAGAAAGAGGCCTCATTAGTTCTTTACATCCTCCTCTTGGTGGATCAAGAATTACTAAATCAAATTCCTCTCCCTCCTTTATAGCAGAATAAAGAGCCTCCATAGCACTCATATTTCTTAAATCGAGTCTTCCATTAAGTTTTGCTTTTTCTGCTGTATAAAGACCATCTTCAATTGCTCTTAAATCCGTATCAACCCCTAAAAATTTTTTGATCTCTTTTTTAAACATAAAAGAAAAAAGAAAATTTCCCATTCCTGCATAAAGATCAAGCACTTTTTCAAAAGAAAGATCCCAAGATCTTAAGGTTTCCATAATAGCACAATTGATTTCCCAATTTGCCTGAACAAAAACTCCAGGCTGGATATAATAAAAAATTTTATCTATATTTTTAAATACTCTTCTTCCGCCATAAGAACTATCTTCTGGGAAAGGTCCCTCAGGACGTCTTCCTTTCATCCAGTAAAAAATTGCTTTTAATTCTTTTATTTTTAGTATCCCTTCTAAATCTTCTTTCTGAGGTTTTAAGGCTGTCCAAAAAATTAGGGTAGCTTTATTTTCTTCTGGGGAAGTTTCAATTTTTATTCTTTTACTATAATAAGAAAGCTTCATCCATGAAGGAGTCTCATAAAGTTGAGAAAGAACTTTGTTGAGTATCTCTTCTCCTAATAAACATTTTTCAACTTTTAAAACCTCATGAGTTTTTCTTTTAACAAATCCCATTTTAAAATTTTCATTTTCTACATGAAATCTTAAACGATTTCTGTAATGAAATTCCTTGGGAGAGGAGACAACTTTTTCTATATTTATTTCTTCTTTCCAGCCAAGTCTCTTAAAAACATCAAAAAGCATTTTCTTTTTAGTTTCAATTTGAAAAGGATAGGTAATATGTTGAAGCTGGCAACCTCCACAAATCCCATAATAATTACAAGGTGCCTCCCTTCTATAAGGGGAGGCTTCTAAAATTTTTTCTACCTCAGCCTCTACATAATCTCCGTAATCTTTTTTTATTTTTATTTGTAAAACTTCTTCAGGTAAGACATAGGGAACGAAAACTATTTTACCATCTGGAAGACGGGCAAGTCCATTTCCACCAAACACAATCTTTTCAACTTTTATAACTCTTTGCATAGCTTTAAAAATATAATTTTAAATAATTTTTTTGCCAAGTAATAGATTTTTTCTTTGTTCTCTTGAATTTTTTATCTCTTTTAATTAAAATTTTAATTATAAAATTTATCGCCCTAAAAATATCAAAAGAGGTCTATTTATGAAGTATGTAGGTCTCGATGTTGGTTCAGGGACAGCAAAAATTGCTGTTCTTGATGAAAATAAAAATATTTTGTTTTGGAAATATGAAAGAACAAACGGACAACCTATAGAGACTGCGGAAAGATTTTTATCTTTGGTAGAAAAAGAATTTAACTATGAACTTTCTGGTATAACTTGTACGGGAACTGCAGGTAAGACTATATCTCAAATACTTGGATGTGCCTTTGTAAATGAAGTGATGGCTCATGCTAAAGCTGCAACTTTTTTCTATCCTCAAGTTAAAACTATTATAGATATAGGTGGAGAAGATTCTAAATTAATTTTTATCACTCATGAAAGAGAAATTCCGGAAATTGAAGATTTTGCTTTAAATACCCTTTGTGCAGCAGGAACAGGGGCTTTCTTAGAACAGCAAGCAGCAAGACTTGGTTATACTATAGAGGAATTTTCCCAAGCCTCTTTGAAAGCCAAAAATATTCCAAGAATTGCTGGTAGATGTACAGTTTTTGCTAAATCAGACATGATACACCTTCAGCAAGCAGCTGTTCCTGATGAAGAAATAATTGCAGGATTATGCTATGCAATTATTAGAAACCTTAAAAGTAATCTTGCTAAAGGAAAAGAAGTTTTACCACCTCTTATATTTCAAGGAGGAGTGGCTGCAAATCTAGGGGTTAGAAAAGCTGTAAAAGATATTTTTGGACTCAAAGATGATGAATTAATTATTCCGGAGCACTATAGAATAATGGGAGCAATTGGGTCTGCTCTTTATGGATTAGAAGGAAAGGCATTTTCTGAGTATAGAGGTTCTGAAATTCTAAGAGCTTACTTAAAAGAGAGAATCTTCAATCCACCAAGACATCCAATTTTAGTTCCTTTTGAATCCTTAAAAATATCTGAAAAACTAGCTAAAGAATATAAAAAGAGAGTTCACATAGAAATACCTCAGGAAGAAGTGGAAGTTTATTTAGGAATTGATGTAGGATCTGTTAGTACAAAACTTGTTGCTATTGATAAAAAGGGGAATCTTCTTGCAAAGGTATATATGCTTCATCAAGGGAAACCTTTAGAAAGTATCAAACAGGGACTCCTTGAATTAAGAGAAAAACTTCCTCTTAAAGTTAAAGTTAAAGGTGTAGGAACGACTGGTTCAGGAAGGTATTTGACTGGTGATTTTGTGGGTGCAGATGTAATAAGGAATGAAATAACAGCTCAAGCTTATGGTGCTCTTTTTATTAATTCTGATATTGATACTATTTTTGAAATAGGGGGACAAGATTCTAAATACATTTATCTTGATAAGGGGACAATTTCCAATTTTGCTATGAATAAAGCTTGTGCAGCAGGAACAGGCTCCTTCTTACAGGAACAGGCAGTAAAATTAGGAATACCTATTGAGGAGTTTGGTGATATAGCTTTAAAAAGCAGTGCTCCTCTTAAACTTGGGGAGAGATGTACCGTTTTTATGCAATCTGATCTCCTCCATTATCAACAACAGGGGCTTCCTAAAGAGGATCTCATAGCCGGGCTTTGCTATGCTATTGTTTATAACTATTTAAATAAAGTTGTAGAGGATAGGAAAATAGGTAATAAAATCTTTTTCCAAGGAGCTGTTGCCTTTAATAAAGGTGTGGTGGCTGCTTTTGAAAAGATTCTTGGAAAACCAGTTATTGTTCCCCCTCATCATGAAGTTACAGGAGCAATTGGAGCTGCCCTCTTAGCAAAAGAAGAAGTTAAAGGTGAAACCAGGTTTAAAGGATTTGATTTAGTTAAGGTTAAATATCATATTAAAGCTTTTGAATGTAAAGGCTGTCCAAATCAATGTGAGATTCATCAAGTTAGTATAGAAGGAGGAAAACCCTATTATTATGGGGGAAGATGTGAAAAATACGAATTAGATCACAGAAAAGCACCTTCCTATATACCTAACTTAACCTTAGAGCGAGAAAAAAAACTTTTATCTTATGTGAAACCCATAGAGAGTGATTTTTCCGAAGGTAAGGTTATAGGTATACCGAGAATTTTACAATTTTATGAATGGCTACCTCTTTTTGCTACTTTCTTTCAAGAGTTAGGATATAAGGTGATTTTATCTCCTCCTACCTCTAAACAAATTATCAAAAAGGGTTGTGAATTAACACCCGCTGAACCTTGTTTTCCTATAAAAATTGCCATAGGACATTTAAATGCACTTATAGAGTTAGGAGTAAAAAACATTTTTTTACCTCAAATAACAGATCTTCCACCTGAACACCCAGCTCTTGAAGTAGGTAAAGTTTGTCCCTATGTCCAAAGTGTTCCTTGGATAAGTCCTTCAACTTTTAAATTTTCAGAATTAAAAGTTAATCTTATTCATCCAGTTTTACATCTTGGTAGAAGAGGTATTGTCTTAAATGAGGAAATTAAAAATTTAGCTTATCTTTTGGGAGAGCCTATAGATAAGGTCAAAAAAGCTTGGAAAATAGGAGAGGAAGCACAAAAAGACTTTCATTATTTTCTAAAACAAAGAGGAAAAGAAATCCTTGAAAATTTTAAAGACCAAATAATTTTGGTTATAGTTGGAAGACCTTATAATGCCTTTGATCCAGGTGCTAATCTTGGAATTCATTACAAAATAAGAAAACTGGGATTAGTAGGACTTCCTATAGATATGCTTCCTTTAGAAGAAGTAGAGGATCTTTCTTTCTTAGAGGGAATGTATTGGGAATATGGGCAAAGATTTTTACTTGCAGCTCATATAATTAGAAAAACACCCAATTTATTTCCTATATACTTCACTAATTTTTCTTGTGGTCCAGATTCTTTTATTGAACATTTCTTTGAAGATCTTTTAGGTGAAAAGCCTTTTATTGAAATAGAAGTTGATGAGCATAGTGCTGAAGCAGGAATAGTTACAAGACTTGAGGCTTTTGTAGATAGTATTAAGAATAAAGTTAAATATTACGATGTTTATAAACCTTTTGAGATTTTGAAAGCCCACCCTTCAAATAACAGAACTGTATATATTCCCTATATGTGTGATCATGCTGTAGCTTTTGCTGCATCCTTTAGAGCTTGTGGAATAAACGCGCAAGTTTTGCCAGAACCAGATGAAGAAAGTTTAGAATTGGGAAGAAAATTTACCTCTGGTAAAGAGTGTTATCCTACAATTTTAACTACAGGTGATCTTTTAAAACTTATTAATTCTCCAGATTTTAATCCTGAAAAAAGCATTTTCTTTATGCCTGATAGCGGAGGACCTTGCAGATTTGGTCAATACAATAGACTTCATAAAAAAATTCTTAAAGATCTTGGTATAAATATGCCAGTTTATTCTTTACAGCAGGATATGAAAATTTATGAAGATTTAGATGTCTTGGGAAGAACTTTTATGAAAATTGCTTGGCAAGGTATCGTAGCTGTAGATATTTTAGATAAACTCTTTAGAGAAACAAGACCTTATGCTTTAAATAAAAAAGAAGTTGAAACAATATATGGGGAGGCTCTTAAAAAGATAGAAAAAACAGTAGAAGAAAAAAAAGATATGCTATATACTCTTTTAGAAATAAAAGAAACCTTTAAAAATGTAAAAGTTAAAGAAGAGAAAAAGCCTGTTGTAGGAGTGGTAGGAGAGATTTATGTTAGAAATAATAGATTTGCTAATGAAAATTTATATAGATTTTTAGAAGACCTTGGAGTTGAAGTATGGCTTCCTCCTATTACCGAATGGATATATTTCATAAACTACACTTCTAAAAGATGGGCTAAAAAGTTGGGATGGTTTAAAACAGTTTTAAGATATATAATAGAATCTCAGTATCTTAAATGGGAGGAAAAGAAATTTATAAATCTTGTTAAAGATGTTCTTAATATGGCAGAAGATTTAGATGTAGAAGAGCTTATAAATTTAACTAAAAAATATGTTCATCCAGAATTCGAAGGAGGAGAAGTTCTTCTTTCAGTGGGAAAGGCTGTAGAATATTTAAGTCATGGTGCCTCAGGTATAATAAATGTTATTCCCTTTGCCTGTATGCCAGGGAATATAGTAACTGCGGTCTTTAAAAAAATAAAAGAAGAGGAAGGTATAAAGTTTCCAACTTTAACTGTTCCCTGTGATGGACAGAAATCCTTAGGAACCAAAATGAGAGTTGAAGCCTTTGTAGAACAGGTTAAAGAATTTTTTAATAGTAAGAAAGTAAAATTTTAAAAAAACTTAAATTAAATTGTATTTTTTCAATAACATCCTATAATATGGCTGATTTTTTAAATTTTTAATAGTTGATTTTTATAAAAAAACAAGTTAAATACATCTAAATTGGTTGAAAAGAAAAAAGACAGCACATTTAAATTTTTGTTTACTGTTTTAGTTGAAAGTTTTAGTATTGGTATTGCAGTTATTGCATCTATTATAGCAGGAGCTATTGTTGGTTGGTTAATAGATGAAAAGGTATTTAAAGGAAAATATTTTCCCTGGATAACTACTATATTTATTATTTTTGGTGCTGTAGGAGGAATAAGAAATCTTATCTGGTATAGTAAAAAGAGATTAAAAGAAGTTTCTAAAGATGAAAAACAAAATAGATCATAAAATTTTTATTAGAAATTTAGAATTTTCTATTTTTCTTTTTTCTACTATCTTTATTTTCTTATCATTTTTAATCTTAAGAGATTTAAAATATGTTTTTTCTTTAATAGCGGGTATAAGTATTGCCTATCTTAACTTTAGGTCTACAAAAAATGACGGTATAAAAGTCTTAGAAGGAGTCAAAAAGGGACTCTCTCCAGAAAAAGGAATTTTTCTCTATATAAGCAAATTTTATCTTAGACTTTTTGCTACTGGCATTTTTCTTTACTTCTTTATTAAAATAGTGAAATTAAATCCTATTTTTATACTATTAGGAGTATTTTTAGTATATTTTGAGTTGATAATAATAGCTTTGAGAAACTTATATTTTAGAAAATTAGAAATTATTTGAAGAGGAGGGTAAAAATGGAGCACCCTATCTTATTTTTATGTTTAATTTTAGAAAAACTTGGGATTCCTTCTGGATGGATTTATTATGAAGAGGTAAGTAAATATGGAACTTTAGCTAAAGTCTTTGCTCCACATATGGTTCATAGTTATTTTGTTTGTTTACTTTTAATTATATTAGCCCTTATAGGAACAAGAAAAAAGGAATTTATACCTAGGGGTATCCAAAATTTTTGGGAATTTACCTTAGAAACTCTTTATAATTACACTAAGGATAATGTACCTCATGGAGATGGGCATTCTCCTAATATAGTACCTTTTGTTTATCCTTTAATTGTATTTTTTGCTCTTTATATTCTTTTTTGTAATCTTTTAGGTCTTATTCCTGGTTTTATGTCCCCTACTGCTAATATTAATGTAACTTTGGGTCTTACTTTAATAACCATTGTATATTATCATTTATTAGGATTAAGATACAAAGGACTTAAATATTTTTTAGACTTTTTAGGACCTATTCCTTGGCTATTTCCTTTAATGCTTCCTGCAGAAATATTTTCTCATATAGGGAGAATTATTTCTCTTTCTGTCCGACTTTTTGGAAATTTAGTTTCAAAAGAACTTCTTTTAGGCTTATTAACAATGTTAGCAGGAAAGTTTTTTGCACCTTTACCCATTATGGTTTTAGGTGTTTTAGTTTCTTTTGTACAAATGTTAATTTTTATAACTTTAAGTATGGCTTATTTTGCTGGAGCTGTTGAAGAGCATCATTAAAAAGGAATTTTTTGCCAGGGGGTATTTATCTTCTGGCAAAAATATTATTTTAAAAATTTTTAAAAGGAGGTTAGGAGATGAGAAAGTGGTTAATTTTGGGACTGGTGATTTTAGCTGTTTTGTCTTTTACTAATCCAGTTTTTGCCCAAGAAGTTCCTAACAAATTAATAATTGGATTTGGAATCTATTCTGCTATTATAATAGCTGCAGGATTTGCTGTAGGACTTGCTGCTCTAGGATGCGGTATAGGTATGGGACATGCAACTCGTGGTGCCTGTGAAGGTATTGCCAGAAACCCTGAACTTGCAGGAAGACTTACTGTTACTATGATCCTTGGTATAGCTCTTATTGAATCTCTTACCATTTATGCTTTAGTTATTGCTTTAATTCTTCTTTATGCTAACCCTGTTCTTCCTAAGTTTTTAGCTATTGCAGGACTTGGCTAAGAAAAATTTAAAAATATCTTATCTTTAAAAGGCCATAGGGTGAAAAGCCTTATGGCCTTTTCTTAAAATTAAAAAAATGCTTTCTAAAGCCCTAAGTTTTACTATTTTAGGGATTGAAGCTTTTCCAGTAGAAGTAGAGGTAGATTTTGGTTTAGGGCTTCCAGGAATTACCATTGTAGGTTTACCAGATAGTTCTATTAAAGAAAGTAGAGAACGAATAAGATCTGCACTTAAAAATTCAGGTTTTCAATTTCCTATGAAAAAAATTACTATTAATCTTGCTCCAGCAGATTTAAAAAAAGAAGGAAGTGGCTTTGATCTTGCTATAGCTGTTGCTCTTTTATCAGGAATGGAAATAGTTTCTAAAGAGCTACTAAATAAAAAAGCATTTTTAGGAGAGTTGGCTTTAGATGGAAGAATAAAAAGCACTAAAGGTATACTTCCTGCAGTAATAAAAGCTAAAGAATTAGGCTTAGATGAAGTTATAATACCTTATGAAAATCTAAAGGAAGCATCTTTAGTAAAAGACTTTAAAATTATAGGAGTAAAACACTTAAGAGAAGTTACAGATTATTTAAGAGGTATTTTTAATCCTGAGCAAGAAAATATTGAAGTTTTAGAAGATATTCAATCTGAATTTGATATAGATTTTGCAGATGTTTTAGGTCAAGAATTAGCTAAAAGAGCTTTTGAAATATCTGCAGCAGGAGGGCATAACCTTTTAATGATTGGTCCTCCAGGAACAGGGAAAACTATGCTTGCTCAAAGAATTCCTACAATTCTTCCTCCTATGAGCTATGAAGAAGCTTTAGAAACAACTAAAATCTATTCAGTAGCTGGACTTCTTTCTTCTGAAAAACCTTTTATTATAAATCGTCCCTTTAGAAATCCCCATTTTGGAATTTCAGAAGCAGGAATGATAGGAGGAGGAACACATCCTAAGCCAGGAGAAATAAGTCTTGCTCATAATGGAGTTTTATTCTTAGATGAATTTCCTGAGTTTAGAAAGGATGTTATTGAAGCTTTAAGACAGCCTTTAGAAGACGGTAAAGTTACTATTACAAGAGCAAGTTTTACCATAACCTATCCAGCAAAGTTTATGCTGATTTGTGCTATGAATCCCTGTAGGTGTGGTTATTATGGACATCCTACTAAAGCTTGTCAATGCACTTTTCAAGAAATAAAAAAATATAGAAGTAAACTTTCAGGTCCTATTATTGATAGAATTGATATTCATTTAGAAGTTCCTCCTGTAGAATTTAAAGATTTAATGAAAGAACCTGCTAAAGGTTCTTTGGATTCTAAAACTATTCAAGAAAGAATAATAAGAGTAAGAAAAATTCAAGAAAAAAGATATGGCTCTCCATCAAAAGTAAATGCAAGACTTAAACCTAAAGAAATAAAAAAATATTGTATTTTAGAACTAAAGGCGCAAGATTTTCTAGAAAAAGTGGCTGATAAGTTTAATTTTTCAGCTCGTTCCTTACACAAAATTTTAAAAGTATCTCGAACTATTGCAGATTTAGAAGAATCTGAGATAATATTAAAACAACATATTGCAGAAGCTGTACAATATAGAATTTTAGAAAAACCATTATGGGAAAGTTAGCCTTTAATGAAACTGTAAGAAATGTATCTCAACCCTTACTTTTACCTATAGTAAAAATATTAGCTTACTTAGGTATTCATCCGAATGCCATAACCATAACTTGTCTTATAGGTTTTATAATAAGTTCTATTTTTATTGCCTATGGAGAATTTTTACTTGGGGGCATTTTCTTATTTCTTTTTGCTCCTCTTGATGCAATAGATGGTTTGCTTGCAAGATATTCTAAAAAAGTAACCTCCTTTGGAGCCTTCTTAGATTCTGTTCTTGATAGATATGGCGAAATATTTTTATATCTTGCTTTTACTTATTATTTTTTAATTCAAAATTCCTTTTCTGGAGTTATTTTAAGTTTTTTAGCTATAACAGGCTCTTTAATGGTTAGTTATACAAGAGCAAAAGCAGAAGGAGTTGGTTTTGAATGCAAAGTTGGGATTTTAACACGTTTTGAAAGAACTACCCTTTTAATAATTGCTTTAATTTTTGATGTATGTATTCCTCTTTTAATATTTATTGCCCTTTTTACTCATATTACAGCTTTACAAAGAATAATGTATGTATATAGAATATACAAAACTGGAGGATAATTTAAAAAATGTGTTTAGCTTATCCCTATAAAATTATAGAGATAAAAAATGAATGGACAGCAGTTGCTGAAACACAAGGAGTAAAAACTGAAATCTCTTTACATTTACTGCCTGAGCCTGTTAAAGAAGGAGATTGGGTTTTAGTTCATGTAGGTTTTGCAATACAAAAGTTAAGTGAAAAGGAAGCTTGGGAAAGTTTAAGAGCTTGGGATGAATTACTCAAACAATCTCAGCAGTCTTTGGAATAATTTCAAAGACCCAGAAAGGGTCAAAAACTTAGTTAAACTTATTAAAGAAGAAGTAGAAAGATATGGGAAACCTATAAATATAATGGAATTCTGTGGAGGGCATACCCATGTTATCTTAAGAAATGGTCTTGATGAACTTCTTAAAGGTTATATAAATTTTGTTCATGGACCAGGATGTCCTGTATGTGTAATTGCTTTAGAAAGATTAGATTTAGCTATGGAACTTGCTAAAATACCAGAGATAATTTTATGTACCTATGGAGACTTAATGAGAGTCCCTGGTTCAAATAGAATGAGCCTCCTTAGGCTAAGAGCTGAGGGCTATGAAATAAAGTCTATTTCTTCAGCCCTCGAAGCTTTAAAACTTGCTATGGAAAATCCTCAAAAGAAAATAATATTTTTTGCTATAGGATTTGAAACTACCTCCCCTCATACAGCAGTATTAATAAAACAAGCAAAAGAATTAGAAGTTAAAAATTTATGGGTAGTTTGTAATCATATCTTAGCTTTAGTTGTATTAGAATATCTTCTTCAAAGCAAAGAAAAACCCCTTATTGATGCCTTTATAGGACCTGGACATGTAAGCACTATTACAGGAAGTAAAGCCTATGAGCCTATAGTAAAAAAATATCAAACCCCTATAGTAATTTCTGGTTTTGAACCCCTTGATCTCATCCAAGCTGTTTACTTAATAGTCAAACAGATGAGGGAAGGAAGGTGTGAAGTTGAAATCCAATATACTCGTTCAGTTACTCCTGAGGGAAATATTAAAGCTAAGGAGTTTTTAAAAGAAGTATTTAATATTAGAAAAACTTTTCCTTGGAGAGGATTAGGAGAAATTCCTTATAGTGCTTATGAAATAAAAGAAGAATACCAAAAATGGGATGGAGAAAAGGTTTTTAAAGTATTAGTTAATTCCGGAAGAGAAAATCCTTTATGTCTTTGTGGGAAAATAATAAAAGGGTTGAATAAACCACCAGAGTGTAAACTTTTTGGGAAAGTTTGCACTCCTCAAAATCCAATAGGTCCTTGTATGGTCTCTTCAGAAGGAGCCTGTTTAGCTTATTTCAAATATAGAAAAAATTTATAAAAAAAAGAGGCGCAAAAGCGCCCCCTTTATAACCAGAATTTTGTCTCTTTTAGAGAACCTTTACTCTCTTAATTTCTTTTCCTTTAGCATCAATAATATGAACAGCACAAGCCATACATGGATCAAAGGAATGGATAGTTCTTAATACTTCTAATGGTTTTTCAGGATCTACAATTGGATGATTATCAACTAAAGCAGCTTCATAAGGCCCCATTTTACCTTTACCACATCTTGGGCTCACATTCCAGGTAGAGGGAACTACACACTGATAATTTTTAATCTTTCCATTTTCAATAACTACCCAGTGAGAAAGAGTACCTCTTGGTGCTTCATGGAAACCAAATCCTTTAATTTCTCCAGCTGGGAATTTAGGTTCATTCCAAATAGAAAGATCTCCTTTAGCAATATTTGCTTCTAAAAGATCAAGATGCTTCAAAGCAAGGTCACAAAGTACTGCAGCTCTAATTGCTCTTGCTAAATGTCTTCCAATGGTAGAATGGAAAGCACTTACATCTATACTAACACCAAGAGCCTTTGCCTTTTCAACTGAATAATTTACCCACTTCATAGTAAGTTCATGTTTAGAGGCAATACCTGCCAATACCTGAGATACAGGACCAACCTGCATAGGTTCACCTTTGAAACGAGGAGCCTTAGACCAGCTATATTTCCCATCAGGATTAAAATCAGTATAATTAGGAACTGTTTCACCTTGCCATGGATGTCTCGGTCCAGTATCTTTATACCAGGAGTGTATAACATCTTCGGTTACATTATCTCTGAAGTATGGATCGTTAAAGCTCTTAATTGGTGTAAAGGTTCCAAGGTCTCTATTAAAAATAGTTCCACCAGGAAGATCAAATTGAGTTCCTTTTGTATCAAGAGGCATATCAGGAACAGCTAAGTAATTGGGAACACCTCCTCCAATTTTAGTCCAATCTTTATATAGACAACCAACTGCAATAACATCATTAAGATAAACTTTTTGGACAAAATCTTTTACCTTTAATAATACTTCACGAGCAAGATCTAATCTTTCTTTATTTAAAGCTGCTTCTTCATTTGGATCAATAGCTAAGGCTACACCACCTACTGATAAAGTTTGAATATTAGGAGTTTTAGCACCGAAAATAGCTACAGCTTTATTAGGTAAAAATTGATATTCAAGAGCAGCAAGATAATGTGCTACTGCCAACAAATTAACTTCAGGAGGAAGTTTCATCTGAGGATGTCCCCAGTAACCATTGGTAAAAGGTCCAATCTGACCACTTTCTACAAAAGCTTTAAGTTTTTCTTGAACAGCCTTAAACCAAGTCACACTGTTTCCTTCCCAATCAGAAAGACTCTGAGCAAGTTCAGCAGTCTTTTTAGGATCTGCTTTTAAAGCAGAAACAATGTCTACCCAGTCAAGGGCAGAAAGATGATAAAAATGAACTAAATGGTCATGAATACCATGAGCTGCAATTATAATATTTCTTACTAATTGAGCATTAAGAGGAATCTCCATACCTAATGCATTCTCAACTGCTCTCACAGAGGTAATAGCATGAACTGTGGTGCAAACATTACAAATTCTTTGAGTAAATAACCAAGCATCTCTTGGATCTCTTCCTTTTAAGATTACTTCAAATCCTCTCCACATCTGAACAGAAGACCAAGCATTTACTATTTTTCCTCCATCACATTCTACATCAATTCTTAAATGTCCTTCAATCCTTGTTATAGGATCAATTGTAATTTTCTTACCCATAGTTACCCCTCCTTATTTTTAAATTTTTTATTTTTATCCTAAGGATTTATAAAATGGGCTCATTTCATCCCAGAAATTAGGTTCAGTGCAACCAATACAAGGATGACCAGAACCTACAGGCCATGTTCCAACATCACAAAATCTTATTACTGGGCAGTTAGCATAAGTAACTGGTCCTTTACAACCAAGCTTATATAAACAATATCCTTTTCTGTGTCCTTCATCTCCAAATTTTTCTGCAAATCTTCCTTCATCAAAATGAGCCCTTCTTTCACAGTGATCATGAATGAGTCTTCCATAAGCAAATTTAGGTCTTCTAAGCTTATCCAGTTCAGGAAGTTTACCAAAAGTTAAAATATAACTTACTGTAGCAAGAAAGTTATAACCATTAGGTGGGCATCCAGGAACATTGATAAGTTTATCTACCCCAATTACATCTTTAACTCCTACTGCACCTGTAGGATTAGGAGCTGCTGCCTGAACTCCTCCAAAGCAAGCACAAGATCCTATAGCGATAACTAACATAGCATCTTTAGTTACATCTTTTAAAATCTGGACCGCTGGCTTTCCTGCTATTTTACAATAAATTCCTCCATCTTTTGTGGAAACAGCACCTTCCACTACACAGATGTACTTTCCTTTATACTTTTCCATAGTCTGATGAAGAACTTCTTCTGCTTGTTTTCCAGCGGCAGGCATTAAAGTTTCATGATACTCTAAATTAATAATATCAAGAAGAAGTCTATCAATGGGAGGATGAGATACTCTTAAGAGTGATTCTGTACAACCCGTGCATTCCATAAAGTGGAGCCAGATTACAGTTGGTTTGGGACCCTTTTTCATTGCAGCTTCTACTTTTTCTACCATTGAGTAAGGTAGTCCCATGGTTGCTGTTACAATAGTACATATTTTAAGAAAATCACGTCTACTTAATTCTTTTAAATTAAGCATACCTTACCTCCTTTAGTTTTATTTTATGTTATCTATCATATTTAATTTTACGAAAAAGGCAAGGATAAAAAATTTTGAAATTAGAAGGTATTTTAAGATTTTTTTAATTTTTTTTAATTTTTTTTAATTTTTTTAAATTTAAATAAATTATTTAAAATAAATTATTTAATTAAAGAAAGATCTAATCCTACATGATAAAGATAGGAAATGAAAAATCTTTCAAACCATTCTTGATAAGCCCTTCTTTTATCTTTAGAAAATTTTGCAGCCCATCTTTGAACCTGAAGCTCTTCAGCTAAGGTGCTAAAAATATCTATTGCTTTTTCTCCCTCAAGAGGCGTAGGAGTTGAACCAGCCTTGATATTATATATAGCTATATTTTTGTATAGATCTTTTAATTTCTCTTCTAAATTTTTTATTCCAAAAATTTCGTAAAGTTTTTCAAGAAAATTTTCAGCCCAGCCTCTATGAAATCTACAAAATCCTGCATTAGAAATAGCAAGTTCTTTAATTGCTCTTTCATAAACAAGTTCTACGAACTCTTCAGGCTCAGTAAAAATTAATCTATATTCAGTCCAGTATTTTCCAGGAACAAAAATAGGGATAAAAAAGCCAGGAGTCCAATAAAAATTAGGGGTCATATATCCATCTTCTCCATAGGGCTGATAGAGGACTATATCTTTAAAAGAAGTTCCTGCCTTTTCAATCCTTTCTTCATATTTTTGATCTAAAATTTTTATCGTTTTTCTTAATCCCTTTTCTGCAATATCTTTTAAAATTGGAGTTTTTTTATTAAGTAAGTTTTGAATAATTTCTTCAGCTAAGAGTCCATTTATACGCCATTTTTCAGGATTTAAAATAAAAGGATCAAGATTAGGATAAGAAGAAATTCCCACTTCCTCAGAAGCTAGCAAACCCCTATTTACAGCCTCTAAAAGAAAAGAAATTATATGTCCTATAGTAATAGCATCAAGACCTGCATTATCTATAAGCTCAACAATTCGTGAAACTTCTTTTAGATCAAAAATACCTATTAAGGGTCCAACTCCTTGGAATGGTTCATAATCTAATTTTTTCCTTTTCCAAATTTTTTTACAAGCAACTGAGCAAGGCTCTCCGCAGGTTTTCCAATTTTTAGTTTTTACAAAGGTTTCTTCCTTAAAAGGCTCCCAGTAATCTTTTAAAACCATATCGGAAATTTTTCTTCTTATTTCTTTTTTTAAATAAATACTATTATAGCAAAAAGTAGGAAGCCACTCCTTATAATAGGGGTAATTAGAACCAAAGGTTCCTCCTGCTCCTATTTTAGGATCAAATCTATATTTAGTAGTTGCTAAATTAACTGCATTAAAAAATTCTCTTCCTGTAATTTTTTTGAAAAATTCGTTAAAGTTTCTAATATTTACTAATACTTCAGGAAGCTGAGGTTTTATTTTTCCACCAGCAATTATTCCTGCAATATTGTGTGCTTGAGCTAAGACTGAACCTGCTCCTCCTCTACCTGCAAAATCTTCACTTCCTATAATTAAATCTTTTGCCTCAGGATTTACATCTATAGAAACAAGGGAACCAAATCTTGTTTGCCATGCTCCCGGACCAACAACTACTGCTCTGGCATTATTTTCAATAAAGAAATCGCTGTAAATATCTAACAACCACTTTGTTAAAGCATAAGCTCCAAAATAATTCCCATAACCTTCATATATTCTATTTAAATTTTCAAGACTAATTTTTTCAAAAATAACTTTAGTTTTTTCCTCTCCCTCAACAAAAATAAGAAGGGGTTCTTCACTTTTACCATAGATAACCACCCCATTTACACCAGAACCAATAAATTTATATCCCACTCCTCCAGCTTCAGAAATATGAAGACCCAAACTTTCTGAACTCCTAAAAACTGCTACCAATCTATGAGTTCCAAAGATTTTACTTCCAGCAAAAGGACCCATTCCAAGAAATAAAACATTTTGAGGACTAAAAACATCATACTTCCAGCTCTCAAATTCTTCTAAATGAATTTTAACTCCAATATCAACAGGTCCTAAATAAGGAGGAATTTCATATTCTTTTATCTCCCACTTTAGAGAACCAGCCTCAATAAAAAGAACTTTGTAAATAAACATATTATTTTCTCCTCTCTAAAATTCTCACAATTTTTACTACTTTAGCATAATTTTTTTGTTATTCCACCAAATTAAAGAAATTCTAAAAAATTTTTTTAATAAAAAAATTTTAGAATTTGCTTTTTATAATTCTAAAATTTTTTAGCTAATTTAACTTGACATATATAAAAAATTTTTTATATTTCTAAAGGTATGGATTTAGAAGATTTAGTTAAGATTTTTAAAGCACTTTCTGATGGAATAAGATTAAAAATTTTAAAGAGTTTAGAAAAGAGAGAATTTTGTGTTTGTGAAATTGTCTCTATTCTAAATATTGATCAGCCAAGGATTTCTTTCCACTTAAGTATTTTAAAGGACGCTGGGTTAATAAAAAGTAGAAGGGAAGGAAATCGCATCTTTTACAGCCTTGATGACTCAGATTTATTTAAAAGATTTTTAATTTTATCAGTTCTTGAAAAATTAAAATCCTTTGAAAAGGAAAATCCAAATAGATATGAAGAAATTAACAAAGATTTAGAGGGAGGTATTCTTTGATGATTAAAGAATTATTAATGGCTGGGCTTTTGGCTTTAGAAGACTACATTGCTAAACATGTTATTACTTGCCTTATTCCTGCCTTTTTATTAGCTGGTGCTATGGTCACATTTATAGATAAAACGGTAATAATTAAGTATTTAGGTTCTCAAGCAAATAGACTTAGATCCTTTTCTTTAGCGAGTGTTTCAAGTTTTTTATTGGCTGCCTGTTCATGTACTGTAATTCCTGTTGCAAGTGGGCTTTATTATACAGGAGCAAGCATTGGAGTTGCTTTTATTATTCTATGGGTTGCACCTGCAGCCAATATATTAGCTCTTATTTATACAGGAGCAATTCTTGGAACCAAAATGGTATTATCAAGAATTATTTCTGCCCTCCTTATGGCTTTTATAGTTGGTTTAGTAATGATTTTAATTTTTGAAAGAAGACCTAAAGAATCTTTACTAAAAGCTGAAGCGGGGGGAAAAAGTATTATTCCTAAGAAGTATTTAATTTTAATAATCTTAATACTCTTGTCTTTACTTTCTCCAAACTATTTAGTAAGAAGTGGACCTTATTGGTATAAAGTTTTGGTATGGGCTTTTTTTACTTTTGTATTAATTATTTATGCGTTTACTAACGTTCCTAAAGAAAAAATAAATGACTGGCTTAAAGAAACATGGTGGTTTATAAGACTTATTTTTCCACTTCTTTTATTAGGAGTTTTTATTGTAGGGATAATTGGAAAGATTTTGCCTGAAGAATGGATAAAAGCTTGGCTTGGAGGAAAAAGTTTATCAGCTTCTTTTTTTGCAACCCTTATAGGTGCTGTAAGTTATTTTGCCACTATGACTGAAGCTCCATTTGTTGATACTCTTATGAAATTAGGAATGGGTAAAGGCCCTGCTCTTGCCTTACTTTTAACTGGACCAGGGATAAGCCTTCCCAATTGGTTGGCTATAGCAAAAGTTTTTGGAGTTAAAAAGGCTTTGGCTTATATTCCTACTATTATAATACTTGGAACCTTAGTAGGCTGGTTTTTTGGAAATTTTATATTTTAAAAAAATTTTGAAAGGAGGGGGTGTAAGATGAAAATAATAGTTGCTGGACCAGGTTGTCCAAGATGTATAACTACTGAGAGCAATGTTAAGAAGGCTTGCGAAGAATTAGGGTTAGAAGCTGAAATTACTCATCTTTATGATGTAAAAGAATTTCCTAAATTGGGAATAATACTTACACCAGCTGTAGTAATTAATGAACAAGTAGTAGTTTCTGGTAAAGTTCCTACTGTTGAGGAATTAAAAGAGATTTTGTCAAAATTTGCAAAATAAAGATTTTATCTATTTTTAAACTTAATTAATAATTAGAGATGTTATTATGAAAGGGAATATAAAGAAATTATTAATATTACTGTTTTTTTTAATTTTCATAGTTTTTATAAATTTTAAATTAAAAGCTTGTGATGAGTTTTTGCCAGATTGGTATTATCCTGAATGGGTAGCTAAGGCAAAATATAATGCTCCTATTAAGGTTCTTGATACAGAAAGTGCTTTAGGAAGATATGCATTAAAATATAAGGAAATAGGACTTAAGGATTTGGTTAAGTTTCATGGACATCTTTGTGACGGGCTTGTTATTGCTTATATAGAAATAAAAGAGGTTTTAAAACTTCTTTTTCCTGATGGTATTGTTGATAGAACTGATTTAAGAGCAGTTTCAAAAAATGGTCCCTGTTGGGTTGATGCAATTACTTATATAACTGGAGCAAGAATAAACTTTAAGACTTTAAGAATAGATAATTCTATAGGAGATGGATTTATTATTCAAAGAATATCAACTGGGGAGACTTATCAGGTTCATTTAAAACCTGGTATCTTCCCAAAAGAAATGAGTGAACTTGAGACAAAAATCAAAAAATTAAGATTTGAAGGAAAAACTGTTGATCCAGGAGATATAGATAAACTTGAAAAAATGGCAGAAGATTTAATAAAAAAACTTTTAAATACACCACCTACGGAAATTTTAGAAATTAAAAAATTAGAAAATTATCAGTTCATTCCTATAGACCTTTTCGGAGAGCGCACGGATATAATAAATAAAAATGTGCCAAGGAAAAAATAGAGTATTGAAAACTTAATAATAGTTATAGGATTAGCCATTCTTTCTTTTATTTCAGGAATGCTTGGGTTGGGAGTTGCTTTTTCTGCTATTCCTTTTTTAGGTTTATTTATGCAAGATCTTGTACACCAAGTTCAACCTTTAAGCCTTTTATTAAATGGAGTAACTTCTTTTCTTAGTGCTTTAGGATTTGCTAAAAATTAAAATGCAAGGGCTACCAGTCTCTATGTTCCGAGTCAAAGAATTAGACAGATTTTTGCTATTTTGATTTTGATAGTAACTGCTTATAAAATATTTTCAATGATTTTGTAATTAGCTTATTGGTAGTGTCTCGTTAATTGTGTAAAGCTTGAGGAATAATAAAGGGCATGGTAGCTTCCCCAAGGACTAATACAAAAAAATTTCCTACCTTTTCATTCTTTAAAAGAGATTTTAAACTTGTTTCATAAGGTGCTCAACAAGCTACTTAAAAACCTTTTGGAAAACTTATGCTTGAGGAAAGGAGTATTTATTTTGAACGGTAGCAAAACAGCGGAAATGGCTTTTATATCAGGCTGATATAGACCTTACAGAAAATGCTATAAAAAGAATTTATCCATCTTCTAATTGGCAAGTTTATGTATTGCATACTGTAAGGAATAGTTTTAAATCAAATGAGGGTAAGAAATAGAGTTTTATTTGCAGAGGATTTAAAGAGGATATATCGAGCAGAGACAGAGGAGGAACAAAGGAGGGATATTGAGATTAAGGGGAAGGTGGGGTAAAATTTATCCTAAGGTAGTGTAATATTAAAGCGAAAGAGATAAAAAGGATGGTGAAGGTGGTAGAGGTATTTCTAGAAGAAGGGGGTTAAGAGGTTATTATACTTGATCTTGAAAGGGCTACCATGCCCTTCTCAAAAGAGTTTTACACAATAAAAGAGACACTATGTTAAATAAGTTCAAAATTTTAAATTTTGTAATGATATTTCTTTTATTTTTTTTTATAACAAGTTGTTCAAGAAATAAATCTAAACAATCTATAGAATCTAAAGCTGAAACTAATACAATTCTAACTAGTCCTCCTTTAGTAATAGGGCTTTTAAATGTAGATTCTCCTCAACAAACTTTTTTACAACTTTATCCATTAAAAACTTTTTTAGAAAAAAAAATTAAAAGACCAGTTTCTATAGATATATCTGCAGATTTTGATGAAATGGTTAAAAAAATTAAAGAAGAAAAGCTCCATCTTTTGATAATTGATCCAGCTTTTTATTGTGAATTAAAAGCTCTTTATCCAGAAAAAATATTTCCATTAGTAAAGCCTAAAGGAGGGCAAGGAGAAGCAAGTAGTGTTTTTGTAACCAAAGAAAATTCTGGTATAGAAAGAATTTTTGATACAGTGAATAAAAAACTTGCCTTAGGAGATAAAAGGTCTTCTTTTAGTTATCTTATACCTCTTTCTATGTTAAAGGATTTAGATTTATCCTTAAAAGATTTTTCGAAAGTAGATTTTTTAATTAAAGACAAAAGAATTGCTTTATCAGTATTATTAGGAGATTATGAAATAGGAGCTCTAAATGAAATTGTAGCCCAAACTTATCTGAACTCTGGCCTAAAAATAATAAAAGCATCCGAAAAAGTACCAGTATATTTAATAGCTTCCACAAAATCTTTAAAAGAAAAAGAATCTCTAAAAGAAGTTTTTTTGACTCTTCCAGAAGAAGTTTTAAGTTCTTTAAAGATTGAAAAATTTGTTCCTGCTGAGGATAGAGATTTTGACTATATAAGGATTTTAATCAAGTTATTTAAAAATAAAGACTTAATAGAATACAAACCTAATACTATTAAAGTAGCCATACTTCCTCTTTATAGTCCACTCACCATTTACAAAAGGTTTGATCCTCTAATGAGATATCTTTCAGATAAGACGGGAAGGGAGTTTAAAATCGTTATTCCTAAGGATTTTGAAGAGTTTATTAGCATAGTAAAAAAAGGGAAAGTACATTTTAGCTATCAAAATCCTTATATATATGCTATTTTGTCAAAAGGTGGGTATGCTAAAGCGATAGCCTTGACAGTGGGAGAAGATTGTACAGATAACCCAAGTGAAATCTGTGGAGGAGATAAATTTAGGGGGGTGATTATTGTAAGAAAAGACAGTCCCATTAAGAATATAGAAGACCTGAAAAACAAAAAAATTTTAATAGTATCTCCTTATTCTGCTGGAGGCTTTTTATTTCAAAAAATTTATTTAGAGAAAAGAGGGTATAGATTAAAAAAAGATTTTCATTTAATTGATGCCAAAAGACAAGAAAAAGTTATCATAGGTGTATATAAAAAAATGGCTGACGCTGGATTTATAAGAGAATCAGCTCTTGGAGTATTTAGTAAAGAGGTAGATATTTCTCAAATAAAAATTTTAACTTTCACAGAATTTTTTCCTAATTGGCCTTGGGCAGTAGTTAAAGCAGATAAAGATCTTGAAAAAACGATGAAAGAAACGATAATTAATTTACCAGACCAAATTCTAAAAAATTTGAAAGTAAAAGGATTTAAACCTGTTGATGAGAGAGAATTTGAACTGCTTAAAAAATATGTTAATTTTTAAAGACCCTCTATTCCCTTTTTATAAACTTTTAAGAAGATTCAGTATCAAAAATAGACTTTTTCTTTCTTTTTTGTTTATTATAATTTTGTTAATTTTTAGCGTAAATTCTCTAATTATAAGTTATCAAAGAAAATCTTTAAAAAAACAATATTATCAAGGATTAAAGTACAATTTAGAAATTTCTTCATTAGAATTAGTGGACTGGTTAATTTTTTTTGATCCGTTAAAACTTGATGAAAAGGTTAATTTTTTTAAAACTACACCAGGGATAGTTTATGTAATGGTAATTGACAAAAAAGGGAAGATAGTAGCTCATACCAATGCTTCACAATTAGGAAACTTTATACCTATAGAGAGTTTTACTTTTAAGAACTGGGAAAAAGTAGACTCTAACGGAATAAGACACATTAATCTTCCAATTTTTAAAGAAGATTTTTATATGGGGGCAATCAGAGTAGGAGTTTCAGAGATAGAACTTGAAAAATTTATAAATCAATCAATAAAAAAACTTAAAAAATACTTATTATTTATTTCTGGAGTTTTTTTAGTAATATCGCTAATCATTTCTTATTTTATTTCTATCACTCTTACTCAACCACTTGCTAAACTCAAAGAAAGCATCCAGAAAACTCAGATGAATGAATTTGAACTTTGTGAGAATGAAAATCTTATTCTCTGTAAAGACTTATACCAATGTCAAGAGACTCAATGTCCTGCTTATGGTAAAACAAGGTGTTGGCTTTATGAAACTTCAAGAAAATGGTGTAAAAAGGTATTACAAAAAGATTGTGAAGATTGTTATGTTTACAAATATTCTTGTAAAGATGAATTAGGTTACGTAATAGAAAGTTTTAATAAAATGATAGTAGATCTCAAATTTTATATGGAAGAACTTAATAGAGCTACTCAAGAAAAAATTAAACTTGAAAAAATTTCTGCGGTTTCCGAGATGGCTATGGTAGTAGCCCATGAGATTAAAAATCCCTTAAATTCTATTAAAGCTGCTTGTTCTTACCTTAAGGCTAATTTTAAAGGAAAAATATTTCAAGAGTTTCTTTCAATTATTGATAAAGAAACTCAAAGACTAAACGAGCTTATAACCAGCTTTTTAACTTACGCAAGACCTATTTCTCTAAAACTTGAAAAAGCTCACATTAATACTATTATAAAAGATATAATAAACTTAATGAAAACCGAATTTGATGAAGAAGGAAAAGTGATAGAAGTAAACTTAGATCAAGCTATTCCAGATTTTTATTTAGATCCATCTCAAATAAAACAGATGATTTTAAATCTATTGGTAAATGCAGAGGAGGCTACTAAAGAAGGAGATAAAATTTGGATAACTACTCAAAAAGAAGGAGATTTTGTGGTAATTTCTGTAAAGGACACCGGAGAGGGGATACCAGAAGAGTTTCTCGATAAAATCTTTGACCCTTTTTTTACTACTAAAGTTACAGGCTCAGGGTTAGGTCTTGCCTGTGTAGAAAGAATTGTTAGAGAACATGGTGGTAAAATAACTGTTTTTAGTAAAAAAGGAGAGGGGACAGAGTTTAAAGTTTTTCTTCCAATAAGGTATGAATTATAAGATACTTTTTATTGATGACGAAATAAATAGTTTAAAAACTATCTCAGCTATACTTAAAAAACACAACTATACTGTGTTTACTGCCCAAACAGTTGAGGAAGGTATTTTACAACTTAAAAATCATCAACCTCACTGTCTTCTTCTTGATTACAGACTTCCAGGCACAGATGGAATAGAGATGTTAAGATGGTTAAAAAAAGAGAATATCACCATACCAGTCATTATGCTTACTGCTTATGGAACGATAGAAAAAGCGGTAGAAACGATGAAATTAGGAGCTTTTCATTACTTAGTAAAGCCTGTAGATCCTGTAGTTCTTCTTGAGACTATTAAAGAAGCTATTTCTAAATATGAAATCTTAAGTCATCAAGAAGATATTTCCTATAAGTTTCCAGAAATAATAGCTAAAAGTCAAGCAATGCGAGAAATTTTTTATATTATAGAAATGGTAGCAGATAGTAACTCCAACGTGCTCATTACGGGAGAATCTGGTACAGGTAAAGAATTAGTAGCCAGAGCTATCTATCGACTTTCAAAAAGAAAAGACCGTCCTTTTGTAGTGGTTGATTGTGCTACTATACCGGAGAATCTTTTAGAAAGTGAACTCTTTGGATATGAAAAAGGAGCTTTTACCGGAGCTGCTGAAAGAAAAATTGGGTTATTAGAACTGGCTAACAGTGGTACAATATTTTTAGATGAAATAGGAGATCTATCTTTAGATTTGCAAAAAAAGTTGCTTAGGTTTTTACAAGAAAGAGAAATACAGAGATTAGGAAGTCTTAGTAAAATCAAAGTTGACGTAAGAGTTATTGCTGCAACTAACCGAGACCTCGAAAAAGCAGTAAAGGAAGGAAAATTTAGGGAAGATCTTTATTGGAGGCTTAATGTAATAAGGATACACTTGCCTCCTCTTAGAGAAAGAAAAGAAGATATTCCTCTTCTTGTTCAACACTTTGTTCAAAAGTTTGCTAAAGAAAATAACCGTCCTATTCCTGCTATAGAACCTGAAGTAATGAATGCTCTTCTAAATTATGACTGGCCTGGAAATGTAAGAGAACTTGCAAATGTGATTGAGCGTGCTGTTATTCTTTCTACCTCTGGAGTTATATCTTTTAAACATTTACCTAAAAAGATTTTAGGTAAAGAAAATATTACTGACAAATTTTCTTTAAATACTTTAAATTTATTAGAGATAGAAAAAGCCCTCATTCTTAAAGCATTAAATGAAACTGGTTGGAACCAAACAAAAGCTGCCCAGTTATTAGGTATTTCAAGAAAACAACTTCGAACTAAGATGAAACATCACGGATTACTTCCTACCTCAACTTACCGAAATAATCAAAAAGAAAAACAAGGTTTTATGTGATAATTAAAATTTAAACTTTTAATTAAGTTGACGTTTTTTTGGTTTTTTCTTAATCAATTCCCACTTCAAAGCATGGGTAGTGCACTTTGATACACAAGCAGGAAGAAGTCCTTGATCAATTCTGTCTCTACAGTAATCACATTTGACTACTTTACCAGTTTCTGGGTTAAACTGTGGAATACCCCAGGGACAAGCTGTAATACATTCTTTGCACCCTGTACAAAGGTCTGAGTTTATAAAAACAATGCCGTCTTTTTCTCTTTTTTGTATTGCTCCAGTAGGACAAACTTTCATGCATTCAGGATCTTTACAATGAAAACAAGTCATAAAAACAAATCGCTGAATTACCCTTCCATCTTCTATTTTTATTTCCTTTGGAATAATGTTACAAAGTTTTGGACCGGGTCCTAATTCTTTGTTAATTTTGCAGTGCACTATACAGGCAAAACAACCAATGCATCTATTATGATTTTGAAATATCCGATAACGTGCCATGAAGCTCTCCTTTTAAGGTTTTTTTACTTTTACAAAAACTTCAAAAAGTGCTCCGGTATGGCTACCAAATGCAAATTTATCAAGAACTCCTTTAAGTAGCCTCCCCTCATTGAGACCTTTGCCGTAGATTCTACTAAGCCACGGTATATCGTTTTGATAACCTCTTATCATAAATACCGATTCAGGATGTATATAAGGAGTTACCTTGGCTCTAATTTTACCAGTATAATCTCCTGAAGAGATTTCTACTAAGTCTCCATCTTCTATATTTAGCTTTTCTGCTATTTCTGAGTTTATCCAAAGTTCATTTTCTGGTTTTAATTCATTTAACAAGGGATTGTTTTGAGTTCTTGAGTGAGTATGCACAGCTATTCTTCCAAAAATAAGTCTAAATTCTCCTTCTTCAATTTTAGGTCTTTCTGGGGATTTATAAGGATAAAAAATGGGCACCTCCCTTTCTTGCATTTTAGAAGAAACTATTTCTATTTTTCCTGAGGGTGTCTTAAATTTTAGTTGATCTCTTGGATAAAGCAAAGGTTCTTTACAGAGAGGAACAAAACCCTTAGCCTCAAAATCTTCTATTTTTATTCCCGTTCCTTCTAATTGATAACTCCAAATATCTTCTATAGTTTCATAGGGAACGTATTTTTCTAATCCAAGTCTTTTACATAACTCAGTAAAGATCCACCATCTTGGTTTAGTATCATAAATAGGATCTATTGCTTTTTTTCTTACTATAAATGCAGGTTTAGCCCCTCTTTGCAATCCTATGATATCGTCCCTCTCTAAAAAAGTTGATTCTGGAAGAATAACATCAGCAAACCACCCAGTTGTTCCATAATCTACTGGTATATGAACTAAAAGTTCAAGATTTTTGATAATTTCTTTGATATCTTCCAAAGGTATTCCTGCAAAAGGATCATATCTATAAACAAAAAGTGCTTTTATAGGATAGGGCTCTCCAGTTTTTATTGCTTTAAAAAGATGTAAAATATGTCCAGCTCCATCATACAAAAACCCTTTACCTAATTCAGCTTCTATACGCTTATCCTGAGGAGCAGGAATTGGGTCTAAAAGACTTTTTAGAGGTTGAGCCCCTACTTCTTTTGGAGATTTAGCTAAAATTAAACCACCCTTCTGATCTAAGTTTCCAAGTAAAAAGTTAAGTATATAAACCGACCTGGCAAAGTAAAATGAATCCATATACCTTGCACCAAACCAATAAGGATATATGATTCCCTTAGGTTTAGCTTCGCCAAGTTCTCTTGCAAGATTTATAATTTCAGACTCAGGAACTTCAGATTCTTTCTCAGCCCATTTAGGTGTATAAGGTTTGATGAATTCTTCAAGCTCAGAAAGTCCTATTACGTATTGTTCTACAAAGTCTTTGTCATAAAGTTCTTCTTTTAAGATCTGATGTATCAAAGCTAATATTACTGCATAATCTGTTCCTGGTCTTATTCTTAAATATTTAGTTGCTTTGGTTGCGGTAACGTTTATCCTTGGGTCAAAATAAGTAAATTTGGCACCATTTTCTAAGGCTTTAAGTACATTATTAGCTTCTCTTACTGATATTGCATCAAAAAAGGCCCTACCAAAGGAAACTATATGTTTTGCATTAGCAAAATCGTAACCAATCTGGTTTCTTGGGATACCTATTAAACTCTGTAAAGCAAGATCAACGTTTTTTCTACAAAAATCGTCATGATTAAAATAATTAGGAGAACCGATAGCTCTTATAAAAACCCTTTGCATTTCTCCAAAAATTCCGCCTCCTCTGTCTAAAAGAGCTACAGATTTAGCCCCATATTTACCGATAATTTCAGACAATCGGTTAGATATATAACTTAAAGCTTCATCCCAAGAAACTCTCTTCCACTCACCAGAACCTCTTTCCCCAGTTCTTATCATCGGGCTTTGCGGACGTTCATTATC
This sequence comes from uncultured Thermodesulfatator sp., assembly GCA_964464535.1. Classification (GTDB taxonomy): domain Bacteria; phylum Desulfobacterota; class Thermodesulfobacteria; order Thermodesulfobacteriales; family Thermodesulfobacteriaceae; genus Thermodesulfobacterium. The sequence continues at coordinate 16,742 of CAYXGJ010000010.1, read as the reverse complement.
GTACAAATGAGCTATAACAGCAGAACCTCTAGCACAAAGAGCTCCTTCCATTCCCGCTACATAGGGATTACCTTCTATCCAAGTAATTTTTCCATTTGTAACCTCAACTCTTATAGGACAACGGGCAGAACACATACCACATACTGAAAAAACTTGTTTTTTCATATGCCCCTCTCCCTACATTAGAATATAAGTTGTAAACCTATTCCTAAATAATCTCCTATTGCACCTTTTCCCATCTTTGTGTTTGGATTATACGAATCATAAGCTGATCTTGCTGAACCATCTTGATCAACATAGTGAATGTTTAATTTTAATTTATTTTCTTTTATATACCAATTTAAGCCAGCATCTATAACCCTTAGTTCACCATCGCCATTTAAACTATTTTTATCTCCTTCCCATTTTTGATAAGTTATTGTTGGCTCAAGTATAGTTTTATTGGGAAGGTGAAAATTATATCCTATTCTTATATGCCATACTTTATCTTCGTAGCTGAAAATAGATTTGTCAAAATCTCTTTTTAACACGTCATATTCAGCATTAAACGTTAAATCTTTATAGTTTGCAAGAATATCAAAACCTATCATTTGATTATTTTTAAAAGGCTCTTTTAATTTACTGTTTTTCGGATCAAAATATCCCGTTTGATTTCCCAATGTATACCAAATGTCAGATGCCAATGGATAAGAAATTGTAGGTTTTGCTCTTCCTTGATAAGCATAATTTACAGCAAAGGTAATACCATTTCTTTTTCCAAAGTAATTTACTTTATATCCTAAAGTGTATTTTTTCATTTCCGGATCACCAAGAGTAATGGCTACTCTTCCGGTATAAAGGAGATTATCTCCACCTGTATCACCATTATATTTATCCACGTTAAATACGCCAAAGTTATAGTTTATTCCCCATTTTCTTTTTCCGTCATAATATAAACCACCTATATTGACACCCGTTTCACGTCCTGGTCCCGTACCTACTAAATGCATTCTTGGATAAAAATTTGGCAATGCTTTTTCCAAAGAAAGAACTTCAAATCCTGCGGTAATGCTTTCTCTTCCTACTTGTGGTCTAAAATACCCTATGGTTATGTTAGCCCAGTTTTTGTAAAGTGCATATGTAAACATAGCATCCCAAATATAAAACTCCCGATTATTAACGTTGTAATTTATTAAGCCTACATTGTTATTTTGAGTTATAGCAGTGTGTGGATCCATTCCTACGTTATCATAAGCAAACCAAACTCTCCAAGACAAGTTTTCACTTATTTTTCCTTGAAACCCAAGTCTTGATCTTCTGAGTAAAAAGTCCCACCTGTTGTCATATTTTGTACCGTTTTCCATTCTATCCATCGTGTAAATAGCCCAGAGTTGATTACAAAAAAAGATTTCAAGTTCTTGACCCTCTCCAAAGGTAAATGTAGGTGCAGCATTAGTTGACGTAGTAAATAACATTGCACTTGCTAATCCTAACCCTGTTAATAAAACTTTTTTCTTTAAATTTTTCATTAACTTTTTCATATTACCCTCCTTTTTTATTTTTTATTTACTTATTTTTTTATTTTTGTTATCTTATCTATTATTTCTGTAAGTTCTAAGTCTATTTCTTTTAAGGCTCTTATACCTTCAGCGTCTAAATTACCCATGTATTTGATTGCCGTGCTTGGTTTAAATGTACCCACTATTATTTGTTCGTCTTTTTCGTATGTATATATCTTGAAAGGAAACTGTGACACAAGTTGTGGATTATGTCTTATTATTTTTGCACATTGAGGGGATTTATAGACAAGATATATATGTATATTCCTCCATAACTCCGTAGTTTCTCGCCCTTCTGTAGGGTTTGTTATGTTTAATACATGGACAATTTTGAAGTTATTATTTTCAAGTTCAGTTCTTAAAAGTTTATCTAATTCTTCGTAGGATAATTTAGCTGCTTTTTCATATATATCAGATATCTCTTCTTCATCTGAAGGTTCTGGTATTGCTTTTATAATAGAAGCTAATAAAGAATTTTTCTTAATTCTTTTTTCTTCTTCATATTTTGTTACTTGTTTATTTTCTATCCACCCTTGTATTTGTTTGACATCATTTTGACTTTCTTTTCCCTTTTTTGTTTTGCTAATAGTTGTTTTTTCTTCATATCCTGTTTCTAAATAATCTCCGGTTTCAAAAGATATATCCTTTATGATGCCTCCACAGGAAATAATAAATATAGAAAAGATAGCTATAAATGGTTTTATAAATAAATCACTTCTCATTGTGCTTTTTACTATCCACTTAATTTTTTTGCCCAATTTCACTTAAAAAAAAGCAAAGTTGATGCCAAATTTTAATAATGTTAAATTAATTGAAATTATTAAGTTTAAAAAAATTTTAAAAAATAAGTATTGTCCAAAAAGGAACAATATTTGTTCCAAATGGGACTATTTTTTAATTTGAAGGTTTGCTTAGGAAAACTTTTTATTCCATTTTCAAAATAACTTGAAAACTATTTAAATGGCTAAAGTTTCTCAGATTTAAAAAGAGCGAAACGTGGATTCGAGAGTCCAAATTTTAAAGAATTTTTAAAACTTTTTAATAGGCACAATCCTTGCTTTCTTTTCACTAAAAAATTAAAAAAGGGGGTATAGGTTATGAGGTACAAGTTAAAACCAAGATTAAGTTTTTTTTTATATTTTTTAATTTTTATTTTTATTATTTTTTCCGGTAATCTTTTTGCACAGTTGCAAGCAAACGCTAACAAACCTGTTACTGAAACATTACCTTTAAAAATTGAGTTGCAGGCTGATAAATCTACTTTTAAAGGAGGTGAAAAAATTAAACTAACAGGAAAGGTGCCTGAGGGTTATAGGGTAAACTTTATAGAAATCACCTCCAAAAAAAAGGTACAAGTAAGTAGACTTGATAGAAAGGATTTCAAGTTTTATCTGAGCAAGGAAATACCAGCTTTTTATCAAATTTGGATTGCTGATGATTACGTAGCTAAGATAGACAAGAATGGAACGGTAGAAGAAAAGCCCGTAAAAGAAATATATCAAAAATATAAACAGGATAAAAAGTGGAGGATAGGGGAATTTTTAAAGGAGAGTAATGCTAATATAGCTTTTATTACTCCTGTTAAAGAAATTAAACAAATTAATGTATGGAAAACTACTATTTTGAGAGCTATTATAGGGGCAAGAGGGATTAAATTAGAACCTCTTACAGATAAAAAGGATATAAGTAAAGAAACTGCCAGATTAATTCAAACAAGGTTTAAGGGTTTTGGGAAGATATTTGTGCTTACTAAAATCAAGAACAATCCTGACGGGACTTTTGAGGCAGAGATTACACTTCCTGGAAACGCTCCGAAAGATGAGTTTACCGTGTTAGCTATAGCAGACAAAGAAGTAAAAAGTGATCCTATCATATTAACCCATGAGGTCACCTTCCCGAAGGTATACTTTCCTGTAGCTGGGACTTCTACTAATATATTTGGACCCTTAATCTTAGCTTTGCTTATCTGTACTTTTGGAGTAATAATGGGAGCAGGTGGTGGTTTTATTTTAAATCCTATGTTAATCCTTATCTATGGATTACCTCACGGAGTGGTAGCTGGATCAGTTATGCCCTCTGTTCTTTTTAGCCAAGCTGCCGGTATTTATAATTATTCAAAAATTGGATTTATCAGTTGGAAACTCGGTATAGGAGTAGGCATATTTATGTTAATTGGTGGGTTTATCGGTCCTCTTTTAAATCAATTCGTTACTCTAGAGGAGTATAAGTTTGTCTTTGGAATTATACTTTTAATACTTGCAGCCCTTCTTCTTTGGCAGACAACTCCAGGTTATATTGAAAAGAGCAAGAAAGAAAAGGCTATTCTTCAAGAATATCTAAAACGTGCTAAAGAAGCTAAGGAAAAAAAAGAAATTTCAAAATAGGAGGTGAAGAATATGACGAAGCTTAAAATAGAATTTTGGGGACAAGAGTTTGAAGCTAACATGATAATTGGTGCTATAGGAGGTTTTTTAATTGCTGTTGCTTCAAGTTTAGGAGGGTTCGGAGGGGGACCCTTTGTAGTTCCTCTTTTGACAGTTATAATGGGTCTTCCAATTTATGTAGTAGTAGGAAGTTCACTTTTGGCTATCTTTTTCAACACCCTTATGGCAAGCTCACGTTATTTCTTTTTTGGACAAACTGACCTTTTGTTGTTCGGAATCATGGCTATAGGTGCAGTTAGTGCCGGTTTTATAGGACCAAGAATTGCTAAAAGGCTAAGTCCTATTTGGGTTAAAAGAGTTGCTGCTGTAGGTATAATTTACCTTGGTTTAAAACTCTTAGGAATTCCTTGGATTCCTTAATTCTTAATTGTTCTCATTTAAGGACCGACCTAAAATAGGTCGGTCCTTAAAAAATAAGTTATAATAAAATTAAAACCTAATTTAAGTTTTTAGAAAATTTTAGAAAATTTTATGGATTGGAAAGAAATTTTTTAAATTAGTTTTAATGAAACTTTGGCTTACTTAGCGCATAATACCTACAGTATACATCTTTTCAGGAGAAACCTTCCATATCGCTTTAACTTCCTAAGTTTTAGCTGAAGGTTCCGCGATTTAATTCTCCTTTTCCCTTTTCTGTAAGTCCTTACATCTTTAGCTAGTCCTTTTTCTGCTTTTAAAATTTTAACCTTACTTACCACATCATCTTACATTTTATTCATAAAATTAGATTTTTTACTAATAAGTCTAAATAAGATTTGATAAAGTGATTTAAATTAAAAGTTAAAAAATTTTGTTAAAATACAGATTAGTTGTGAATAGAGAAATTGTTTGAAAATGCAGGTAGGAGGTATATCTTTTCATAAAGTTGTGATAAAATAAAAAATCTAATTTAAGATTTTTCAAAGGAGGGAAATTTTGATGGATTGGAAAGAAACTTTAAATCTTCCAAAAACTGACTTTCCTATGAAAGCAAATCTCACTCAAAGAGAACCTTTATTTTTAGAATTTTGGGAAAAAGAGAAAATATATGAAAAAATGTTAGAAAAAAGGGCAAATAACCCTTTATATGTTTTACATGATGGTCCACCTTATGCAAATGGACCTATTCATTTAGGAACTGCTTTAAATAAGATTTTAAAAGACATTATCGTAAAAAGTAAGTCCATGTTAGGATATAGAGTGCCTTTTGTTCCTGGGTGGGACTGCCACGGATTACCTATAGAGCTTAAAGTAGAACAGGAATTGAATGTTAAGAGGGGTGAGCTTCCACCTTTGGTAATAAGAGAAGCTTGTAGAAAATATGCAGAAAAATATATAAACATTCAGAGAGAGGAATTTAAACGTCTCGGAGTATTTGCTAAATGGAATTCTCCTTATCTTACTATGGATTTTAAATATGAAGCTACAATTGCAAGGGAGTTTTTAAGGTTTTTAGAAAGTGGGCAAGTTTATCAGAGAAAAAAACCTGTTTTTTGGTGCCCTAATTGTGTTACTGCTCTTGCAGAGGCAGAAGTTGAATATGAACTTCATAAATCCCCTTCCATTTATGTTAAATTTCCTTTAACTAAGGAGACAAAAGAATTTTTAGAAAAAGACCTTAATATAAAAATTTCAAAACCTATCTCTATTCTTATTTGGACAACAACTCCTTGGACTCTTCCTGCTAATCTTGCTTTAGCATTTAAGGGAGAATTTGATTATCTTATTATTGAATGGGATGAAGAACTTTATATTGTTGCTGAAGGAAGGATTTCTTCTTTATGTGCTGAATTAGATAGAGATCTTCCTAAAATAATTGCTAAAGTTGATCCCAAAAAACTTGAGGGTAAAAAGGCTTTCCATCCTTTTTTTAAAAAAGAAAGTTTAATTATTTTAGCAGATTTTGTAACTTTAGAGGCAGGAACAGGTATTGTTCATATTGCACCTGGACACGGAGAAGAGGACTATCAAATAGGATTGAAATATAATCTTGAAGTTTATGTTCCTGTAGATGAGGAAGGAAGGTTTTATCTTGATATCCCTTTAATTGGAGGAATGAATATTTACAAAGCTAATGAAGTTATCTTATCTGTTCTTAAGGAAAGAAATAACCTTTTACATCATACTACAGTTGAACATAGTTATCCCCATTGCTGGAGATGTAAAAAGCCTATTATTTTTAGAGCTGAAGACCAATGGTTTATTTCTATGTCAGCAAAAGACTTAAGAGAAAAGGCCTTAAAGAGTCTTGAAAAGGTAAATTTCATTCCCTCTTGGGGGAAAAACCGTCTTTATTCCATGCTTGAAAAAAGACCAGATTGGTGTATTTCTCGTCAAAGGGTATGGGGAGTTCCTATAACAGTTTTTAAATGTAAAAATTGTAAAGAAGTTTTAAAAGATTTAAAGTATTATGAAAAGGTTATTTCCCTTTTTGAAAAAGAAGGGTGTGATCCTTGGTTTATAAAATCTCCTCAAGAATTATTATCAGAAGATACAACTTGTCCCAGATGTGGTAATAAAGAATTTGAAAAGGAAAAAGATATTCTTGATGTTTGGTTTGATTCAGGAGTTTCTTTTGCAGGTGTTCTTGAAAAAAATGAAGAACTTACTTTTCCTGCTGATCTATATTTAGAGGGATCTGACCAGCACAGAGGTTGGTTTCATAGTTCTCTTTTATGTTCTATAGGAACAAGGGAGGCCCCTCCTTATAAAACTATACTAACTCATGGTTTTGTAGTTGATGGTCAAGGAAGAAAAATGTCAAAAAGCCTTGGAAATGTTATTCATCCGCAAGATTTGATTAAACAATATGGAGCTGAAATTATAAGACTCTGGGTTTCCGCTGAAGATTATAGAGATGATATAAAAATTTCTAAAGAAATTTTAGATCGTTTGGTTGAATCCTATAGGAAAATAAGAAATACTTGTAGATTTCTGATAGGAAATTTATATGATTTTGATCCCAAAAAAGACCTAATTCCCTTTGAAAAACTTCCAGAATTTGAAAAATATATTCTTTATAGACTTAGCAAATTAATTGAAAAAATTAAAAAGGCTTATGAAAAATTTGATTTTCATATTGTATATCATGAACTTCACAGATTTTGTGTGGTAGAGCTTTCTTCTTTAATTATAGATATTAATAGAGACTATCTTTATTGTGAACTTCCTAATAGCTTTAAAAGAAGAGCAACTCAAACAGTATTCTACTATGCCCTTGATAGTTTGGTAAAATTAATGGCACCTATTCTTTCTTTTACTGCTGAAGAAATATGGCAAAATTTACCTTATAAAACTGAAGAAATATCTGTTTTCTTAACAGATTTCCCTTCTTATACTTTTGAAATCTCAGAAAGTGATATTAAAAAATGGGAAAGATACCTAAAATTAAGAGAAGAAATCTTAAAAGCTTTAGAAATAGCAAGAAGAGATTATAAAATCATAGATACTTTTCTTTCTGCAGAAGTATTTGTAAAGGCTGGGGAAGAGTTAAAACCATACTTAGAAAATTCCTCTTTTTGGGAATACCTTCTTATGGTATCTAAATTTGAACTAACTGAAGAACTTGAAAAGAATGAAGAATCAGAAATAGTTTATCAATCAGAAGAAATTTATGATTTAATCATAAAAATAAAACCTACAAAAAACAAAAAATGTGAAAGATGTTGGCAAAGAAAACCAGAGGTAGGAAAACTTGAAATTCCCGATCTTTGTAAGCGCTGTTATGAAGTAATAAAATTCCTAAATAAACAATAGATATGCGTCTATTTTGGTTAAGTGCAAGTTTAATTTTTATTTTAGATAGATTCAGTAAATATTTAATTCTTAAGGCTCAATTTGAAAAAATAGAAATTTTGCCGATTTTAAATATAGTTAAAGTGTGGAATAAAGGAATAGCTTTTGGGTTATTTTCTAAAACAGGGATCTTCAGCACTATACTTTTAATTTTTGTAACCTTAGTGGTTTTACTAATTATTTATGTTTGGGCAAAAAAAATTTATTTTCAAAATAAAAAAGATAAAATTTCTTTAATATCACTTGGAATGTTACTTGGAGGTGGATTGGGTAATTTGATAGATAGAATTTTTTTTGGGAAGGTGTTTGATTTTATAGATCTTCATATAAAAAATTTGCATTGGCCAGTTTTTAATGTAGCAGATATAGCTGTTACTTTAGCTCTTTTTTTATTGATTTATAAAGCCCTAAAAATCCGGAATGTATTATCTTAAAATAATAAAACATCAAAAACTGATAGATTTTCTTTTTCAAGCTCAAGCTTTTTCTGCAGAAAATTTTTTTAAAGATTTGTTATCAAGAAGATTAACAAGGGTAAATAAAAATATTTATAGGTTAAATCCTGAAGATATTCTTTATTTAGATAAAATTTTAGAAGAATTTAAAACCGAATTTTCTCCCCTTTTAAAGTCAGCACCAATTCCTTTTTCTTTCCTGTTAACCAAATCTCAGACAGAAAAAATCCCTGATGTAATTCTTAGAGCTGGGAAAATTTATTTAGAAGATTCCTCTATTAAAGAGGTAATAAATTCATTTTTAAAGCATAGCAATATTTTTTACAAAATAGAGTCTTGGAAAAACTTATGGGAACTTATTTTACCCTCTACAGTTGACTCAAAAATTGAACTTTTTTATAAAGATATATTCTGGTATGGAAGCAAGGGACCATGTTTTTTTTGCAAAACCTTTTGGCATGATTCTTTAAATTGTCCTTCACTATTAGATTTAGAACCTAGAAATACTTTTTTGTCCTCCTTAACTCTTAATTTCAGAGAAATTTCTCAACTTCTTTGGGAAGGAATATACGAAGAAAACTTACTCTCAGATAAACTTAAATATTTTTATATAAGAAACTTTTATTTGTTACCTGAATTTTTAAAGATAGTATTTTATAGATACGATATTGTAGACACTTGGGGGCATCTCAAACTTGATATAGAAACACCTATTAGAGGAGGAAATCTTGGTTTAGGATTGGAATATTTAATAAAAAGAAATTTTGATAATGCTAAAAGAGAGTTTTCTGAGATAGAAGATGATTTTAGAGCAAGTATAGGTCTTTCTTTAATAAATATTTTAAATAAAGATTTTAAAAGTGCGCTCTATTATATAGAAAAGGCTCTTTTTCAAGTAGAGACCCCTTTTTTAAAAAGTTACTTACTTTTTTTAAAAGGTTATTTTCATGAATATATGGGAGAAACTTTCATAGCAGATGAATTTTATAAAGAGGCTTTAGAGAAAGATTTTACCTGTTTGCCTGCTTTTTATTATTTTAACTTGGCAAAATATTTGAAAAGTTCTTCTCTTTCAGAAATCTTTGTTTATTTTAGTCACCCTTATCTTTTGTACTGGAGTTATTTAGAGCCAATTTTTATAAAAGATCAAAGAGAATTAGAAGAATTTTTGTATGAAAGGATTGCAGAAAAAAGGGAGCAAGCTTCTCAAAGATTAAAAGACACAGAAGATCGCTATCATAAAATAAAAGTCTTTTTGTCTGATTCTGAGAAAAAAGAATATGAAGAAAAATTATCTCAAATAAGAGAAAATATTCATAAAGGAGGATTGGGATTAATTGAAAGTGGTTACTCAAAGGCATTAGAAATAGATCTTGAATTTCAAGGCTACATCTACAGAATTATTAAAAATCTTAAAAAGGAATTTGAAAAAATTAAAAGTGATCATAAAAATCTTAATTCTTTTTGGAGAAAATATCCTTATAAATATGAAGATGTAAGTTTTGGTAAGGAATTAAAAGTTTTCTCAGATCTTGTGCAAAAAATTGAAGTGAAATTAAAAAGGAAAGACCCTGTAGATGTTTTATCACTTTTGATTTCCGAAATAAACTCTTGTAAAGAAAAGGCAGAAACTTTAAGAACTTTAAAAGAAAATCTTATTAAAAAGTGGAGCTTTAGAATAAGACTAGCTGATTTTTTAAGAAATTTCTCCCTTTTAGAATTTATTATTGCTTCTATTTATATAATTGTTCTTTATTTACCCATTTTTAGAACTTTTAAAAATTTCTTCAATATTTCTTCTTTTCTTTTTGTTTCTTTTCTTTTACTTATGATCTGTCTATTTTTTTCTTACTTTAAGAAATATGATTTTGAATGATATAGTCCTTTAGCAATTCCCAATCTACGCTCAGTTGCTTCTAAAATAGCTTTTAACATTTCAGCATAGGAAATACCAGCCAATTTAGCCATCTTTGCTAAGTGTCCATCCCAACACCATCCAGGATTTGGATTTACTTCAAGAAGCTTAGGATTTCCCTCTGAATCAAGCCTCCAATCAAACCTACAATAATCTCTTATTCCCAACCTTTCAAATAATTTTAAACAGCAACTTATAATAATTCTTTCAGTTTCTTCTGGGAGATTAGCAGCTATAGATTTAATATTCCAATAAGGAGAATCGGGAAGCCATTTTGCTTCATAACCGCATATTTTTGGAAGTTCTGAGGGGAGAGAGGAATAGTCTTCTTCAATAATTGGTAAAACCATATAATCTTCTGGGGGGTTTCCTATTATTCCTACACTTAAATCACTACCTGATAAAAACTCTTCAACCAAAATTGGCTCATTATAACCAAATTTTTCTCTAATTTCTGAAATTGCATTTATAAGCTCTTCACTATTATTTACTACACTTTTTTGTGTTATTCCAAAGCTTGAATCTCCAAAATTAGGTTTTACAATGACAGGAAAATTAACCGGGACTTCAAAAACTGTATCTTCTGGTTTAATAAGGAAGGCAGAGGGCACAGGAATTCCCATTTCACTTGCAATTCCTCGAATAAGGGATTTATCATAACAAAAGGCAAGACACTGTGGTCCTGAACCTGTATATGGAATATTAAGTATTTCTAACAAAGCTGGCACATGAAGTTCCTTTTTAGGATCGTTGTTGTAACCTTCATCACATAGATTAAAAACAAAATCTATTTTTGGCTTTAGTTTTATCAGATCTTGAATAAAAGTATCGTGATTATCAAGATATATAAAATTATATTTTTCAAGTTCTCTTAATGCATTTTTTAGCTGATCAATTGTATAAAAGTCATCTTCATCAAAGACACAAAAAGGTTTTAATGGATCTGGTTTTTTAGGATCACCTAAAAGCACAACCACATTTCTAATTGTTTCCCTTTTTTTCTTTTTAACTAAGGTCCATTCTTTTTTGACCAGTGCAGTTACAATAATTCTTCTCTCCATCATGCCAAGATCCTGATTCCGCTGTGAATCTGTTAAAATTTCACCATGAAAAGTTATGTCACTAAACCCAGCTGTTTGTAAAAGTTGGGAAAGACTTTCCTTAGTATAAAGTCTTTCAGCATAAAATTGATCAGCTATAACTCCTTTTTCTACATGAGTGATTATTTCTCGTGAGATTAAAGACTGTTTGTCTACAGAAAGGGAGCGTTCTCTACATACAAAATACTTTTTATCTATCCATTCCCAGCTTCTTGGTTGAAAATTATTGCGAAGATATTCTCCATCTGCGACATCTATAAGTATTTTTCCCCAAGGTTTTAGAACTCTAAAAGCCTCCCTTAAAACCCTTAAGTCTTCTTGTACTGTACTAAAATAACCAAAACTATTTCCCAATATCATTATTATATCAAAAGTATCGGGTGGATAAGGAAGTTTTCTTGCATCTCCTTCTCTGAATTTAACATTTAAGCCTTCCTTTTTTGCTTGCATTTTTGCTTTTTGAATAAGATAATGAGATCTATCTAAACCTTCAACATTATAAAAACCTCGTCTTGCCAATTCCAGAGAGTGCCTCCCTTGTCCGCAACATAGATCAAGAATTTTATTCTCCGGAGAGGGTTTTAAAATTTCTAAAAATAAATCTACTTCATTTTTTGTAATTTGTTTATCATCAATCACATCTGCATCAGTTTTTAGATAAAGGGAATTAAAGATTCTTCGCCACCAATCAGGTGATACCTGTTCTTCCAAATTAGATATAGGTCCAAGACATCTTGGGACCTTTTTAGTAATAATTTTTTTTCGGGAAGTTTTAGATTTAGTTAGTCCTTCCATCATTTCTTCCCCACATATTTAGTATTTTTAAATTTGGTTCAAATAATATCTCAATCTGAAAGTATATCAAGAGCAAATTTTATCTACTTGGTAAAAATTAAGAATAGATTATATTATGCTATAAACTTTTAGTAATGAAATTTATCTGGGTAAATGCAAAAGCTTTTCCATATAAGGTTTTAGTTTTTGAAAATCCGTTAGAAGTTTTAAAATTAGAGACCTCTTCTCAGTTAACTTCCTTTTTTGATAAATTACAAAATTTTGTGAAAAGAGGTTTTTATGCATGTGGATTTTTAACTTTTGAACTGGGTTATTTATTAGAAAATAGATTGAAAAAGCTTTTAAGAAAATTTAACCTTCCGCTTGCTTGGTTTGCTATTTATTCTAATCCTACCTTCCTTTTTCTTAATCCCTCAGAGTTAAAAGAGAATAAATTTGGTATAGATAGTATCGCTTTAAATATTTCTAAAAATACTTATTTAGGAGATCTTAAAAAGATAAAAGAATATATTTCTTCAGGAGATGTTTACCAAGTTAATTATACTTTTAAACTTAAGTTTACTTTTAAAGGTCATCCTTTAGAGCTGTTTTACTCCCTTCTTTTTTCTCAACGCTGTAGATACGGTTTTTATATAGAAGAGGACGATTTTTTGATAACCTCTTTATCTCCTGAGCTTTTTCTTAAAAAAGAAGGGTCTTTTTTAATAAGCTCACCAATGAAAGGAACAGTAAAAAGAGGAGCTCCTTTTAGAGTAGATCAGAGAAAAAAAAGAGAACTTTTTCTTGATGAAAAAAATCGAGCAGAAAATGTAATGATAGTAGACTTACTTAGAAACGACTTAGGCAAGGTTTGTCATCCAGGAGAGGTATGGGTAGAAGAACTTTTTAGAGTAGAAACTTATCCTACCCTTCATCAAATGATTTCTACTATAAAAGGAAGACTTTGCAAAGAAGACCTATTGGAGATACTCAAAGCTCTTTTTCCCTGTGGATCCGTTACTGGGGCACCTAAGATAAGAGCGATGGAAATTATCGCTGAGCTTGAAAAAGAACCTCGTGGTATTTATACCGGGGCGATAGGTTATATAGATCCTAAGGGCGACTTTCTTTTTAATGTGGCTATAAGAACTTTAGTATTTCATAAACAAAGCCAATCTCTTTATCACGGAGAAATTGGGATTGGAAGCGGTGTTGTTTGGGATAGCGATACAGATGAAGAATATAAAGAGTGTCTCCTTAAAGCTAAATTTTTTTTAAATCCTTTACCCTATTTTCAATTGATAGAAACCTTCTGGTTTGATCCTAATAGAATTAATCCTCTTTTAAAGTTTCATTATCATAGGTTAGTTCAATCTGCTAAATACTTTGAATTTAAATTGCCTGAGGTTTTACAAACTTTTTCTAATTTTAAGAAGTATATTAGCAAAAAAATACCTGATCAAAAAAAATATAAAGTAAGACTTCTTCTTTATCCTGAAGGAAAAATAGAACTTTCCTTTCTCCCTTATGAAAGCTGGAACAAAGATTTAAAAGTAATTTTTATGAAGCGTGATTTTGATTTGGGATATCTTTTTTACCATAAAACTACTGAAAGGTCAAATTTTGAGCAAGCACTTAAAAAGGCAAAAGAATTGGGATTTGATGAAGTGGTTTTTTATGACGAAAAAGGAAGAATTTTTGAAGGATCTTTTTCTACTTTTTTTGCAAAAAAAGAAAATAAGCTTTATACGCCACCTTTAGACCTAAAAATTCTTAATGGTGTGTTAAGAAAATTTTTAATTAAAAAAGGAATAGCTTTAGAGCAAGAAATTTTTCTTGAGGATCTAAAAAAATTTAAAGAAATTTATGTTGGCAATGCAGTGCGCGGTCTTGGTAAAGTAAAAGATTGGTTTATATTATAATGTTCAAAAAGAGAGGAGGTCAACAAAAATGAATAAGCAAGAAAAAAATTACCAGAATGATAGATCTTACAGAATTGCAGTTATCCCTGGAGATGGAACAGGACCTGAGGTTATAAGAGAGGGAGTAAAGGTTTTAGAAGCGGTTAGTAAAAAATTTAACCTAAAATTTAATTTTACCTTTTTTGATTGGGGAGGAGAAAGATATTTAAAGACAGGGGAAACAATTCCAGAAGGTGGAATTGAAGAATTAAAAAAACACGATGCTATTTATCTTGGGGCAATTGGGCATCCTCAAGTTAAACCAGGGATTTTAGAAAAGGAAATACTTTTAAGAATTCGTTTTGAACTTGATCAATATATAAACTTAAGACCTGTAAAACTTTACCCAGGAGTTTGGACACCTATAAAAGATAAAGGACCTGAGGATATAGATTTTGTAGTAGTAAGAGAAAATACTGAAGGTCTTTATGCTGGGGGTGGGGGTTTTTTAAGAAAAGGAACTCCCTATGAAGTAGCTATTCAAGAATCTATTAATACTCGCTATGGTGTTGAAAGATGTATAAGATTTGCTTTTGAGTATTGTAGAAAAAGAAATAAAAAGAAAAAAGTAACTTTAGTTGGAAAAACTAACGTTTTAACTTATGCCTGGGATCTTTGGTATAGAGTATTTGAAGAAGTAGGAAAGGAATATCCTGATATAGAAAAGGATTATGCCCATGTTGATGCGGTTTGTATGTGGTTTGTAAAAAATCCTGAGTGGTTCGATGTAATAGTTACTGATAATATGTTTGGAGACATTATTACTGATCTTGGGGCTATGATTCAGGGAGGAATGGGAATTGCTGCAGGTGGGAACATCAATCCTAATGGAGTTTCTATGTTTGAACCTATTGGAGGTTCAGCACCTAAATACACTGGAAAAAATGTTATTAATCCCTTAGCTTGTATATGTGCTGGAATGATGATGCTTGAGTGGCTTGGAGAAGAAAGCTCAGCTAAAGCTATAGAAAAAGCTGTCATAAAGGTTTGTAGAGACCATCTCAAAAGCCTTTCTGCAGGAAAAATGGGATATTCAACCACTGAAGTGGGAGATTTAGTTGCTAAGTATGTGGAGGAGGGTGTTGAGCTTTAAGTGCTTAATTTAAACTTAAAAGAAATTCCTCAAGCACCAGGGGTTTATCTTTTTAAATCAAAAAAAGGTGAAGTTCTTTATGTAGGTAAAGCCAAAGACTTAAAAGCCCGCCTTTCTGCTTATGTAAAAGAACCTTGTCTGTCTCCTAAATTAGAGCATCTTCTTAGAAATACAGAAAATGTTGAATACTTTCTTACTGATACAGAAAAGGCAGCTCTTCTTTTAGAGGCAAATCTTATTAAAAAGTATCGTCCCAAATATAATGTTCTCCTAAAGGATGACAAAAATTACCCCCTTTTAAGAATTCCTATTAAAGAAGAATTCCCTCGTTTACAAATTGTAAGAAAAAGAAAAAAAGGGGATCAGGCACTTTATTTTGGTCCTTTTACCTCAGCAAAAGGATTAAGAGAAATTTTAAAACTTCTTTCTAAAACCTTTCCTTTAAGAAAATGTAGCCTTTCTGAAATGAAAAGAAGAAAGACCCCTTGTATTTATTATCAAATAAAAAAATGTGTTGCTCCTTGTGTTTATCCTATACCAGAAGAAGAGTATAAAAAACTGGTAGATGGAGTCATAGAATTCTTTCAAGGAAAAGGAAAGGAACTTATAAATAAATTAAAAGAGGAGATGCATCGTCTTTCTGAAAATTTAGAATTTGAAAGAGCTGCCTTTTTAAGAGATAGAATTGAAGATTTAAAGAAAGTGCTTGAAACTCAGGCTGTAGTGCTTGATACACCCTTAGATTTAGATCTTTGGGAATATAAAAAAGAAAACACTAATGAATATTTTATTGTTCTTTTTGTAAGATATGGATATCTTTACGGTTTTCAGACCTTTCAAATAAAAAATCCTTTAGGAGAAAAGCCAGCTTTAAAAGAGGTGATTTTACAATTTTATATGGAAGGAAAGATAATTCCAGAAAAAATCTTTTTACCAGAAAAGCCTGAAGAAAAAGAAGAACTAGAAGGTATTTTAAGTGAACTTTCTGGAAAAGAAATAAAAATTTTAGAAAGCCTTCAAGATGAAAAGATAAAGATTTTAAGAGCTTTAGCCTTAAAAAATTTAGAGAATTTTATTTTTTCAGAAAAAAGAAGAGAAAAACCATGGTATGCTGGGCTTTCAGAGGAATTGATTGAGATTTTAAGGCTTTCTCGTGAGCCAAGATGGGTTGAAGCTATAGACCTTTCTCAATTTTACGGAACTGCAAGGGTTGGGGCTATTGTTTGCTTTTTTGAAGGAGAACCTGAAAAATCTCGCTACAGACATTATCATATAAAAGGAGAAGGAAAAGATGATTATGCCATGTTATATGAAGTAGTTTATAGAAGATTAAAGCGTGGTTTAGAAGAAGAGAATTTGCCTGATCTTATTTTAATAGATGGTGGAAAAGGGCATTTAGAAACAGCTTTAAGAGCGGGAGAAGACCTTGAAGTAAAAGAGGTTGAGTTTAGAGCTATAGCCAAAAATGAAAAAAGACAGCCTGAAAAACTTTATATTCCAGGAAGAAAAAATCCTCTTTTTTTACCAAAATATAAAGAAGTGTATCATTTTATTGGAAGAGTTATGAGTGAGGCTCATAGATTTGCTAAAACCTTTGCAGAAAAGACAAAAGAAAAAGAAACTTTAACAAGTATTTTAGACCGGATAAAAGGAATTGGTCCTAAGAGAAAAGAGGTGTTGTTAGAAAA
>CAYXGJ010000009.1:88244-94402 GCA_964464535.1 uncultured Thermodesulfatator sp. | reverse complement strand
ATCTTGGAAAGAGCAAGGTCTCCTAAAATGGTTTGGCTTTCAGAAGGATGTAAGACCCTTTTACTGTATGGCGGACTGTGTTGTATTACCATCCTACAGAGAAGGTATACCACGGGTTTTGCTTGAAGCTATGGCTATGGGAAAGCCTATAATAACTACCAATTCTCCAGGTTGTAAGAATGTTTGTTTAGATGGAATAAATGGTTTCTTAGTTCAGCCAAAGGATATAGAAAATTTATATTTAGTCATGAAACGAACAATTGAGCTTGCCCCAGAGATTTTAAAGAAGATGGGACAAAAGGGGAGAGAGATTGTAGAAGAAAAATACGAAATATCTAAAATTATTAGTCAATATACGAGAATTATAGAAGAAGTGTTAAACTTCAAAACTGATCATGAAAAATAAAGTTGAAACTGTTAATTTTCCTAATAGCTTATTAAAGAGTTTGTCTGATTTGATGCCCGGATACATGAAGTTTTAGAGGAAAAAAATTAGTAGTATCTATAAAGTTTAAGTTATTGGAGAAGAATTAAATGAAGGAAATAATAAAAAAGTCATTTTCTTATTATTGGAGTTGGTATTATCGGGCTTGCTATAGCTAAAGCATTAAGAGAGCTTTATCCAGAGAAAGAAATATGTATTATAGAAAAGAGTCAAGCCTTGGAGCTCATGCCAGTGGAAGGAATAGTAAGGCAAAGTTTACAAGGAAAGGAAATCAAGAACTTAAAAAATTTTGTGAAAAAAAGGCTTAAGACTTAATGAATGTGGAAAAGTGGTAGTAGTAAAAAATGAAGAGGAGCTTGAAACTCTTTTTGAACTCAAAAGAAGAGGAGATATAAACGGAATAGAACTTTATGTGATAACAGAAAAAGAACTTAAAGATTTAGAGCCTAACGCTAAAACGTACAAGGTATGCCCTTTTAAGCCCCGATACTGCTACAGTTGATCCCTTAGAGGTTTTAAAAGCCTTAGAAAGTGAATTAAGAGAAAAAGAAGTAAAATTTTTCTTTAACAGCCCTTATGAGAAAAAATTAAGTGATGATCTTGGAGTTATAGCAGGTAGTAAAATTTTTAAAGCTGGAAAAATTATTAACTGTGCAGGATTATATGCAGATAAAATTGCTAAGAATTTTGGTTTTTCAAAAGATTATGAATTAGTTCCTTTCAAAGGAAAGAAACATTTATCCTGTGCCAGATATTCGCTTTCCTTTTTTGGGAGTTCACTTTACTGTTCAAGTAGATGGTAAAATAAAGATAGGACCAACTGCTATGCTAGCTTTTTGGAGAGAGAATTATAAAAGGGTTGAAAGATTTAATTTTAAAGAGTTAATAGAGATTATAAAACTGGATACCTTAATGTTTATCAAAAAAGCTGAGTTTAGAAGGCTTGCAGTAGAGGAGATGAAAAAGTATAGCAAAAGCTATTTAATTAAGCAAGCTAAAATGCTTGTGTATAATATTCCTTCAGCTGATTTATTTAAATGGGTTAACCCTGGGATAAAAGCACAACTTATTGATAAAAGAAATTTAACTTTGGTGCAAGACTTTGTAGTAGAAGGAGATAAATATAGTGTGCACATTTTAAATGCAGTCTCTCCAGCTTTTACAGCAAGCTTCCCTTTTGCAAGGTATGTTGTTAAGGAATACATAGCTAAATAAATTTAAAACCTAAATGGTCCGTTATAAGAGATTGGAGAGAAGAGTTAGCAAGCAGTTGCACAAAATAAAGCAAGTGTTCAAACTCACTACCCTAAATTAAATAAAAATATCAAAATGTAAGCGTTATATCTAAAGAGAAGAGTAAGAATCGGAAACCAAAAAGATATCTTGTTGTCTTATATAAAAATCTAATTGAATTTAATTCTTCTTGTAAGGGGTCTTTTGTTTATCATATTTCCTAAATTATTTTAAAAGCCAACTGGCATAACTCCTTTTTATTTTTTAATGAGGTAATTTGAGGAGTTGAGTTTATCTCGATTTCTGGATACAATGTAGAATATGATAAATTACCTATTACCGGTATTACTCTATTTTGCTTGCTTAATTATTATAGGAGAAATTTCTGCCCGAAAGAAGATAAAAAGTTTAGATGACTTTCTTTTAGCTGGAAGGGAACACGGACTTTTTATTACCTCAGGAAGTCTTTTAGCTACCGTCATTGGTGCTGGTTCAACCATAGGTGCAGCTGGGGCTGCTTATTATGTGGGCATCTCAGCAGCATGGTATCTACTAAGTGCCAGTATTGGAATTCTTATTTTAGCTTTTACACTTGCTAAAGTATTACGTGAAATATCTCTTTATACAATTCCAGAATTTATTAGAAAAAGGTATGGACAAAAAGCGGGATATCTTGCTAGTCTTCTCAGTATAATTGCCCTTATTCTTTTTCTGGCTGCCCAATTTTATGCCCTGGGAGCTATTTTTCATCAATTGACAGGTATTCCCTTGAAATTAGCTACATTAATTGGAGCAACTCTTGTAATTTTTTATACTTTAAGAGGAGGAGCCTGGGCAGTCCATCTTTCAGATAACTTACAACTTTTTATCGTTATTTTGGGTATGCTGTTACTTTGTATTATAGGATTAAAATACGTTGAAGGTTTTAAAGCCTTCAATACTCCGCCTCTTACTACAGGATTTGAAGAAATGAGAAAAAGCTGGTTTCATCCTTTAGAAAGAACTACAGTCAATCCTTGGGACATATTTGCTTTAAAAAGCACTGTCCTTGGCTGGATTATTATGTCTACTACTTGGCATCTTACCATGCAGAGTACAGCTCAGAGATTTCTTTCCGCAAAGGATGCTAAGATAGCAAAAAAGAGTTGTCTTATTTCCGCCTTTATTCTAATTCCCATTTCTTTATCTATAGCCTTAACTGGGATGATTGCGAGAATACTTTGCCCCGAATTACCTCCAGCAGAAGGACTAAGCCAGGGGGAAGCCTTGCCAGCTCTAATTTAAAAAATATTACCTCCAATCTTAGGAGGATTTCTCTTGGCTGTGCTCATAGCCATCATTATGTCAACCTCTGACAGTGCTTTACTTGGGACAAGCAGTATTTTATAAAAAGATTTATATGTAAAAATAAATATTAAAATTCTTACCTTGATTATTGGAAGTATAGCTATGATATGGGCTATTGTTTTCCCAAAGCTTATTGAATTACTTGAATGGACTGCTGCAATTTATTGTGTTTCTATTACTGCTCCTTTAATTTTAGGTATCTACTGGTCTAAAGCTACAGAGAAAGGAGCTATAATAACTATGGTTTTTACTAGTATTACAGCTATTGCTTGGAGATTTTTAGAAATAGAGTCCATAATCGGTGCTCATTTTCTTATTCCTGCCCTTGTTTTTTCTTTCTTGGTCATGTTTATTCTTTGCAGATGTGGAAGAATTTAAATAAAGATAGGGGAAACATATGAAGAGTGTTACATGTGATGTTTGTGTTATTGGGCATATAACAAAAGACATAATAAGAATTGGTAATGTAAGAAATGAATTAACAGGAGGATCTGCCTACTATGTGTCAATGGCATTAAAGAGTCTTGGAGTAAAACCTTTTGTAATCACAAAACTTCACAAAAATGACGAATATTTGCTTGAAGATTTGAAAAGAAACAATATTCCTTTTTTACTGAAGGAAAGTGAAAGCACAACAATTTTTGAAAATATATATGAAGATGATCTTAGAATACAAAGAGTTATGTCTATTGCCTCGCCGTTTACAATAGAAGATTTACCAGATGTTACACCAAAGATTTTTTATGTTGGTACTTTAACGAAGGGTGATATTCCTGTAGATATGTTAGAGTTTTTAAAATTAAAAAAGGGAGCCAGAATAGTATTAGAGGTGCAGGGATTTTTGAGAAAAATTTATGGAAATGATGTAAAAATAGAAGATTGGGAAGAAAAAGAAGCACTCTCTTATGTTGAGATATTACATGCAGATGAGCTGGAGGCAAAAATTTTATCTGGTGAGGAGGATATAAAAAATGCAGCAAAGAAATTGTCTCAATTTGGACCTAAGGAGGTTGTCATTACTTTAGGAAAAAAGGGGAGCCTAATTTATGCTAAGGGAGAATTTTATTCTATACCAGCTGTTATAACAAATGTTGTTGATCCTACGGGATGTGGGGATACATATATGGCAGGATATATATATAAAAGACTAACCTCAGAGGACTTTAACGAGATAGGAAACTTTGCCTCAAAAGTAGCATCTTTGAAATTAGAAAGATTTGGTCCTTTGAGATGATGCTTTTTTCTCATTAGGATTAAGAGGGAATAAATCTAAAAGAATAAAATAGTTAGTTATAAGTAATAAAAAAAATTAGTAAGGCTTTAGGAATTATTTATATATATCTTTTTTCTTAAAATTCAGATATAATAATAGGGGAAAGTTAGAGGTGATTTTGTTTAATGAAGACTTTTTTTTATTCAAAACTAAAGTCTAAATTGCCTGAGCTTGTTGAGAAAATAAAAAATTTATATAAAGATAATCTTATAGCAATTGTTCTTTTTGGTTCAGCAGCATCTGGAGATTTATCTCAATCTTCTGATATTGATTTGCTTATAATTTTAAAAGAAAGTTCTAAAAATAAAAGACAAAGAATCTTAGAGGTTTATGAAAAAGTTGGATATGAGTTTGAAGGGCATTTTCTTTCTCCTTTAATTTTAACGCAAGAGGAATTGAAAAAATCTTTTTCCTTTTATGTTGGGATTTTAAAGAACTGTGAAATTCTTTATGATAATGCAGATATAGTAAAAGAGTTGATTAATATGATTGATAAAAAAAAGCAAAAAAAAGAAATTGTTGAAAAGGAATTTAAAGGAACAACTTACTGGATAATAAAATGAATAAAAAGAGACTTGTAGAAGATTATATTTTTAGAGCTGAGAAGAGAATCAAAATGCTTGAATTTTTAAAAAAAGAAGAATCTTATGCAGATGTAGTAAGAGAAGCTCAAGAAGTGGTAGAGTTATTGTTAAAGGGTTTAATTTTGTTTTTTGGGCTTGATGTTCCCAAAGTTCATGATGTTTCAAAGTTTATAGAGCAAAATATAGAAATTTTCCCAGAAATAGTAAAAGAAAACATTGAGAAATTAAAAATTATTTCTAAAACTTTAAGGAAAGAAAGAGAACTTGCCTTTTATGGGCTAATTGATTGGATTCCTTCAGAAGAGTATACTTTAAAAGATGCGGAAAAAGCTATCAATTGGGCTAAAGAGGTATTTCAAATTGTTAAAATAGCTTTATCAACTTAATCTTCTTTTGTCCCCAATTTCTTTGAAGAAATGTGGAAAGATATTGAGTTTCAGTGATTTCTGCAATTATAACTTGGGGTTAAAAAATATTTAAAAGAAGGAAAGTAGAGATCAAAAAACTTGAGAGAAATATTTGACTTAAGCTTCGGATTATGTATAATATTTTATCCCGAAAATCAAAATTATATAATATAGAAGGGTGAGAAAATACTTTGTATTTAAAAGGCTTTTTGATATTTTTTTAGCATCTATTGGACTTATTCTTTCTTTACCGCTTTGGATTATTATTGCTATTGCAATAAAGTTAGAGGATGGTGGACCTATATTTTACTCTCAAGAGAGGGTGGGTAAAGATGGTAAAATATTTCGGATTTTAAAATTCCGCTCAATGATCCCTGATGCTGAAAAACAATCTTCAGTTGTATGGACATCTGAGAATGATCCACGAGTTACTAAAGTTGGCAGATTCCTCCGTCGTACTGCCTTAGATGAATTGCCAAGTTTAATAAGTATACTTAAGGGAGATATGAGTTTTGTCGGGCCAAGAGCCTTGGTAGTAGAGGAGCAAAAACTTCTTGAGAAACGGATATCAGGGTTTGAAAAAAGACTTATGGTTCGTCCAGGGCTTACTGGTCTTTCTCAAGTCTATAATCCAGAAGATGATCCTTATAAAAAACTGGAATACGACTTAGAATACATAAGAAAAATGAGTTTTTGGCTTGACATAAAACTAATTTTGCTTTCTTTTTATAATACTTTTATGTTCCGCTGGGATAAAAGGATTGGTAAGAAGAAGCAGGAATAAAAAAGTCTTCTTCTAAGACAAGATTTATACTAAGGAGAAAGGGAAATGAAAGGGGTGAGAAAGATTTACGATGTAATTATTGTGG
>CAYXGJ010000009.1:34810-88144 GCA_964464535.1 uncultured Thermodesulfatator sp. | reverse complement strand
TAAGGAGAAAGGGAAATGAAAGGGGTGAGAAAGATTTACGATGTAATTATTGTGGGCGGAGGACCATCAGGTCTTTATACTGCAAGAATCCTTGGAGAATCAGGATTAGATATTTTAGTTTTAGAAGAAAAAGAAAAAGTTGGGAAAGATGTATTGTGCACAGGAATAGTTAGTAAAGAACTTTTCAAAGAATTTGACATCCCAAAAGATTCTATTATAAGAGAAATCAGAACAATTAAATTAATTTCTCCTTTTGGAAACCCAATCCTTTACACTCATCCCTTACCTTTTGCTTATGTTATAGATAGAGGACAATTTGATAGGTCTCTTTTTATGGATGCTCAATCAAGGGGAGTAGAATTTAAATTTTCTCATAGGGTAGTTGATATAGATATTTTAAGAAGCGGAATAGAAGTAACTACCCACAATTTACAAGATTTTCAAATTGAAAAATTTAAAGGCAAAATATTAATACTTGCAACAGGTTTTAGAATAGGTCTTTGTAAGAAGCTCGGACTTAGCTATCCTGTTAATTTTCTTAAAGGTGCTCAAAAGACAATAAAGTTAAAAGAAGATTTTGTTACCCTAATAACTGGATCTTCAATCTCTAAAGGCGGTTTTGGATGGATTGTTCCTGAAAAAGAAAATTTAGCTCGGGTTGGGCTTATAACAGAAGGATCTCCAAGAGAAGGATTTAAAAATCTGGCAAAAAAATATTTATTCAATGAAAATATGGAAGGAATTAGATATAAACCCATTGCTCAAGGACTTGTTTCAAAGACTTTTAGTGAGAGAATAATTTCAGTTGGAGAGTGTGCAGGGCAAGTTAAAACAACTACAGGAGGGGGGATTTATTTTGGGCTAATTTGTGCAGAGATTGCAGGGGAAGAAATACTAAAAGCATTTAAAAAAGGAGATTTTAGCCCTGAAAGATTAAGCTCCTATGATAAAAAATGGAAAAGTAAAATTGGAAGCGAAATTAAGAGGGGTTATTTTTTAAGAAAGATGTGGAGAAGGCTGACAGATGAACAAATTGAGAGATTATTTACTATGGTAAAATCAGATGGCTTTATGGATTATATCCGTAAAAAAATAAAATTTGACTGGCATTCCTTAACATTAATAAAGCTAATCGGAAGAAAAGAGATAAGAGAAATCTTTTTTCAGCTTTTATAGTATATGTTTTATTTTTTAGGGATAGATATAGCGGGAAGTAAAAATACCTGGGTTGTAGCTCTTAAAAATGAAGATAAATTTTTAAAATTATGTCCTTTATTTTCTTTAAAAACACCCTCTAACCCTTCTTATATTGAAGATTTTTCTTTAATCATAAATTTTTGTAAAAAAAACAAGGTTTTAGCAGTAAGTATTGATGCACCTTTAAGTTTTTCTTTTAAAGATAAGAAAGGCTTTAGAATTTCAGATAAAGCTTTAAAAGAGCTTCTTCCGAAAAATGCAAAGTCTTGGGTAGTTTCCTATCATACTCTTATGGCTGTTCCTATAAGAGCACTTCTTCTTAGTGAAGCTTTGTCACCCTTTTGCGGAACTATTATAGAAACTCATCCAAGAGCAAGTTTTTACTTTTGTCTACCTAAAAATAAAAAAGAGCTTGCTTTTGTCTATAAAAAGAAATTATCTGAAGATGAAAAAAACTTTTTAATTGAATGGTTAAAGGAAAAATTTAACTTAAGCATAGATTTTAAACTTAAATTAACAGAAGGAATTTTAGATGCTATAATGTGTGCTTTAGCTTGCTATTTTTATCATAGAATGCCAGAAAAACTTATATTTCTACCTGGGGAAGAAACTCTTAAAGGTTTTGGTCCCTTTGTAATCATATCCTTTTAAAATTTAAAAAGTAATTTAAAATTATTTATTAAAAATACAATTTTAAGAGGTTAGAAAATATGCTATCTAAAATTTTTAATTGGCTTTCTAAGGATTTAGCTATAGATCTTGGGACAGCAAATACTTCAATTTATTTAAAAGGAAAAGGGATAATTCTTACTGAGCCTTCAGTAGTAACTGTGAAAGAAGATGGAAGATATAAAAGGGTTCTTGCTGTGGGAGAAGAAGCAAAAAGAATGCTTGGGAAAACCCCAAGTAATATTAAGGCTATAAGACCTTTAAGAGAGGGAGTTATTGCTGATTTTGAGGTTACTGAGGCTATGATAAGGTATTTTATACAAAAAGTTTATAATAGAGGATATTTTCTTAAACCAAGAATTATTATAAGTGTTCCTTCTGGAACTACTCAAGTTGAAAGAAGAGCAGTTAAAGAAAGTGCTGAAGGAGCTGGGGCAAGAGAGGTTTATTTAATTGAAGAACCCATGGCTGCAGCCATAGGTGCAGGGCTTCCCATTACAGAACCTGTTGCTAATATGATTATAGATATAGGTGGTGGGACAACTGAAGTTGCAGTTATTTCCTTAGGTGGAATTGTAGTGAGTCATTCTATAAAAGTTGCAGGCGATAAAATAGATGAAGCTATCTCTCAATATATTAAAAGAAAATATAGTCTTCTTATTGGAGAAGCAACTGCTGAACAAATAAAAATTAATATAGGGGATGTTTTGCCAGAAGAACCTTATGAAACTATGGAAATAAAAGGAAGAGATTTGGTTACAGGAATACCCAAAACTATTACTATATCTTCTAAAGAAGTTCAGGAAGCTATAAAAGAGCCTGTAGAATTGATTTTACAAGCAATCAAACAGGTGCTTGAGGAAACTCCCCCTGAATTATCTGCAGATATAGTTGATAGAGGTATAGTCCTTTCAGGAGGAGGAGCCCTTCTTAGAAACATTGATAAGTTGATTTCCAGAGAAACTGGTTTAGAAGTAAAGGTGACAGAAAACCCCTTATTTTGCGTAGCACTTGGAGCAGGGAAAGCTCTTGATGAAATTGATACCTTAAAAGAAGTTATGGCTGAGGTTTAGAGGTTTTTTTTAAAAATTCATATAAACATTTTTGAGAACAAAAATAATAATCTTTTCCTTCAATTTTTAACTTTATAGCTTCTTCCTTTTTTACATAGGTTTGACAATTTTCATCAAACACTAATTCTTCAAAAAGCTCCTTAGATTTATTATAAGAAAGTTTCTTCTTTCTCTTTAAAAAGTACCAGTAAATAAAGATTAAAAAAGCTATAAAAATTAAAAATTTCATAATCTATGTGTTATAAGTTTTATATTCCTTATAAAGTTCTGCTATAGATTTTTTAAAAATTGGATGAAAGAAAGATGGAGCTACTTCTAAAGAGGGTAACATCACAAATTCCCTTTCATGCATATGGGGATGAGGAATAATTAAACTTTTTGATTTTAGTATCAGATTTTCATAAAAAATTATGTCTATATCTATAATTCTATCTTCATATAATTTTTCTTTTTTCAATTTTCTTCCCATTTTTGCTTCTATTTTTTTAATTTCCAAAATTAAAGCCCAAGGGGAAAGAGGAGTTTCTCCAAGTAAAACCATATTTAAAAATAAATTAGAACTTTTAAATCCCCAGGGTTTAGTTTCGTAAATTTTAGAAGATTTTATTATTCTAAGAGGGAGTTTTTTTAGAGATTTACAGGCTTTTTTCAAATTTTTTTCTCTATCACCTAAATTACTTCCTAAGCTTAAAATAACTTTCTTTAAAGTTGCAGGATAGAAAATCTTTGAACCGCTTCCTTTAATCTTTCCTCCTCTACAGTTAAAGCAATTCTAAAATAACCTTCTCCAGCCTTTCCAAATCCAACACCAGGAGTGACAACTACTCCTATATCTTGAAGAACCTTTTTACAAAATTCTTGAGAAGAAAATCCCTTAGGGGTTTTTACCCAGAGATAAAATGTAGCTGAAGGTTTTATAAATTGATATCCTAATTTTTTAAGTTCTGAAGATGCAAGATCTCTTCTTTTCTTAAATATTTTTACTAAAGAGGGGACAATATTTTCCAAATTATTTAAGGCATAGGCTCCTGTCTCTTGGATAGCGGTAAAAACTCCAGAATCTATATTACTTTTCACTTTAGCAAGGGCTGAAACTAAAAAACTATTTCCTACAGCAAAACCAATTCTCCATCCTGTCATACAAAAAGTTTTCGATAAACTGTGAAATTCTATAGCAATATCTTTAGCTCCATCAATTTCAAAGATACTTATAGGTGGTTCTTCATAATACATTTCAATGTAAGCTGCATCATGGGCAACTATAATATTGTATTTTTTAGCAATTTTTATTACTTCTTTGAAAAATTCTTTTTTGGCAACAGCTCCTGTAGGATTGTTAGGATAATTTAGCCAGATAATTTTTGCTTTTTCTAATATTTCTTGAGGAATTTTACTAAGATCAGGTAAAAATTCATTTTCCCAAGTAAGTGGCATATAATAAGGGATACCATCTGCAAATATAGTTCCTAAATAATAAACAGGATAAGCAGGATCAGGGCACAAAACTACATCACCAGGATTTATAAAACCTATAGGTAAATGAGCAATTCCTTCTTTTGAACCAATAAGAGCTAAAATTTCCTTTTCTGGATCAAAATTTACACCAAATCTCTTCTTCATATAATCTGCTACTGCTTTTCTAAAAAATAAACTTCCTAAATTAGAAGGATATCTGTGATAATCTCTTTTTTCTAAAGCTTTTTTAGCTACTTCTACTATTTCTGAGGGGGTAGGTATATCCGGATCTCCTATTCCAAGATCTATAACGTCAATTCCTTGCTCTTTTTTTTCATTTTTAAGACGATCAAGTTCTACAAAAAGATAAGGTGGAACTTTTTTAAGCCTTGAGCTAATTTCCATTTTTATCTTTCTCTTTTCCCTTCAATAAACTCTATAACCATTTGTTTAGCAATATGATCTGGGAATTGTTTGGGAGGATGTTTCATAGTGTAAGCAGAAATAGAAATTAAAGGTCCACCTATCTTTCTATCTTTAGCAAGTTTGGCACATCTTATAGCATCTATAGCTGAACCTGCAGAATTAGGAGAATCTTCTACTTCTAATTTTACTTCTACAGACATAGGAACACCGCCAAAATGTTCTCCCTCAATTCTTATATAAGCAATTTTTTTATCTTTAAGCCAAGGAACCCAATCAGAAGGGCCTATATGAATATTTTCCCATCCTATATCATAGGGAATTAAACTTGTTACTGCTTCTGTCTTTGATATCTTTTTAGTTTTTAATCTCTCCCTTTCAAGCATATTTAGAAAATCTGTATTTCCTCCAAAATTAAGCTGATAACTTCTTCTAATTGGAATACCTCTGTCTACAAAAAGTTGAACTAAAGTCCTGTGTAAGATTGTAGCTCCTAACTGAGATTTTATATCGTCTCCAACTGCAGGGATACCTTCTTTTTCAAATTTTTCCCCCCAGACAGGGTCAGAAACAATAAAAGTGGGCATAGCATTAACAAAAGCAACTCCAGCTTTTAAACAAGCTTCTGCATAAAATCTTGCAGCTCTTTCTGAACCTACAGGAACATAATTTATTAAAACATCTGCATTATTATCCTTAAGAACTGTAACTACATCTTCTAATTCATCTTCTTTTTCAGAAGATATTACAAAAGTTTTTTCTTGTGGAAAATTTCTCATATGAGGAGGAACTCCATCAAGAATTTTTCCTTTTCTAACTTTTACTCCCAGCTTTGGAATATCTTTATAAAAAATAGCTGTACAGTTAGGTAAACTAAAAATTGCTTCGCTTACATCCTTCCCCACTTTTCTCGCATCTATATCCCATGCAGCAACAATTTCAATATCAAAAGGTTTATATCCTCCTATATCAGTAAACATAATCCCTTCAATGTTGTTTACCCCTTTTTCCTTATAATAGTAGATACCCTGAACTAAAGAACAGGCACAATTACCTACTCCTACAATAGCAAGATGCACCTTTTTAGACATAAATACCTCCTAAGAAGCTTGTCTTCATCCTTTATTCTTAAAAAATTTTAAACAAAATAACATAAAAATTAATTATATCAATTTATTTTTTTCCTTTTTATTACAGAAATTCCTGTTATATATTCACCAGGTAAGAGAGAAATTAACCTTACACCTTTGGTAGCTCTTTTTTGTTCCGGGATCTCCTTATCTTCAATCCTTATAGCCTTTCCTGAACTTGAAAAAATAATTATATCCTCTTCCTCTTTTAATCCTTTTGCTCCTGCTATATTACCACTTTTTTCAGTTATATTGTGCCCAATTATCCCTTTCCCACCTTTTCCCTGAATTCTAAATTCTTTAATAGGTGTTTTTTTTCCAAATCCTCTTTCAGTAATAGTAAATAGATAATTTTTTTCTTTAGTTCTTATAATTTCTATTACTTCATCTTCTTTTTCTAACCTTATTCCTATTACACCTTCTGACTGTTTCTTAGTTATTCCTAAATTTTTTTCAGAAAAATGAATAGTCATTCCTTTTTTAGTAACAATTAATAGGTTATCCTCTCCATCTGTAACTATACCACTTTTTAAATAATCATCCTTTTTTAATTTAATTACTAAAGAACCACTTTTTCTGAGCTTTTTTATTTCTGAAATTTTCATCCTTTTAATTAATCCCTTAGCAGTGACAAGAACAAGAAAGGCATCCTCTTTGTAAGGTAAAATAAAAGAAATATCTTCCTCAAGGTAGGGAATAAAATTTTTGATATGTATACCTTTGGCTGTCTTTGCAGAAAAACCCATATTTTCTAAATTTAAAGGAAATACTTTTCCTTTTTTGGTAAATATCCATAATTGAGAATCAAAGGCAACTTGAAGAGCTATTTTTAATGTTTCTTCAGAGGAAAAGGCAAGGGATCCTTTACCGCCTCTTTTTTGAGAGGAAAAGGTATCTAAACTTAATTTTCTAATATATCCCTCTTCACTTATCAAAATTAAAACAGATTCCTTAGGAGCTTTTTCTTCTAAACTTAAAGCTTCCTCTTTATCCTCTTCAATGATTTGTGTTTTTCTTATATCTCCATATTTTTCTTTTATTTCCTTTAACTCTTCTTCAATTACCGTTAATAATGTAGTTTCATGAGTGAGTATTTTTTTATAATAGCTAATGGCTCTTTTTAATTCCTCATATTCTAACATTATTTTTTCTCTTTCTAAGGCTGTTAGTCTCTGGAGTCTTAAATTTAAAATTTCTTGAGCCTGTATAGGTGAAAATTCAAATCTTTTAATAAGCTTTTCTTTTGCTTCCTGCGGAGTTTCAGATTTTTTAATAAGATTTATTATTTCATCTATATGAGATAGAGCTTTTAAAAAGCCTTCTAAAATATGGACTTTTTCTTCAGCCCTTTTTAAATCATACTGAGTTCTTCTAATAATAACGGTTTTTCTCCAGTTGAGAAAATTTTGAAGGATACCTTTTAAATTTAAAATTTCGGGTTTTCCATTAACTAAGGCTAATAAAATAATTCCGAAGGTTGTTTGTAGAGGAGTCATTTCATAAAGTTTTTTAATAATAGTGTGAGGGCTTTCTATCCACTCCCTTTTTAATTCCACAACAATTCTTATACCCTCTCTATCAGATTCATCTCTAACCTCAGATATTCCGTCTATTTTTTTATCCTTTATAAGAGAAGCAATTTTTTCTACAATTTTAGCTTTACTTGTTTGGTAAGGGATTTCAGTAAAAATGATTTTTAGTTTTTCCTTTTCTTTTTCTAACTTATATTTTGCTTTAAGCTTTATTAATCCCTTTCCTGTTGTATAAGCAGACTTAATTCCCTCTTTACCTACAATAAAAGCACCTGTAGGAAAATCTGGTCCTTTTATGTATTCCATAAGTTCTTCAATGTTTAAATCTGGATTTTTTAGAAGGGCAAGAAGTCCATCTATTACTTCAGAAAGATTATGAGGAGGGATATTGGTTGCCATACCTACTGCAATTCCAGAAGAGCCGTTTATTAAAAGATTAGGTATTTTTGAAGGTAAAACTACTGGTTCTTTTAAGGTATTATCATAATTAGGAATAAATTCTACTGTTTCTTTTTCTATATCTGCTAAGATTTCATTAGCAATCCTTGAGAGTCTAACTTCAGTATATCTCATTGCTGCTGGAGCATCTCCATCAACGGAACCGAAATTTCCTTGTCCATCAATCAAAGGATATCTCATAGTAAAATCTTGAGCCATTCTAACTAAAGCTTCATAAACAGGAATGTCTCCATGAGGGTGGTATTTTCCTATAACTTCTCCTACAATTCTTGCACTCTTTTTATAAGGTTTATTCCAGAGCATACCTGTTTCATACATAGCATAAAGAATTCTTCTCTGAACGGGTTTTAGCCCGTCTCTAACATCAGGAAGCGCTCTTCCTACGATAACACTCATTGCATAGTCTAAATAAGATTCTTTTAATTCTTCTTCTAGAGGAACAACTAAAATTTCTCCCATATTTATTTAACCTCCTCTTCTTTTTTAAGTATTTCAAACCCTCTTAAAATCCCCTCCCTTACTAATTGGGATAATTTTTCTTTTTCTTTTCCACTTAAATCCTTTGTTTCAATAGGCTCATCTATATAAACTTTTACTTTTTTTCTTGATGATACTCTAAACCAAAGAGCTCCTTTAGGTAAAATATCTCTTGTTCCCCAAATAGAAACAGGCACAACAGGGACTTTACTTTTTAATGGGATTATAAAGCCCCCCAGTTTAAAAGGAAGAAGTTCTCCTTTTGGACTTCTTGTTCCTTCTGGGAAAATTATAAGAGAAAATCCTTTTTTAATTCTTTCTAAGCAAGCTAACACACTTTTTAATCCTTCCCTTGGATCTTCCCTTTCAACAGGCACATAACCTAAAGCTTTTATTCCCCAACCAAAAAAGGGAATTTTAAAAAGGCTTTTTTTAGCTAAAAATCTAATATTATAAGGCTTTAAAACCTTTTCTAAAACTGGTATATCAAGCTGACTTTGATGATTACTCATAAAAATATAAATTCCCTCGGGAAGTTCTTTTCTTTTAATAAGCTCTACCTTTATCCCCAAGATTTTAAGTAATCCCATACACCAGATATATGCCCAAAAATGCTTTCTTATTATAAGAGAAAATAAACCAAAAGTGGGGACTGTTAAAATAACATAAAGCCAAACTAAAAAATTTCTAAAAAATTCTTCTCCTTTTTTAAGCATATCTTTAATAAAGACTAAGGAAGTTTCTTAAGAGAATAATTCCTTCAGGAAGATTATTACTTTCAAAATCCCAATCCTTAGGAGGGGTTTTATAAAGTTGCCATCTTTCAAGAGAAGTTCCTATTGACTCTGGATGAAATTGTAATCCTTCTATAGGAAGCTCTTTATGTCTTATTCCCATAATTTCTCCATCCTCAGCTTTGGCTGAAATTTCAAAAGAAGAAGGTAAAGTTTCAAAATCTACTGCTAAGGAATGATACCTCATACCTAAAAAAGGATTAGGAAGTCCTGAAAAAATACCTTTTTCATCGTGAAAAATTTGGGAAGTCTTACCATGCATAAGTCTTTTAGCTTTAATAATTTTCGCTCCAAAAGCAGAGCCTATACATTGATGTCCCAGACAAACTCCTAAAATTGGGAAGACCCCTTTTACTTTTTTAATAAGTTCTACAGAGATTCCCGCTTCTTTAGGAGTACATGGACCTGGGGAAATAATTATATGAGTTGGTTTTAAAGATAAAACTTCATCAGGAGTTATAGCATCATTTCTAAAAACTAAAACTTCCCCTCCCCAAATTTTTTCAAGCATAATACCAATTAGTTGCACAAGATTATAAGTAAAGGAATCGTAATTATCAATTACTAAAACTTTTTTCATTTTTAAGAAAACTCCTTAATCATTTCTACAGCTTTAAATAAAGCTTTAGCTTTATTTATGGTTTCTTCATATTCTTTTTCTGGAACAGAATCTGCAACAATCCCTGCTCCTGCTTGAACATAAAGTTTTTTGTCTTTTTGGAAAAAAGTTCTAATAGTTATGCAAAAATCCATATTCCCAGAAAAGGAAAAATATCCCACTGCTCCTGCATAAGGCCCTCTTACCTTTTTTTCAAGCTCTGTTATAATTTCCATAGCGCGTATTTTAGGAGCTCCTGAAACAGTCCCTGCTGGGAAAGTAGCTGAAAAGGTATCAAACATATCTATATCATCTTTTGCCTTTCCTCTAACCCCAGATACTAAATGCATAACATGAGAATATCTTTCAACTACCATAAGTTCATAGACTTCAACACTTCCATATTTACAAACTCTTCCAATATCGTTTCTTCCCAAATCAACAAGCATTATATGTTCTGCTAATTCCTTTTCATCTTTTCTTAGTTCTTCTTCTAATTTTTTATCCTCTTCTTCGGTTTTGCCCCTTCTTCGAGTTCCTGCAATAGGTCTTGTTTCAATAATATTTTCTTCCATCCTTACAAGAATTTCAGGAGAAGAACCTATCAAAATTTCATCCCCCAATTTTAAATAAAAAAGATATGGAGAAGGGTTAACTTTTCTTAAAGCACGATATATAAGAAATGAAGGCAATTCTTCTTCAAGAAAAAATCTTTGAGAAATTACAACCTGAATTACATCTCCATTTTCTATATACTCTTTTGCCTTTCTTACCATAGATAAAAATTCCTCTTTTGGAATTTCAGAAACAAAATTAAGAGAGTAATTTAGAGGAACTTTTTCTTTTGAAACTTTTCCTTTATAAATTTTATTTTTTAAATTGATTAAGGTTTCTACCGCATGATCATAAAGATTTTCAAGATTTTCAGAGTTTTCTTTTTTCCAGATATTATAAATAAGTTTTAAGGTGTGAGCCAATCTATCGTGTACTAAAAGTATTTCTGGGAACATAAAATGTAAATCTGAAAAATAAAGACTATCTTCTCCACAGGGGATATTTTCAAAAAATCTTACACTTTCATAGCTTACAAAGCCTACAGCTCCACCCGAAAATCTTGGAAAGTCTTTTAAAACAGGAGTTTTAAATTGTTTTATAAGTTTTTTTAATTCTAAAAAGGCGTTTTTAGATTCAAATATTTTATTACTAAATCCCTCTTTTTCTTTTTCTATTATATTAATTTTCTCTCCCTTACTTCTAAAAATCAAAAAGGGCTCTATACCTATAAAACTATATCTTGCCCATTTTTCAGCACCTTCAACACTTTCAAGTAAAAAACTATACTCATCTTTAAAAACTTTATAAAACAAAGATATAGGGGTATCAAGATCGCAGGGAAGATCAAGTGAAACAGGAATAAGATTATAGCGTTTACTAAGTTTTAAAAATTCGCTTTTTGAGGGATATATATTAGGTTTCATTTTTTATTTTTTCAAAAACTTTTATGGAGAGATCTTCCCAATCTTTAAAATCTATTTCTTCTTGAATACTTTTTCTCATATTTCTTAATATAGCAGATCTTTTTTTAAGTTCTTCTTCTCCTAATATAAGAGAATATTTAGCTAAAAGCTTATCCGCATTTTTAAGCTGTGCTTTTAAGGATTTTTCTTCATAGGTTATTTCACAACGTAGCCCTTTTTTTCTCAAAAATGTAGCTAATTCAAAACCCTTTTTAAAAAGTTCTTTCCCTAAAAGAATAATAAAAAGATCTGGATTAAGTTTTTCCGAAAAATTTTTAGAGTCTAAAATTCCCTTTTTTTCTTCATCTCCAAAGATAGAAATAGCCCATCTTTCAAGACCTATAGCAAACCCTATAGCAGGTAGTTTTGGACCTCCTAATTCTTCTAAAAGATAATCATATCTTCCTCCTGCAGCTACTGTATCTTGGGCTCCAAGCCCCTTTGCTTTAATTTCAAAAATTGTTTTTACATAATAATCGAGTCCTCTAACAAGTCTCGGATTTTCTATATATTTAATTCCGATAGAATTTAAAACTTCTTTAAGACTTATAAAATGATCTTTACAATCTTTACAGAGATATTCTATAATAATAGGGCTTTTCGATACTAACTCTTTACAGGCATCATTTTTACAATCAAGGACTCTTAAAGGATTTTTGGCAATTCTTTCTTTACAGGTTTCACATAGGCTCTCTTTATTTTTTTTTAAAAATTTTAACAAATCTTCTTTATACTTGATTCTGCAATCCCGGCAACCTAAAGAGTTTAATTCTAAGGTATAAATATCTTTCCTTTTTTCTTGAAAAGAAAAAGGAGCCTTTAATATTTCCATAGCTAAAAAAATTATTTCAGCCTCTATATGAGGATTTAAAGGAGAAAATAGCTCTATATTTATTTGATAAAATTCACGAAGTCTTCCTTTTTGAGGTCTCTCGTGTCTAAACATGGGACCGATAGTAAAGAATTTCAAAGGTTTAGGGTTTACAAACAAACCCCTTTCTATAAGCATTCTACAAACTCCTGCTGTTGCTTCTGGTCTTAAAGTTAAAAATTCTTTGTTTCTATCTTGGAAAGTATAAGTTTCCTTTTGTACAATATCTGTAAATTCTCCTATAGATCTTACAAAAAGTTCTGTTTTTTCAAGAATGGGAATTTTAATTTCTTTATAATTGTAGGTTTTTAAAATGTTCTTAGCTAATTCTATAAGATATTCGTATTTAGCGAAATCTTCGGGAAGCCAATCTTTAAATCCTCTAACAGCTTGAAGCTTCATTAAAATCTTTCTCCCCAACTTTTTGGAAGTACTATTCCTCCTAAAGCTACATAGACTCTCTCAAAACCTTCAGCTGAAAGCCATCTTGCAACTTCATAAGCTCTTGCCCCTACACTACAAACTACTACTAAATCTTTATCTTTTGGTAAATTCTTTATTTTAGTTCTTGCGAATTGATAGGGGATATTTATCCAATTAGGATATTTTTCAGTTATGTCTTTTAATTCATTAGGAGTTCTTACATCTAAAATTAAGGTATTTTCATCTTTTTCTCTTATTCTTTTAATTATAGTTTCCCAATCTATAGGTTTAAACCTTTCATAAATAATATTTTCAGCAATGAAAGAAGTCACATGGATGGGATCTAAAGCTGTATTAAAAGGTGGAGAGTAGGGGAGCTCTAAGGAGGTAATTTCTTCTACAGTTGGTTTTGAAGGTAAAATGCTTGAAATAGCATGGATTCTTGCTAAGGTTCCATCTGTAAAAGGACCCATAGCCTGAAAACCAAGTACCCTAGTTGTTTTTTTATCAAAAATTAAGGAATAATAGGAACATCCTGTTGAAAAAAAGTGAGCTCTTTCATGTTGTATATTCAAAGCATAAGTTGCATCTTTGAAACCTTCAGACTTTGCAGCTTCTAAACTTAAACCACATCCTCCTATAGCCATATCAAAGCATTTTAAAATAAAAGCTCCTACTGTTCCTTTAAAAACTGCATTTCCACCAGCAAGATTTGTAGCAATAACCCTTCCTTGTCTATTAGCAAGAGAACCCATTGGCATAACAACTCCCTTACCACTAATTAAATGTCTTATTTCAACACAATCTCCACCTGCATAAATATCAGGGTCTGAAGTTTGCATTCTTTCATTTACTACAATACCTTCTGTAGTTGGAGAAACTATTAATCCTGCTTTTTTAGCTAGTTCTGTATTGGGTCTTACTCCAGTTGCTAATAAAACAAGATCTGCTGGATAAAAATTATCTTCAGTTCTAACTCCTATTACTTTTCCGTTTTTCCCAACAATTTCTTTTATTCTTACATTTAAGACCACATTTACTCCCTTTTCTCTTAAATGATTTTCTATTATTCTTGACATAAAAGGATCTATAAACCTTGGCAAGACCTGAGGAAAATATTCTAAAAGGGTTACAGGAAGTTCCCAAGATTCACCAAAAGCTTCCACTACTTCAAGTCCTATAAAACCTGCTCCAATAACCAGTGGTTTTTCTACCTTTTTATTTACTAATCTTTCCTTTATCTTTATAGCGTCGTGTAAATTTGAAAGGGTGAAAACTCCATCAAGATGAGTTCCTGGAATTTGAGGAATTTTAGGAATAGAACCTGTTGCTATTACAAGTTTATCATAAGGTATTTCTTCTTTTTTTCCACTTTCTAAATATTTAACTTTAACTACTTTCTTTTTTCTATCTATTTCCTCTGCAAGTGTTTTGGTTAAAGTAGTAATTCCTTTTATATTTTCAAAAAAATTTTTATCTTTTAAAACATAAAAAGTAGTTCTTCTTAATTCATCTATATGAGAAACATCGCCAGTAAGATAATAGGGCATTCCACATCCACCATAGGAAATAAATTCGTTCTTATCAATAAGAACTATTTCAGCGTCAAATCTTAATCTTTTAAGTCTACAAGCAGTTTTAGTTCCACAGGCAACTGCTCCAATAATAACAACTTTCATTAAATTTAGCCTCCTGTTAAGGATGAAAAGTGATTTCTCTGAAATTTTACCACAAAAGATAAAATTAGAAATTTTAAAAAAGATTAAAATTTATAAAAGATATAAGCCAAGCCAAAATAAAACTATATAACCAAAATCCTAAAGCAAATTTCCAATTTCCTTCTTTGGCCATTACTACAACTGTTGCAAGACAAGAATTGTAGATTAGAACAAACAAAAGAAAAGATAATGCCTGTTTAGGAGTTAAAAGTTCTTTTATTTTGTCCTTTAACCCTGTATATTTTGAGTTTTTACTAATTTCAAAGGTATTTTCTCCTTCTTTAGTCATAATAACTCCCCAATTACTTATTATTGCTTCTCTTGCTAAAAAACCAGAAAGTAATGAAGTTGTAATTCTCCAATCTTCTAATCCTATAGGTTCAAAAATATAACTTAGAGTTTTACCTATTTTCCCTGCAATGCTATTTTCTATATTTTTTTCTCCAAAAGGCAAATTAAGAAGAAGCCACATAACCATAGAAACCATAAATATAATTGTTCCAGCTTTATAAACAAAATCTTTTAAATAAGCTTTAGTTATATTAAAAACTATTTTTAAAGAAGGAATTCTATAAGGAGGAAGATCCATAACAAAATGGGATAATTTCTTTTTTAATAAAGTTTTTCTTAATATTAAACTTGTTAAAATAGAAAAAACTATTCCTATTAGATAAAGAATAAAAATTATTAGAGCAGGATTTTTGAAAAATATGAAGGCAATAAAAGAAAAAATTATTAATCTTGCAGGACAGGAAATAAAAGGAATCATAGAGATGACAAGAAGTTTATCTTTTATATCTTGAAAAGTCCTTGTGGCAATGACTGCTGGAACATTACAACCCAAACCAAGTATTAGAGGAATAACACTTTGACCATGAAGTCCTATCCTATGAGTAAATCTATCCATTAAAAAGGCTACCCTTGGTAAATAACCTGAGGTCTCCAGAATAGTTAAAAGAAAATACATAGTAAAGACAAGTGGGATAAAGGATAAAACCATTCCTACACCGCCTATTAAAGCTCCCACAATAAAACTAACCAAAAAGTGAGGAGCTCCGATATTTTTTAAATATTTAGTTATTAAAGGTCCTAAAAAATTTTGTAAAAAATTATCCATCCAATCAATAAGGGGAGAAGAAAAATCAAAAGAAATCTTAAAAAAGAGATACATTATTAAAATAAAAAAGAAATTCCCTAAAAGAGGATGAAGAAAAAGACTATCTAAAGTTTCTGTCAAAGTTTTTTTATGTAAAATTTTCTTATGAATTACTTCTTTTGTTAGCCCTTTTGAAAACCTAAGTTGTTTTTCTTTAATAATTTTATATAATTCAGGATTTTCCTTTATTATTTCTTGTAGTTTCAACCATTTAAAAGTGTTTTTTTCTTTAATTTTATTTTCAATCTCCTTAGGATAATTTATAGTTATAGGTTTTGTGTTTTTTTCGTAAACTTCTATTATAGCTGGGAGAATTTCCTTTATACCTTCTCCTGTTCTTCCATTAGTCTTAAAAACTTTCACATTTAGAAGCTCAGACAATCTTTCTACGTTAACTTCCATACCATAGCTTTCTGCCTCATCTATCATATTAAGTACCAAAATAAGAGGTTTTTCTATATCAAGTAGCTGACAGGTTAAATAAAGATCTCTTTCTATTCTTGGAGTTTCTATAATATTTAATATAAGGTCATAATCTCTGCTAACAATAAAGTCAAAAGCTATTTTTTCGTCTTCAGAAACTATTTCCTCTAAGGTGTAAAGTCCAGGGAGATCAATAAAAGTAATTTGATATCCATTAAAAAAAACATGTCCTTCTTTTTTTTCTACTGTAACCCCTGGCCAATTTCCAATCCTTAGATTTCCCTTAACTAAATGATTAAGAATGCTTGTTTTACCAACATTAGGATTTCCAACTAAAACTATCTTTATTTCTTTATAATTATTTTCTTTCATTTTTTAATCCAAAATTTTTAGCTCTAAATCAATTTCTGAATAAATTTCTCCTTTTCCATTTTCTACAAATACTATATTTTCTAGCCTTATACCAAATTTATTAGGGAAATAAAGTCCTGGTTCTATAGTAAAAACCATGCCATCTTCTATTATAGGGGTATCATTTTTTCTTTTTTTATGGCCAATCTTTTGATAATAAATTCTTGGTGGTTCATGAACTTCAATTCCTATTCCGTGTCCTGTTGCATGAAGGAAAAAATTGTCAACTTCTTTAGTTTTAAAATATTCTCTTATTGTTTTATCTATTTCAGAAACTAAAATCCCTCTTTTTACTTTTTCAAATCCTTTATACCAGGCAGTTTTTACTATCTCATATATTTTTTTAAATTCAGAAGTAGGTTCTCCTAAGTGTAAAGTTCTTGTAAAATCAGTGCAATAGCCTTTCCAGATCATACCCATGTCTATTAAAAGAGGAGCATTCATTTGGATTTTGCTATTTGAGCTTTGCCAGTGAGGTATAGCAGAATTTTTTCCGCTTGCTACTATAGCAGGAAAACTTTCTCCTTCTCCTCCAAGTTCAAAAATTTTAGAAACTAAAAAACCTCTAAGATTTAACTCTGTTAAAGTGAAAGCTTTTTTATTTTTAAGAAAATTTATTACATATTTGTAAACTTCGTCAGTTTTTTTGATGCCCTCTTTTAAAAGTTTAAGTTCTTCCTCATCTTTAATTATTCTTAAGTCTTTAAGGACTTTGCTAAAACCTTTAGTTTTTACTTTTTTTATTCTTAATTTTTCTTTAAACTCATAAGTAATACCATCTTTTTCAAATCCTAAGGTTTCAATTTTTAATCTTTTAATAAATTCTTTTAAAAAAGAAAGGGTATCATTTTTTATAAGAACCACTTCCCAATTTTTTAATTCTTTTTTTGCCTTTTCAAAATATCTTGCATCTGTTAGAAAAAAGTTCTTTTCTTTAGTGACGATGATATAGGCATTAGAGGATTTAAAGCGAGTTAAATAAAAAATATTTGAAGGAAAAGTAAAAAGAAAGGCTGAAAGTTTGTTTTTTTCTAAAAATTCTCTTATCCACTCTAATTTTTTTACCAAAATCATATATTTACCTTATTTAGATAATTATCAAATATAATCAAAATTTTTTGATTTTCAATCTCAATTGTAAAATTATTACTCTTGCCTATACTTCTTCTTCAGTCTAAAATAGTTTTAATCATATTTAGGAGGAAAAGCTATGAACGGAAGTTTATCAACTCCTAAACTATTAGGAGGTATTGGTTCAATTCTTTTGGTTTTAACAGTTACCCCCTATTTAGGTAGTATAGCGGGATTGGTAGGGATAGTTCTTATTCTTATTTCTCTTAACATGTTTTCTAAAATTTTTAATGATTTCCAAATCTTTCGTAATGCTCTCATTTCATTTATTCTTGCCATAATTGGAGTTTTTATAATTATGTTAACCATAGGAATAACCTTTTTTTCACTTTTTACTATGATGGGATCTTACCACTCTCATATATTTTCAAGTATTGGGATAGGAACAATTTTTTCTTTTATAATAACCTATCTTTTATTAATAGTTAGCGCCCATTATTTGAAATCTTCTTTTTATTTACTTTCTTCTTATACAGGAATTAATCTTTATAAAACCGGAGGATTTTGGTATTTTATAAGAACTCTATTAATCATTGTAGTGATTGGTTTTTTGATTAATTTAGTTGCCTGGGTATTAATTGCAGTAGCTTTTTTTACTACTCCTGAAGAAATAAAGAGTATTGCTTAAATTTTCAAGGATTAAGCTACTATTTCAATAATGTAAAGGTTTTATTTTAAAATAAAATGTCAGCTTGGTAAAAATACTCTTCAGAAAAAATTATTAAAAGGTGGGAGATGAGAAAAGTTTTGATTTTAGAAAAGATTAAAAATCTTTAAATTTGAAATAATTTTATTTATAAGATATAATTAATTTTAAAACCAAAATATGAGGTAAAAAAATGGATGCTATTACTAATTTAAGAGGATTAGATAAAATAATTGTTCCTATTAGACTTACTTCCAGTTCTAAAATAAAATTTCAGTGTTATCCA
This sequence comes from uncultured Thermodesulfatator sp., assembly GCA_964464535.1. Taxonomy (GTDB): domain Bacteria; phylum Desulfobacterota; class Thermodesulfobacteria; order Thermodesulfobacteriales; family Thermodesulfobacteriaceae; genus Thermodesulfobacterium. The sequence continues at coordinate 69,755 of CAYXGJ010000009.1, read as the reverse complement.
GGGGTTCCTTGTTTTAAACTTTGTTGTTCGGGCTTGTTTTTACCGCTTACCCCTTATGACATTATAAAAATTAGAGATAAACTTAGGCTAACCACAGATGAATTTTTAATTCTTTATACAGAACCATTTATATTGCCTAAGTCAGGATTACCTATTGTTAGACTTAAGATGAGAGAAAATGAGGAAAAAACTTGTCCTTTTTTAAGTGAAGGAGGTTGCACAATTTATGAAGTAAGACCTCTTGCTTGTAGATATTATCCTCTTGGTTTTGGAATGTTTAGAAATAGAGATGAGGGGAAAAATGAAGACATTTATTATCTTATAAAAGAGGGTTTTTGTCAAGGTATTGATTCAGGAGAAGAAATGACTGTAGAAGAATATAGAATTTCTCAAGGTATTCCAGAACTTGAAGAACCCATTAAAGAATGGGGAGAAATTATAATGAGAAAAGAATCCTTTGGTCCGATGGAAGTTTCTGAAAAGAGTTTACAGCTATTTTTTATGGTAAGTAGTAATCCAGAAAGATTTAGAGCTTTTGTTTTTGAGTCTAAATTTTTAGATATGTTTGAAGTCCCAGAAGAAACCATAGAGGAAATTAAAAAAGACGATTTAAAACTTTTACAGTTTGGTTTTAAGTGGCTTAAAACAGTTCTTTTTGGAGATAAATTAGTTAAGCGAAAAAAAGAAAGTCCTTCGGTTAAAAAGATAAAACCTTTTTAAATTTTTCAAATTGAATGTTTCCTAAAATTAAAAGAAAAAATACCAAAGTTATTAAAGTAGGTAATGTCTTAATAGGTGGGAAAAATCCTATTCGTGTTCAAAGTATGACTAATACAGATACAAAAAATATAAAGGCAACTTTAGAACAAATACATAAGCTTTGTTCTGCAGGATGTGAAATAGTTAGAGTAGCAATCCCTGATGAAAAAGCAGTTTCTGCTCTAAAAGAAATAACTAAAGAAAGCCCTATCCCTGTTATTGCAGATCTACATTTCATTACCTCTCTTGGTGAAAAAGCAGTAAAGGCTGGAATTGCAGGAATAAGAATTAATCCTGGGACTTTTAAAAATCTTAAAAATCTTGATAGACTGATTGAAGTGTGTAAAGATTATGAAGTTTGTATAAGAATAGGAATAAATGCAGGATCTTTAGAAACAAAAATTTTAAAAAAATATAAAACTCCTACCCCATCCGCTATGGTTGAAAGTGCTATAAACTGGGTTAACTACGTAGTAGAAAAATTTGATTATCAGAACCTAAAAGTTTCTCTAAAATCTTCTAATTGGTGGGATACTGTTGAAGCTTACCAACTTTTTTCTAAAAAATCTGATTTTCCTTTACATATAGGTGTTACAGAAGCAGGAGGGCTTATTCCAGGAACTATTAAAAATACTATGGCTATTACTTATTTACTTTTAAAAGGAATTGGAGATACCTTAAGAGTTTCTTTAACTGCAGACCCAGTAGAAGAAGTATATGTAGCTTATGAGATTTTGAGAAATCTTGGTTTAAGAACTCTTTATCCTGATATAGTAGCTTGCCCCATGTGTGGAAGATGTGAAATAGATCTAATGAAGCTTTATAAAGAAGTTGAAAATTGGGCTAAAAATGTTAAGGCTAATCTTAAACTTGCTGTTATGGGATGTGTAGTTAATGGACCAGGAGAAGCTAAACATGCAGATCTTGGAATAACAGGAGGAAAAGGAGTAGGAATAATCTTTAAAAAGGGTAAAATTATTCGTAAGGTCTCTGAAAAAGAATTACTGTCTTCTTTTTTTAAAGAAATTGAAAATTTTTTAAAAGAACACCCAGAAAGATTATTCACTAATTGATTTAAGAAGATAAGAATAAAGATTTTTAGAAGATATGTTATATTTTTTAGATAAAATTTTAACAATTTCTTTAAGTTTCAATCCTTTTTCTCTTAATTTTTTTGTCTCCTTTTGAATAGTCTCAAGAGAAATTTCCTCTTTTTTAATGGTTTCTTCTGGCATTATAATTAAGGTTATTTCTCCCAAAAAGCTTTCTCTTTCACTTAATGTTTTTAAATCTGTCCATAAAAGTTCTTCATGCATTTTAGTTAGCTCTCTTGCAAGAAAACATTTTCTATTTCCTAAAATTTCTAAAAGATTTTTAAGAGTTTTAGAAAATCTGTGAGGACTTTCAAAAATTACGATAGGTAGATTTTTCGGTAAATTTTCTAATACATTTTTTTGTTCTGTTTTTTTTCTGGGCAAAAAACCAAGAAATAAAAACCCAGAGCTAATATCAACCCCTGAGACACTAAGAGCGCAGGTAAGGGCAGAAACCCCTGGAATAGGGACCACTTTAATTCCCCTTTTATAGGCTTCTTTTACTAAATAAGCCCCTGGATCTGAAATAAGTGGACAACCAGCTTCACTGGTAAGGACTACATCTTTTCCTTCTTCTAAAAACTTAAGCACTTTATGACTTCTTTCGATCTCTACATCTTTATAAAGACTTATCAGTTTTTTAGAACCACATCCATAATGAGTAAGAAGTTTTTTTGCTGACCTTGTATCTTCAGAAACTATAATTTTTACATTTTTTAAGACTTCTAAAGCCCTTAAGGTAATATCACTAAGATTTCCAATAGGAACACCAACTACATAAAGTATCCCTTTTGTTTTTTCCATTCTCGGTTACCTGTATTTTTTCATTCTAATAGTTTTATCTAATAGTACAATTTTTTTTTGATTTTTACTACAGCTTATATGGTGAGTTTTAAAAAATTTAGAAGGAAGGCAACCAGTCGTTACTCTTTAAAAACTTTGTGATTAATAACTAAATTTTATACCAGCATACACTGAACTATCAGGTGTTCCATAGTCTTTTACTTCTTCATAATTAGTGTTAAAAAGATTTTCTACCTTAAGATAAAACTTAAGTTTCGGGTTAAAAAAATAGTTAGCAGAAAGGTTAAAAAAGGAATAGGATTTTAACTTTTGATTATTTAAAGGATCTGCAAACCTTTCTCCTGTATAAACATAATCAGCGATAACCGAAAGGTTTTTCCAAAAATACTCTAAGCTAGCCCCTGCCTTATGAAAGGGTTTATAGATGAGATACTTTTCTTTATCCTTGTCTTCTGGGTCCAAGTAGGTGTAGTTAGCTTTTAGGCTTAAATTCTGAGTAAGTTTCAGGCTGAGGTTAACTTCAGCCCCTTTTATAACAGCTTTTCCGATGTTTTGGGGTTGCCAGGTAGAGGGATTCCACTGAATAAGGTCTTTATATCTTTGATAAAAAACAGAACCTCCTAAAATTAGGGTATTCTTAAAAAAAGTCTTCTCAAATCTTAAGTCCCACCCTTTTGATTCTTCAGGTTTAAGGTTAGGGTTGCTAAAAACCGGATAATAGAGATCATCAAAAGTAGGAACCCTGAAACTTGTTCCATAGTTAGCTTTAAGCTTTATGTCAATTTTTGGGATTAAATAACTAATTCCTAATCTATAGGTAGTTTTTTCTCCTAAGTTTTTGTAATTATCATATCTTAAGCCTGCATTTAAAAGAAGTCTATTATCTAAAAGAATAAGCTTGTTGTTAAGAAAAATTCCAGTATATTCTCTTTTTTTATCATAGCTTGAAGACCCCCAACTACTTTCGGAGAACATTTCTACTTTTTCTCTTCTAAAGTCTATACCAAGCACCAAAGAATAAATTTTTCCTAAGTTTAAAAAGTTTTCCCAAGAAAAACCCTCTATAGAGGGGGTATAGCGGGTATAAGGAGACCAACCTTCAGGTTCATAAGACTTTCTTTGAGAGTAATTTTTATAAATAGAAAAGGTTTGTTTAAACTGTTCAAAGAGATCTAAGTTAAGTTTAGCACCAACAAGGTAATTATGTTCTTTTCTAAGGTTTTCTGCATCTGTATTCCATTCGTCATATTCTATTCTTCCATAGTTATACCTTCCCAAAAATTCAAATCTTACCTTAGGTAAAAAGTTAAATCCTATCTTAGCAGAAACGAAAGGATTTTTAAATCCATCTTTTTCCTTTCCATAACGATAGGCTGAAAAACCATCTGTATAGTAATGAAAAGCGTTTAATCTAAAGTCAAGTCCTCTAAGCTCTCCTGATACTTCAAAAGAAGGTTTATAGGTTCCGTAAGAACCTCCTTCTAAAAAAATCCCTACCTTAGGTTTTCCTTTTCCTTTTTTGGTTATAATGTTTATTACTCCAGCTACAGCCTCAGAACCATAAAGGGTGCTCTGAGGCCCTTCTATGATTTCAATCCTTTCTATCTCATCAACCGTTAAACTTCCAAAGTCAAACATTCCTGAAGAAGGGTCGTTAACTTTGAAGCCATCTATCAAAACTAAAGTGTGAGCTGATTTAGTTCCTCTTGAAAGGATAGCTCCTGCCGTCTGCCCAGGACCTCCATATGCTGAAATATATACTTGCGGAAGAGTTCGTAAAACATCAGTGATAAACACAAAGTTTTTCTTTTCAAGCTCTTCTTTAGTAATAACTGTTACCTGTGAAGTAACTTCCTTTAAAGGTTCTTCAATCCTGTCTGCTGAAACTATCACTTCTGGGACTTCTTTAATCTCTTTACTTTCTTCTTTTTCTGCACAAAAAGAAGGAGAAACCAAAGTTCCTAATAAAAAAAGAAAACTTAGTTGGTAAAGGATTTTTTTACTCATGACTCACCCCCTCGGGTTTTTGGGGCTGAAGCGGTCTTCCGGCTTCCGGATCGTCCTACTCGCCGCACCTTCCCAGGGCTTTTTCAGCCCCAGTGGCTTGTCAGCTAAGCTTTTGAACTTAGCTCAAGCGGCTTTCGTCCCCGTTCACGGCTGCGGGGCAGCGGGGGATTTTCACCCCACTTCCACAACTCCAGCCCACAACCTAAAATAACACCCTCTCTAAAAAAATCAATGGCTAATATCTTATTTTTAAAATAGGTTGACACAGATAAAAGCTAGTGTGTTTTTTACAAAAATTTATACTTGACTTTAGAAAAATTTTAAATTATATAAAAAATATCTATGAAGAGGGTTCATGTGTTTATTTCTGGGAGAGTTCAAGGAGTTTGGTTTAGATCTTATACAGAAGCTGAGGCTAAAAAATTAGGGGTTAAAGGTTGGGTAAGAAATTTACCAGATGGAAGGGTGGAAGCTGTTTTTGAAGGAGAAGATAAAGCAGTAGATAAAATGGTTGCTTGGTGTTATAAAGGTTCTCCCTATTCAAAAGTAACAAATGTTGAAGTTATAGAAGAATCTTACAAAGGTGAATTTACTGATTTTAGGATTCGCTACTAAAATTTTAAAATGATAAACCCTGATAGATTAGCCTTAGAGTTTCAAACTCTTCTCTATATAGAAAGTCCTTCTAAAAAAGAGGGGAAATTAGCTTATTACATAGCTGATATTTTTGAAGTCCTTGGATATAAGTGTTTTTTTGATAGATCTTCTGAGAACACAGGTTCTGAAGTAGGAAATCTTATAGTAAAAATTCCAGGAACTATCTCCTCAAATCCAATTTTTTTCTGTGCCCATCTTGATACAGTGGGGCCTTGTGAAAATCCTAAAATAATCTTTGATGAAGGTATTTATAGAAGTGATGGAAAAACTATTTTAGGAGCAGATGATAAATCAGGGATTGCTATACTTATTGAAATTGCAAAAGTTTTGAAGGAAAACATATTTAATTATCCTCCTATAGAATTTATTTTTACTACTTGTGAAGAAATTGGACTTTTTGGGGCAAAATATTTAGATCTTAGTTTGATTGATGCTAAAGAAGGTTTTGTTCTTGATAGTGAAAATCCTACAGAAGTTATAAATACAGCTCCCTCTTCTTATCAGTTTGAAATTGAAATAAAAGGTAAATCGGCTCATGCAGGATTAGAACCAGAGAAAGGAATAAATGCTATACAAATTATTTCTAAAGTTTTAGCTGATCTCCCTTTGGGAAGAATTGATGAAGAAACCACTATGAATGTTGGGATTATAAATGGTGGGAATTATGTAAATATTGTTCCTAATTATGCTTCCGCAAAAGGGGAAATGAGAAGCCATAAAGAAGAAAAACTTATAAATTTGCAAAAAACGATTCAAAATCAACTTAATAAAGTAATATCTTTATATCCTAAAATAGAAGAGGGGATCCCTTCTGGAAAAGTAAAATTTGAAAAAATTTTTAAAGCTTTTAATATTCCTTTAGATGATCCTTTATGCAAACTTGTTCAAAAAGCTGGAGAAAAGCTTGGCTTAAATATTACTTTTAAAAGAAGAGAAGGTGGGTCTGATGCTAATGTCTTTAATGAATATGGATTAAAAAGTCTTATATTAGGAACAGGTATGCAAAAGGTACATACCACAGAAGAATTCATTAAGTTAAAGGATCTTATTATTGCAGCCAATTTTGTTCTTGAAATTATAAAAACAAAAGGTGAAATGGGTTAAAAAGTTTATTAATTTTTTCTTTCCTGAAAGTTGTAAAATCTGCCAAAAAACTTTAGATAATAATGATGTTCTTTTATGTGCTGAATGTTTCCAAAAATTACCTTTTATAAAAATTTACTGCAGAAGATGTGGGAATCCTCTTGAAGAATCTTTAACCAATTATTTAACCCATAAAACTGTTTCTTATTGTAGTTATTGTGAAACAAAAAAACTTTATTTTGATGAAGCCTTTGTTGCTTTTGCTTATAAACCCCCTATCTCAGAGTGGATAAAAGAGGTAAAATTTGGGAAAAATTTTTCTTTGGGGTATAAATTGGGTATTCTCTTAAAGAAAGTCTTAAAGGATCAAATTCCTGAAGTAGATTTAATAATACCTTTACCTTTGTCTTTAAAAAGGCTTAGAGAAAGAGGATTTAACCAAAGTTTTCTTCTTACATGGGGTTTTTTAGAAAAAAAGCCTTCTCATAAATTTTTAAAACGTATCTTACATACTAAAGTTCAAACAGAACTTCCTCAAAAAGAAAGATGGGAAAATGTTAAAAATGCCTTTTTAGCAACCTCTGAGGTTAAAGGAAAATCTATATTAATAATAGATGATGTAATGACAACCGGGGCAACCTTAAACGAAGCTTCTAAAGCTTTAAAAAATAAAGGTGCAAGCAAAGTTTATGTTATGGTACTTGCAAGAAGTATTCTTTAAAGGAGATAACTATGTTAAAGTTAAGTCTTTCCCAAATAGAAGTAAAAGATGATTTAAAAATTAATTTACAAAAAATTAAAGATTTTATCAAAATTTCTAAAGGAGAACTTGTTATTTTTCCAGAACTCGCTTTAACGAGCTATAAATTTAATTTTCTTTCTTTTTCTCAAGAAATTATTGATTCTGCCTTGCAAGAAATTCAAAAATTAACTAATACTTACAAAAAATCTGTTTTAATTGGTGCTCCCTTTTATAAAAATAACCAAATTTACAATGCTACCTATTTCATTTCTTCTCAAAAAATAGAAGTAGTAGCTGAAAAATTTTTACTCTTTCCCGGAATAGATAAAAATTTTTCTCCTGGTAAGAGAAGAAAAATTATTGAAATGAATGGTTTCAGACTTGGGGTTGTTATATGCTTTGAGTTAAGAAGTCCTGAAATAATAAGAAATTTAATAAAGGAGGGAATGGATATACTGGTTGTTGTTGCCCAATGGCCAGAGGCAAGATTAAATCACTGGGAGAGCCTTCTTAAAGTGAGAGCTGTAGAAAATCAAATATTTGTAGTAGGAGTAAATGCTATTTCAGAGATAGATAATATTAAAATGCTTGGTAAATCTTTAGCCTTTTCTCCTTTAGGTAATTCCCTTTCAGAAAAATCAGAAAAAGAAAAAATTTTAGAAGTTATTATACCAAAAGAAAAAGAAAAAATCCCCTACCCCTTTAAAACTCCCTATTTAGAATTTTCTGAAAAAATAAAATCCATAGAAGAGGTAAAGCAACTTATAAAAAAAAGAAGAGAAAAAGGTCAAATTATGGTTTTTACTAATGGATGCTTTGATATCTTACATGTAGGACACGTTCATTATTTAAGTTCTGCAAGAAGTTTGGGGGATTTTTTAGTAGTAGGGGTAAATAGTGATGAATCTGTAAAAAAAATTAAAGGTCCTTTAAGACCTATTAACTCAGAGAGAGAAAGAGCTTATACTCTCTCAGCTTTGGAATGTGTAGATTACATTGTTTTCTTTGATGAGGAAACACCAGAAAACCTAATAAAAGAGCTAAAACCTGATATTCTTGTTAAAGGTGCTGATTGGGAAGAAGAAAAAATTGTAGGAGCAACTTTTGTTAAAAGTTACGGTGGTAAAGTAGAAAGAGTACCTTTTAAATTTGATGTCTCAACCACTAAAATTATAGAAAAAATTTTGAAAATTTATAAAGATTAAGCTATCTTATCAAGTAAGTTAGCAATCATTGCACGAGCAATTTCTCGGTTAGAAACGTTATAAGTGCCTGATTGAATTTGTGCCTTTATTTGAGCAACTTTTTCTTCTCTAATCTCTGGCATGGAAAGAATTTTTTGAATTGCACTTTCTATCAATTTTTGGGATGAAACTTCTACCACTTCGGTCTGAGAGGAAGGTTTTTCTTTAATTTTTGCAGATCCAACTTTTAAATTTTCTTCTTTTTTGCTTACTTCTTTTAAATTTTTAAGTATATTCTTAAGATCTTCTAAAATTTTAGGAGAATATCCACTAATTTTCATAAAGTTCACCTCAATTTGTATAATATATCGTCACCATTTAATTTTACTTTAATGTTTTTTAAATTTTTGTCAAGTTAAATTTTTCTCAAAACCTCGCAGTAGTAATAGGAGGTATGGCAAGTCTTCTAATATGAATTTCTCTTTCTCTCCAGTCCTTAAGTGCTTTAACCCAGAGATCTAAATAAATTTTTTTACCAAGTAAAAATTCAAGTTCCTCTCTTGCTAAAATTCCTATTTTTTTAAGCATTTTTCCACCTTTACCGATAATAATCCCTTTTTGAGAATCTTTTTCAATAAATATAGTTGCCTGAATATATAAAAGATTTTTTTCAGGCTCTTCCCTTATTTCTTCAACTTTAACAGCAGATGAATAAGGAATTTCCTGATAGGTGAGTAAAAAAATTTTTTCACGAATTATTTCTGCTATTAGCAAATCTAAGGGTAAATCTGTAACCCTTTCTGGTTCATAATAAAAGGGGCCCTCTGGTAAAAGATTTACAAGCTCATCAAGCAATCTGTCAAGTCCGTCATTTTTTAAAGCTGAAATAGGAATAATAGCTTTAAAGTCATAAAGTTTTGAAAAATAATCTATAATAGGAAGAAGTTCCTCTTTTTTTATAAGATCTATTTTATTTAAGGCCAAAATAGTAGGCTTTTTAGCTTCTTTTATTAAATCTAAAATTTTTTCTTCTTCAGGAATGCGATGAGTAACGTCCATAACCCAGAGAATAATATCTACATCCTGCAAAATGCTGAGAGCTTCTTTTACCATCATTTGATTAAATAAATCCTTTGCCTTATAAATACCTGGGGTATCAACAAAAATAATCTGGAAATTATCTTTGGTTAAAATACCTTTTATATTAAATCTTGTAGTTTGAGGTTTTGGGCTTACTATGGAAACTTTAGTTCCCAAGAGCTGGTTTAAAAGAGTTGATTTCCCTACATTGGGGAGACCAATAATTCCCACAAAACCTGATTTAGTAGTTTTTAAATTATTTTTTGTCATTACAGTCTGTCTTATTTATTAATAATTTTAAAGCCCTTTTAGCTGCTAAAAGTTCTGCTTCTTTTTTAGAGGTTCCTTTAGCTTTAGCAATTATTTCTCCATTTAATTTAATTCCTATTTCAAATTTGGGATTATGAGAAGGACCTAAGATAGACAAAACTTCATATTCTGGTGTTTTATGATAAAATTTTTGAGCCAATTCTTGAAGCTGGGTTTTATAATCTTTTATTTTCTTTTGATGAAATTTTACAAAGTAAGGAGAAAACCAATTTTTAATCTTTTCAAAAGTAATAGAAAAACCCCCTTCTAAAAATAGAGCTCCTATAAGTGCTTCCATAGCTCTTGCACAAATATTTTCTTTACTTTTCTTATCAAGTTTTTCTTCTCTTTTACCAAGATAAATATACTCACAAAGATTTAATTTTTTAGAAATCTTCACTAAAGTATTTTTACAAATAAGATATGCTCTTTTCTGAGTAAGCTCTCCTTCTCTATTCTCTTTAAATTTTTGGAAAAGTAAAAGAGAGATACACAAATTTAAAACTGAATCTCCTAAGAATTCAAGTCTTTCATTATCTTCCCACTTAATATCCTTATGACTTCTTTTATAGGATTTGTGAGTTAATGCGCTTTTTAGAAGATCTTTGTTTTTAAATTTAAAATTAAGAGCCTTCTCTAAATCTTCCAAGTTTTTTTCCATTATTTGGCAACAAGAAAGGCTGACCTAAATCTTTCTTTCTTAAGCTCTTCAGCTAATTTGAACGCTTCATCAAGGTCCCTTGCAAGATAAATTTGAACTCTATAAAAGATAGTGTTATCTTTGTAAAAAGTTTCTATATTTACTTTTTCAAATTCTCTTTCAAGTTCTAATTTTAATTTTAAAGCATTCTGATAATATTTAAAAGCTCCTACTTGAAGATAAAATTCTCTAAATCTTATATTAGGAATATTTTTAAAGACTATTCCCTTATCTGTAAGTATTCCCTCACTTAAAGCTACTATTTTTACTTTGGAAAGCCCTTTTCCTACGATTCCTAATTCTTTTGCTGCAGCATAACTTAAATCTATACATCTATCTTCTATAAATGGCCCTCTGTCATTTATTCTTACAACCACTTCTCTATCATTTTCCAAATTTTTAACCAGGACATAAGTTCCTAAGGGTAAGATTTTGTGAGCTGCGGTAAAATCATGCATGTTATAAATTTCTCCACTGGAACTTTGGTTTTGATGAAAACCAGGACCATACCAAGAAGCTATACATACTTCTTCATAACCTTCTGCTGAGGGTAAAGGGAAATAGGTTTTTCCATTTATAGTGTAGGGTTTAAGCCAAGCTGGAACTATTTTTGAATAATCTCCATAGCTATATTCTGAGGTAACTCTGGGTGGTCTTGCACAGGAGGTTAAAATAATTAAAATCCAAACAAAATAAAAAAATTTCTTCATTTTACTTTCCACTTAGCTTTTCAGCTATTTTTTTAGCAAAATAAGTAATAATCAAATCTGCTCCTGCTCTTTTAATAGAGATTAAACTTTCCCAAAGAATTTTTTCTTCATCAAGCCATCCTAATTTAGATGCAGCTTTTATCATGGCATATTCTCCACTTACCTGATAAGCTGCTACAGGATAATTAAATTCATTTCTTATCATTTTTATAATATCTAAATAAGGCATAGCTGGTTTTACCATTATTATATCGGCACCCTCTTCTATATCTAAATAGGCTTCTCTTAAAGCTTCTCTGCTATTTGCTGGATCCATCTGATAGGAGCGTCTGTCTCCAAATTTAGGAGCTGATTCTGCAGCTTCTCTGAAAGGCCCGTAAAAGGCTGAACAGTATTTAACTGCGTAGCTCATAATAGCAATGTGAGAAAATCCTGCTTCATCAAGAGCTTCTCTTATTCTTCCCACTCTTCCATCCATCATATCAGAGGGAGCAACTATATCTGCTCCTGCCTTTGCATGAGAGACTGCAATTTTGGCAAGAACTTCTAAGGTTAAATCATTATCCACTTCTCCGTTTTTTATAATTCCACAATGCCCATGAGAAGTATATTCACAAAGACAAACATCAGTAATTACAATTAGTTCTGGGAATTTGTCTTTTATTGCTCTTACTGCCTTTTGAATTATTCCTTTTTCTATATAAGCAGATGTTCCTACTTCATCCTTTTTATCAGGTATTCCAAAAAGTAAAACCGCCCTTATTCCTAATTGAGTAGCCTCTTTTATTTCTTCTAAAACTTTATCAATAGAAAATCTATAAACCTCTGGCATAGACTTTACTTCTTGTTTAATATTTTTTCCTTCGCAGATAAAAAGGGGATAAATTAAATCATTTATGGTAAGATGGGTTTCCCTAATCAGGGATCTTATATTTTCAGTTCTTCTAAGTCTTCTGGGACGATATTCAGGAAAAAGCATTTTTAAATCCCTCCTTATTCAAAACTTAATGCCTTTTCTAAATAGTTATAAAATTTTTTAAGATCTTCTTTATAATTCTCAGTAAGATGGATCATAATAACTGGTTTTTTCTTTTCTTCTAAAGCTTTAAAGTCCCCACAGGCTTGAGCAAATTGCTGATCCCAGAAAGTATAACCTTCTCCAGGGATAATTTGCTCAGCCTTTCTTCCTTTCCTTGTAAATATTATAAATCTTGCAATTATAGGACCACCTTTATAAAGTTGACCAGAGGAATGTAAATATCTCGGACCAAAACCAAAAACGGTGCTACAAATTTTTTTCTCCCTTACCAGGGTTCTAAAATCTCTAAAAATTTCTTCTAATTCTGGGTCAATAGGCAAATAAGCTAAAAATCCTATATAAATCCAGGGAGAAAGATCTTTAAAAAGCTTCTTAAGTAAAGCAGTAAATTTGGGATATTCAATAGTTACAGTTTTTTCATAAAAAAATCCCCAATTTGTTTCTTCATCCAAATAAAACTCTATTCCAAAATCCTTTTCTTTTTTGAACTTTTCTAAAAATTCTTTTGTTTTTTGTTTGGTAAGAACCACATCAGGTTCATCAAAAGGATTAAGGCTCATAAAATGTCCACAAAGGGCTATAGCAAGCATCCATCTATAAACTTCTGCAAAAATTTCGTATCTATCCTCTAAGGAAATAGTTTTTATAGGAAAACCTTCTTCTCTTAATTCCATTATTAGTCTCTGATAAATTTTCTCTCTTCCTTTAAGAGTTAAATAAATAAAAGCTCTGTCAGTTCCGTAAACTGTGGGTGAACCCGGGGATTCTCCTACTATAGGAACAATACCTGTATATTCCTTTCCCAAACTTTCTGCAACAAGCTGTTCTAACCAAAGGATAAAAGGTTTAAGAAGGGGGTCACTTATAAAGGTAAGTTTATCCTGTCCTTGAATGTATCTTTCCATTAAAAATTCTGCCAAACTTGCAGAAAGATTATATCCCCAGGGAATATCAGGTAAACAAGCTTCATACATATTTTTAGCATAGTATAAAGCTTTATTAATATCTAAACCGAGAAGACAAGCTGGTAAGAAACCTATTTCAGTGAGTGCTGCATATCTTCCTCCTATAAAAGGAGGATGATGAAAAATTTTTTTAAATCTAAGTTCCTTAGCAAGATTTTCTAAAGGAGATCCTGGATCAGTTAAAGCTACAAAATTTTCTCCAGGATTAGATTTTAAATTTTCTAATTTTTCCCAGAAATATTTAAGTTGAGAAAGGGTTTCAATGGTAGTCCCTGATTTTGAGACTATTACAAATAAAGTTTTTTCAAGAGGAAGGTCTTCTATTTGAGAAATGTTTTCTGGATCATTAGTGTCAAGAACATAAAAATTGGGATATCCTTCTTTTGGTCCAAAGATTTGTAGTAAAACAAGAGGGAAAAGAGCAGAGCCTCCCATTCCACACCAAACTACATTTGAAAATTCACTTTTTATTTTTTCTGCAAAACCTTTAAGCTCTCCTATTTTGGGTAAAATGTAATTAGGACCTTCTATCCAATCGAGTCTTTCTCTTATTTGTTTTTGAATTTCTTTATCAGAAGAAAAGATTTCTGGATTTTTTTTAAAAAGTTTTTCTAGGATTTCTTTTTTTGTTTCCTCTACAAGATTTTTTGGTCTTTTTATTCTTCCTATATCTTTATAAGTTTTTTTAATAATAAAAGGCTTTTCTTGCATCGAAGGCTCCATTTTTTAAAAATTTAATTCATTAATAAAGGACATTTTAAAAGATCAAAAGGTTTTGTCAAGTTTTGCTAATTCTTAAACTAATGTTTATTAATCTTTAAATTTATTTTATTTTTTAATTTTTTTTTAAAATCTATTTGAATTTTTTTAAAATTTATTATAAAATTTAAACTTTAAAAACTAAAGGGGGGTGCAAAATGAGGAAAAGCTTATTTTTTATGTTATCCATTTTTATTTTATTGATGGTAAAGGTTTCTTTAGCAACTAATGGAGATAATTTGATAGGTGTTACTCCAATTTCAAGAGGTATGGGAGGAATAGGAGTAGGTATGCCAGTAGGACCAATTGATAGTGTATTTAGAAATCCTGCTTGGCTAAGTTATTATCCCAATTTTCATTTTAGTTTTGGTGGAATTCTTTTTATGCCTCATGTTAAAGGAAAAACTAATGTTACCCCAACAGGTCCTTTAAATCCACCTGCTTCTGAAACAAGTGATGCTAATGTTTTTATTGTACCAGAAATAGGTTTAATAAATCCTATAAATTCTAAATTGTTTTTTGGTCTTGGAGCCTATGGAGTTTCTGGTATGGGAGTTGATTATAGAGACAAAGATCCAAGATTAGCTAACATGCATACCAATTTTGCTTTTATGAGATTTATTCCAGCTATAACTTATAAAATTAATGATAATTTTTCAATTTCTGGTGCAATTCATGTAGCTTATGGAAACCTTGATATGGGTGCAACTATGTGTAGTAATGCTACAAATTGCTGGAATGCTGGAGGAGGAGCTTCTCAAGATTTTGGAATTGGTGCTCAAATAGGTTTAGCCTATAATTTTAAAGATTTTCTTTTTATAGGCTTGACTTATCAAACTCCAGTTAAAATGACTTATAAAGATGTATTTGATACCAATGGAGATAGAAATTATGAAGATTTAAAACTTTCTCAACCTCAGGAAATTGCTTTGGGAATAGGAATTAAGCCTAATGAAAAATTAAAACTGGGTTTAGATCTAAGATGGATTAATTGGGAGGATGCAGAAGGATATGAGGATTTTCAATGGAAGGATCAGTGGGTTATTGCCATAGGTGGAGAATATAAGCCAATACCCAAATTAGCTTTAAGAGCAGGTTATAATTATGCTAAAACACCTATTAGGGGTGGTGCAAAAAACATTATGAATTCTAACAATATCCCTGATTTTGAAGTACCTTTTAGTGATTTTAATATAGCTTGGTTTAATTTGCTTGGGTTTCCTGCTATTACTGAACATCATGTTACTTTGGGATTAGGATATCAATTTACTAAAAACTTTAGCATTGATATAGCTTATAAATATGCCTTTAATAAAAAAGTAAAAGCTACAGATAACATGGGAATGGGGTTAATGGTTGAAGGTCAAAATGAACAAAATGCTCTTTCTATAGGATTAAATTGGAAGTTTTAAAAACTTTAATAAAAAAATAAACTTTAGAAAAAGGAGGTGTAATAAATGGAAGAAAAAAGGAAGAAAAGAGTTCTTCTAATTTGTCCTGATAATACCTTGGATACTGTTTATCCTGCGCTTATTTTGTCCTTACAGGCCGCAAGAGCAGGTGCAGAATCTATGGTATTTTTTACTTTTGATGGGATTAAAGTAGTCTTAAAAAATGGAATAAAAAAAGTAAAATATTATCCAAAAGGTTTATTGGGTGCTATTCCAGGAATACCAACACTTTTTACCAAATTAATGATTAAATTTGCTGAAGAAAGAGCTGGAATTCCTTCTCCTGATTTGCTTATGGAAATGTGTCAGATAGAGGGAGTTAAATTTTATGCCTGTCATATGACTATACAGATGGGAAAGATACAAAAAGAACAACTTATTGAGGGAGTAGAAATAATTGATGCAGAAGGATATATGAAACTTGCTTTAGAAGCAGATATAAACATGTTTATTTAAAAATACTTTTAAAAAGTTGAAAAAATCTTCCTTCATATTAAATTTTAATTTGAGTTTAGCGGGAGTGGCGGAATGGTAGACGCTCCGGACTTAGGATCCGGTGGGGAATTTTCCCCGTGAGGGTTCAAATCCCTCCTCCCGCATTTTAAAAAGATTAAAAATTTTGCTATAGAATTAATTTGATATAGAATAAAAAAATTTAACGAAAATAAACATCAGAAATATTAGAAGAGGCATAATCAGCAATATTGGATATGAAAATTGCTCTATCCTCATTTGACATTTTTATAAACTGAACTCCCAAATAGGTATGAAAATTTTCTTTTTTTACCCATTTTATTTCACTTTCAGCTTTTATAGGATAATTCCACTTTATTACTAAGTAAATATTTTCTTTTTTTTCAATAGGAAGATCTCGATCAGTTTTAAATTTTGCTCCTTCTATACTTATATCTAAAATTTCTACAGGGAAAGAATGTCCACTTTGAGTTGCAGCTTTACCTTTCAGTCTTATTTTATACCTTAAATATCTTCTTCTGTCTATCATCGTCTGTTAGTTAATTATTAAATTTATTTATTTTAATTATTAAAAAATAAATGTCAAGAATTATTTTTTAGATATTCTTGTTTTTACCAAGTCAAGCTGATAGCCATAGATATGAGCTCCTGCTGAATAAGCATACATTGGTCCATTTTCTAATTCTGCTTCCATAGCTACATATTGTTTAAGTAGTTCTATTCCTCCGAGATTTGTAGGAAATCCTGCCCATAAATCCCAGCTTCTAAAATAAACTGAAACTGTTAAAATAAGTTTTTCTTCAACAGGTATGACTTTAAAATCTATTATTCTCAAACAGGGTGGATCAAGTTTTCCATCTTTGCCATAACAAATATCATGATCTTCCGGGGTCCCCACTTCAATAACTGCCTGATTGGTAAGAGGGGTCTCTCTAAGCATTTTAATTATCCTTTCAAGTTGGGTTCCTCCTTTTGGCATAGGATAATGAATCCTTGAAGAATAACGATAGGTTTCATTAGGAGCAAGTTCAGGATTCATAAGATATTCAGCAAAATAATCTTGAATATATTCCATATTTGTGGGAGAGGGAATTCCAAGATGAGGAGGTATTTCAGGAACCATATCTTCCCAAGGTCTTTCTATAAATACCGCAAGAGAGGGAAGCTGATATCTTATTTGTTCTTTTTCAAAAGACCCCTTCTGAATAGGCTGAAGATAACCTCTCTCAAGTATGTGATAAATTATCTGAAACCATGCATCAGAAATAGTCTTAGCAAAAATTACCAGAGGTTGTAAATTAATCTGCATAATTCTAAATAACTAAATTATTTTTGGTTTTTTTAATTTTAAAATAAATTTTAGGAAAAGGTAGTCTAATTTTAAAACCTATATAAAATTTATTGACACAAAAAAGTTTTATGCTAATATTTTGAGTTTGATTTAAGTAAGTACTTACATATTATTTTTAACTTATGATAAAGGATAAGAAAAAGATAGGATTTTTTATTCTTATTGCTTTAGCTTTTTTCTTTCTTTGCTGGCTTTTTTATTTTCTCTGGCATAGATATCACTATGCAGTAACTGATGCAGTATTTGTTCAAGCTGACAATCTTATATATGTAAGTTTTCCAAAAGTTAATGGGAGACTTGTTAAACTCTATAAAAATGAGGGAGATTGGGTAAAAAAAGAAGAAATTCTTGCAGAATTAGAAAGTATAGATTATGCCCTTAAAGTTGCTCAATTAGAAAAAGCTTTAAAAGAGGTGGAAAACCAACAAAGTGCTCTTGGATTTAATATTGTAAAACTTGAAAGAGAAATACCTTTAAAAATAGATCAGCTTATGAGACAAAAAGATAGATTAAAAGAAGAAGAAAAAGCTAAACTTTATGAGGTAGAAAAGTTAAAGGCTCGCTTAACCCAAATAAGAAAAGATAAAGCAAGATATGAAAAACTTTATAAAGACGGAGTAATTTCTGCTCATGATTTAGAGGAAATTCAAACTCAAGAAAAAGAGCTGGAGAATGAAATTTCATCAACTGAGGCTGAATTTTTAGCTATAAAAAAACAACAAGAAGAAGTTGATAAAAATATAGCTCTTACTTTAAACGAGAAAAATATGGTTCTTGCTTATAAATCCTTTTTACTTTCTTTAGAAGCTAAAAAGAAAAATTTAGAAAAGCAAAAAGAAGAAGCTGAGGTTTATCATGCCTACACCAAACTTTATAGTCCTGTTGATGGAACAATTGCTAAAAAATTTCATTCAGAAGGAGATGTTTTAAGTCCTGGAGAGCCTGTTTATGCTATAGTTGATCCCAATTCTTTTTATATTCTCGTTTTATTAGAAGAAACAAAACTTAGAGGAGTTAAAAAGGGATGTCCAGCTAAAATAAAGCTTGATGCCTATCCAGACAAAGATTTTGAAGGAGTAGTAGATGAAGTATTACCAGCTTCAGCTGCTACCTTTGCTCTTGTTCCGAGAGATATCTCAGCTGGAGAATTTACCAAACTTGCTCAAAGAATTTATGTAAAAATAAAAATAACCAAGGGAGATAGAAATCTTCTTAGGGTTGGTCTTGGTGGAGAAGTAGAAATTAAGAGATTTCTTTAAATAAAGACCTTTTAAATTATGCCCTTCCCTATAGAACCACATCTCACAGTAAAGGCTTACAAAATAATTTCTACTAAAGATAGAATTTTTATTACTATTTCTGTAATGATTGGTACTTTTATGGCTATTCTTGATACAACTATTGTAGATGTGGTTTTACCTAAAATGATAGCGCCTCTTGCTACAGACCTTTATGGAATTCAATGGGTTATTACAAGTTATATGATAGCTGCAGCAACTGCCCTTTTGTTTGTAGAAAATTTTTCCAAATATATTGGCTATTCCTATACCTTTATAACTGGAATGACTATTTTTGTCATTGCAAGTTTTTTTTGTGCAAGTGCTACATCTTTAGCTCAAATGGTTATATTTAGAAGTATTCAAGGTATGGGAGAAGCATTTATTATGGCTTGTGCTCAAACTATTCTTATGCTTGTTTATCCTCCTGAAAAAAGAGGTACAGCCCTTGGAATTTATGGACTTGGGGTAAGCTTCGCTCCTGCCTTAGGTCCTACAGTAGGGGGCTTTATTACAGAACATCTTAATTGGAGATGGAT
The DNA here is from genome assembly GCA_964464535.1 of uncultured Thermodesulfatator sp. GTDB lineage: Bacteria > Desulfobacterota > Thermodesulfobacteria > Thermodesulfobacteriales > Thermodesulfobacteriaceae > Thermodesulfobacterium. Next base: position 50,771 of record CAYXGJ010000009.1, on the reverse strand, counting down.
CTTTTACATAAATATCCCTATTGGTATTTTAAATATTCTTTCTTCTTTTATAGTGTTGCCAAAATTTCTTGGGAAAATAAAAGTTTTTCATTTTAATTTTATAAGCTATTTTTTTGTTGCTACAGCTACCATCTCTTTACTTATCATGTTATCTAAGGGACAACAGCAGGGATGGTTTCAATCTCTTTTTATTATAGAGTGTTTTTTTATAACTCTTATTTCTTTTTTTCTATTTTTTGCAAGTGAACTCTATGCTTCAATCCATTCTAAAAATACTTTAGTAAACTGGAAAATATTTAAATTTCCTGAATATAGTTTAAGTATGGGGCTTTACTTTTTTATTCTTGGGTTTGTATTATATCAAATTTTTTATCTTCTTCCTATTTATTATGAAAACTTAAAAGGATTGACCACTTTTCAAGCGGGACTTCATATGTTACCTCCTGCAATGTTAATAGGTATTTTTAGTATCACTGCTGGTATACTTTCTGATAGGATCTCACCTTTAATTATTTTAGTTATAGATTGGTTTTTCCTTTTAATAACTACCTTTTTCATATTTCCTAAGCTTAATTATTATACTCCTGCTCATAAAGCAGTTCTTTTAACTTTACCCTTAGGAATAAGTGTGGGAATTTTCTTTTCTCCTATAACGACTTTTGCTATGAGAAACCTAGGTGAATTAACAGGTCTTGGGGTATCACTTATGCATTATATAAGATTTTTGGGAGGCTCCTTTGGAACAGCTATCTCAACTAATCATTTGGAAAGGCATACCAATGAATATTTTTTAAGAATAAATGAATTACAAAACTGGGCTTATGTAAAACAATTTGTTTATTCTAAAATCTTTCTTATAGAAAAGTTTTTTCCTTTTGGGACTTCTCTTAAAAAATCTAAAGCCCTTTTATACCATGCTCAATACATTCAAGCTTTAAGCTGGAGTTTTCAAGAAACTTTTAGAAGTGTTGGATTTTGGGTTATTATAGGAGGAATTTTTTTAACTATCCTTTTAATAATTAATCTAAAATCTTATTTTAAAAAATTTTATTTACAAGATCCCTGCTGATCTATAATACAAGCTCCCTGCGAAGTATTATTATTTCCTATAGGGAGGGTTTCACCTTCCATCTTAATTTGAGATCCTTCTTTTTTTATTATTTTTATTTCAGTACTTTTGGGCTTTTTATAATCCTTTTCCAAACTTTCTTTTTCCTCAATTCCATATTTTTCTTTAAGCCAATTTTTAATATTACTTTCTCCCTCAATTACTAAAGTTTTATTATTTTCTTTATAAATTAAAATGGGGATATTTTTATACTTTAATAACCTTATTAAAGAAATAGTTTCGCTTGCATCATAGAGTTTTAGAGAAATGTTATGCTCCTTAGCGAATTTTTCTACTTCTTCACAAAAGGGACAATTTTTTTTATAAATAAGAACTGGAGAATTAAATTCTAAAGGCTTAAAAGGAACTTTTACCAAAAAAGTAGCTAAAAAAAGAGAAAGGCATCCTAAAAAAGCTATTTTATAAATAGAAGTATTTTTAGAAGATTCACTAACAAAAAATAAAGTTTTTTCTTTTAAAGGAATTTTATAGTCTAAAAGAAAACATAAAAAAATGAGCCCTGCTATAATTAAACAATAAGAGCAGTATTCATTTAGAATCCATTTTTGAAAACCTAAAAAATATCCTTGAACTATTATTGCTAAAGCAAGTATATAAGTTCTTAGATTTAAAAGCCATATAGATTTTACTTCTAAAAGATCAAGGAAAGAAACAATGGTTAGATAAAAAAAGAGTAGAAGTCCTATATAATTTAAAAGATTATAAGTATTAAAAACATGAACTAAGGAACAGCCTTCACTTTCACATAAAGTTTTTTGTTGAAAGTTTAGATAAATTTCTAAAGCTATTAAAATCAGTCCTATTATACTTAAAAGAAAGAAAAGAAACTTTATTTTTTTTGGCTCTTTAGTTTTAGGAGTCATTTAATCAGGAACTTTTTCCTTTTAAAATTTTATAAGCTGAATCAAAGATTTTAATAGCACAGTAAGGTCCGCACATGGTGCAGGCTTTGCTTTGAGAAATTCCACCTTCAATTCTATATTTTCTTGCCTTTTCTGGATCAATAGAAAGTTCAATTTGAGCATCCCAATCAAGTCTTGCTCTTGCTTTTGCCATTTCTAAATCCCATTCCCAAGCCCCTTTAACACCTTTCACAAGATCAGCTATATGGGCGGCTATTTTAGAAGCTATAAGTCCTTCTTTTACATCTTCAATTGTAGGAAGTCTTAAATGTTCTGCTGGGGTAAGATAGCATAAAAAGTCAGCTCCCGCAGCTCCAGCTATAGCTCCACCTACAGCTCCTACTAAATGGTCATATCCTGGAGCAATATCTGTGGGAAGTGGTCCCAAAACATAAAAAGGAGCTCCATGACAAAGTTTTTTCTCCAATTTAACATTAGCTTCAATTTGTTCTAAAGGAACATGTCCTGGACCCTCAATTATTACTTGAACACCTTTATCCCAAGCTCTCAAAGTTAATTCTCCAAGTATTATTAATTCCTGAATTTGTCCTCCATCAGTGGCATCAGCAATACAACCAGGTCTTATACCATCACCTAAGGAAAGAGTAATATCATAATTATATGCAATTTCAAGAAGCTCATCAAAGTATTCATAAAGAGGATTTTCTTTATTATTATAAACCATCCATTCTGCAATAAAAGAACCTCCTCGAGAAACCATTCCAAGTATCCTTTCTTTATTTTTAAGTCTTTCTAAGCTTTGTTTGGTAACTCCGCAATGAACCGTCATAAAATCTATACCATCTTCAGCTTGTTTTTCTATTACTTTAAAAATTTCAGAAACTGTCATTTCAACAATGGATTTATGATGTTTTTCAACTGCTTCAATAGCTGCCTGATAAACAGGGACAGTACCAAGAGGAACAGAACAATTTTCTCTAATAAGTTTTCTTATTTCGTCTAGCTCTCCTCCTGTGGAAAGATCCATTACAGTATCTGTCCCGTATTTTAGTGCTATTTCAAGCTTTTTTAACTCCTCATCTATAGATAACCTATCCTTGGAAGTTCCTATATTAACATTTACTTTTGTTCTTAAGCCTTTCCCAATAGCGCAAGGTTTTGTAACTTTACTTTTTTTATTTTTACAAATTACTATATGACCTTTAGCTATTCCCTCTCTCAAGTATTCTACCTCTACTCCTTCAACTTCTGCACAAACTTTCATTTCCTCTGTAATTTCACCTTTTTCTGCAAGTCTTTTTAAAGTGCTCATAATTTAAAATTACCCTCCTTTTTGCAAAATTTTTCACAAAAAATAATTATTTAAATTAAAAATTATACCCTAAAATTAAAAAATTTCTCAAAAAAAAGAAAAATTTCACTACTTAAAGAAATTATTGATAAACCTCTAAACAGATTTGATCCTTTTGGTGAAGTTCTTTAAAATAAACAGAAACATATTCATTAAAATCAATATTTTTAACCTTAAGTCCCACATAATTTGGTTCTATAGGAAACTCTCTACCTCCTCTATCTACTAAAACTGCAAGTTCTATTTTTTTAGGACGTCCCATATCTATAAGAGCATCCATAGCTGCTCTAACAGTTCTTCCAGTATATATAACATCATCAACTAAAATGATATTAACATCTTCTATAGAAAAAGGTATTTCTGTTTTTTTAACTTTAGGATAATTGGTAATTCTTGTCCAGTCATCTCTATATAAAGTTATGTCAAGATATCCTATAGGTATTTCAACTCCTGTTTTTTGAAAAAGTAATTCTCTTAATCTGTTAGCAAAAGGAGCACCCCCTGTTTGAATACCAATTAAAGCAACCTTTTCTAAAATAGGATATTTTTTTAATATTTGTTCAGCAACTTTTTCAGTAAGTTTTTTAATTCTTTTAGGACCTGCTATTACTTTTTTAATTTTTTGAGTTAAAATTTGATTATCCATAATGTTTGCATATAAACACAGTTTAAAAAATTTGCAAGGGTAAAACCATGATAAACGAAGTAACTTATAGAGTAATTTATGGAGATACCGATTGCGGAGAGGTTATGTATTATGGAAATTATCTTCGTCTTTTTGAAATAGGAAGAGCTGAATTAATTCGTTCTGCAGGCATAAGTTATAAAGAAATAGAAGAAAAAAGGGGAATTATTTTACCTGTTGTTGAAAGTTTTATTAAATATAAGGCTTCTGCTAAATATGATGACCTTTTAACTATAAAAACTTCTTTAAAGGAACTAAAATCTTATAAAGTGGTATTTGAATATAAAATCTTTAAAAACAATGACCTTATAACTGAGGGATATACTGTTCATGTGCCTATTAATAAAGAGGGCAAGATTGTAAAGTTTCCTAAAGATATTTATCAAATATTATACTCCCTTTTAGAAAAATAAACCTTTTAAAAAGGCTTTATGGAAATAGGAATTGTTGGTCTTCCAAATGTTGGTAAGTCAACTATTTTTAATGCATTAATTCAAACTAACAAAGCTGAAGTTGCCAATTACCCTTTTTGTACTATAGAGCCAAATGTGGGAATAGTTAATGTTCCAGATGAAAGGGTGTATAAAATTTGCGAGCTTGAAAAAAGTAAAAAAGCAACCCCAGCAACTATAAAATTTATTGATATAGCTGGGCTTGTTAAAGGTGCAAGTAAAGGTGAAGGATTAGGGAATCAATTTCTTTCTTATATAAGACAGGTTTCTGCCATTGCTCATGTAATAAGATGTTTTGAAGATCAAAATATTTCTCATGTGGAAGGTTATATAGATCCTGTAAGAGATGCAGAGATAGTGGAAGTAGAACTTATAATGGCGGATCTTAAAACTTTGGAAAAAAGACTTGAAAAAACAAAAAAACTTATAAAAGCTGAGCTTGAAACTTTAATGAAAGCAAAAAGTATACTTGAGGAACTTAAACCTTTAAGAGAAAATTTAAAACTTTTTGGTGATTCTGAAACAAACTTTTTAAAAAAGGAACTTTTTTTACTTACTATAAAACCTATGATGTATATTGCTAATATTTCTGAAAAGGATCTTCCTGAAGGAGAAAACAATCCTTTAATAATTAAACTTAAAGAATTTGCTTTGAAAAAGGGAATTCCTATTATAATTCTTTGTGGGAAAATTGAACAAGAATTGATAGAATTGTCTAAAGAGGAAAGAAAGGAATTTATGGAAGTACTTAATTTAAAAGAATCTGGTCTTAATAAATTGATTAAGATTGGTTATAAATTGTTAGATCTAATTACTTTTTTTACTACTAATCCAAAAGAAACAAGGGCTTGGACAATAAAAAAAGGAACAAAAGCTTTAAAAGCTGCAGGGAAAATACATTCTGATATGGAAAGAGGGTTTATTGCAGCTGAAGTTATTAATTATGAGGATTATATTAAAATAGGCTCTCTTCACAAAGCAAAAGAGTTAGGATTAATAAAAATAGAAGGGAAAGACTATGAAATAAAAGATGGAGATATAATTTATTTTAGATTTAACGTGTAAAATTTAAAAAAATTAAAAAAAATTTCGCTAAAAATTATCTTGAATTTAATTATTTAAACTTTATAATTTTTTATAGGAATAAATGGGAGTTATTTAATGTTAAAAGAACTTTTTCGTTTATTTACTCCTTATGAATGGATTATTACAAATAGGCTTGGAGGTTATGCTTCAGGAAATGCTTTCTTAGCTAACTCAAGAAAATATCACGGATTACTTATTGCTGGAAGGAAAAAAGGCGAAAGAACTCATTTAGTAAGTTCTGTAGAAGAAAAGGTTACTTTTTCTTCAGGATTAACCTATTTTCTTGATACAAACTTTTATAGAGATACTACCTATCCAGAAGGGTATGAATTAATAAAAGAATTTTTCTATCTTCCTTATCCCTTTTTTTATTTTGCTTATCCTCAAAGTAAAGATTTTTTTCTTAAAAAATCTATAAAAATGCATAAAGAAAAAAATTTAGTCCTTATAATTTATCATAATATAGGTACCTATCCTTTTAAGCTTGAAATTAGACCAAAATTTTCTTTCAGAAATCATCACGCTGTTCAATTTGAAAAGGACTGGAAAGAAGCTTCTGTTGAAATAAATATTTTTGAAAAGGAAGCAATTATCTTTAAAAATGAACTTGGTCTTTTTACTTACCTTTCAAAAGGAAAAATTTTTAAAGACCCCATTTTTTATTATCATGTTTATTATCCTATAGAAGAAATAAGAGGTTATGAAGCAATAGAAGATCTTTTTTCTCCTTTTAAAATTGAAGTTGAGCTTAATCCTAAAGAAGAGTTTTATTTAATCTTTAGTGACACTCCTATAAGGGATATAAATAAAGAAGTTGAGCTTATAGAAAATTATTATAAAAACTATCCTGAACTTGATCTGAATAAAAAGTCTTTTTCCCAGGAAGAATATTTTAAAATTTTAGCCCCTTTGGTTGAGAGCTTTTTATTAAAAGATGATATTATTGCAGGATTTCCTTGGTTTTATTGTTGGGGAAGAGATACTTTTATAGGACTTCCTGCAGTCTTTTATTTAGAAAATGGATTTGAAAAAGCTTATAACATATTTACTAAATACAAAAATTTAATGAAAAATGGACTTATTCCTAATGTAGTAAGTGATACCTCAGAAATAAATTATAATTCCATTGATGGAACTTTGTGGTTTGGGCTGCGCATTTTCCAATTTATAGAATTTTTTAAAGATAAAATTTCTGAAAGGGAGAAAAATGAATTACTCCAAGCTATTAAAGAAATTATAACCCAGTTTTTAACTAATTCCTTTTTACCTTTTAGAATTGATCCTGAAGATGGCTTTATTGAAATACCAGACAATATCAATTTAGCTTTAACTTGGATGGATGTTGTTATTGATGGGTTTCCTATTACTCCAAGATATGGCAAACCAATTGAGATTTCAGCCTTATGGTATAATTTGCTTAAGTTTGCTTCTAAATATTTGGAAGAATCTTTTATTAAGAAATACAAAATAAATTCTTTAATAAGAAAACAAAAGAAAAACTTTGCTAAGTATTTTAACGGAGAACTCTGGGCTGATAGGATTTACAAAGGGGAACCTATTTTTGAGATTCGTCCTAATTATATTATAGCTTTAAGTTTACCCTTTAATATATGTGACAAAAATCCTATGATAAAAGGGTTAGAACTTGCTAAAAAGGAGCTTCTTACTCCCTATGGACTAAGAAGTCTTTCTTCAAGGCATCCCAATTTTAGAAAAAACTACTTTGGAAGTCAATATTTAAGAGATCTTGCTTATCATAATGGAACGGTTTGGGTATGGCTTCTTTATCCCTATGCTGAAGTTTTGAAAAAAGTTTACAAAAATAAAAAAATTCTCAAAGAAGAACTCAACAAGCTGGTAAAACCTTTTAGAGATAAGATTATATCTGGGAAAATAGCAAGTATTCCAGAATTATATGATGGAGAAAATCCCTATTATCCTAAAGGAACTCATGCTCAATTTTGGTCAGTTGCTTCCCTTTTTCTTATAGAAAAAGAATTAAAAGCTTTAAAAGGATTATAGTATGAAAGTATTAATGCTTACTTGGGAATATCCCCCTTTTATAGTAGGTGGACTTGGTGTAGCCTGTTATGGACTTTTTAAAGCTCTTGCTGAAAAGGGAATAAAAATTTATATGATTTTACCAACCCAAGAAAAAGTTTTTTTTGAAATTTCCTCTTCCTGGGAAGCAGATTATCCAACTGCAAAAAAATGGGATAAAAAACATTTTGAGATTCTTCCTTTAAGTTTTTATGAATTTCATTATTTAGAACCGAAAGGAGCCTATTTATCTACTTATTTAACTTCAGTTATTAAAAAATGGGAGCCTCCCCAATTAAAGACTCAAATATTTTATGAAATTCCAACTGAAGTGTTGGAAAGATTAGAATTCCTTTTATCTCAAGATAATTTTCTAATTTCGAAGGTAAGTACTTATACAGAAAATGTATTAGAAATTAGTAAAGTTCTTGATTTTAATTTAATACATGCCCATGATTGGCTTACTTATCCTGCGGGCTTATTTTTAAAAAAACTATATAAGATTCCTTTAGTAACACATATTCATGCCACTGAATTTGATAGAGCACTCGGATTTGGGCATCCTATTATTCATGAAATAGAATATTTGGGATTAAATTTTTCAGATAGAGTAGTAGCAGTATCAAAATATACCTCAAATATTATAAAAGAGCATTATAAAATTCCTGAAGAAAAAATAAGAGTTATTTATAATGCCTTTTTGCCTCCTTCGAAACCGCCTGAAAAGATTAAAAAATTTAAAGAACCAGTTATTTTATTTTTGGGAAGGTTGACTATTCAAAAAGGACCTGGGATTTTTTTAGAATTTGCCAAAAAAATAATTAATACTTATGGTAAAAAAGTAAGGTTTTTGATAGCTGGAGCAGGAGAAATGGAAAGGCCTTTAATGTTAGAGGCTGCAAGTCTTGGAATAGGAACTCAAATTATGTTTACAGGTTTTCTTACTCGGAATGAGGTTGAAACTGCTTTAAGTATGAGTGATATAGTAGTTATGCCTTCTCCTTCTGAGCCATTTGGGCTTGTTGCACTTGAGGCTATGTCTTACGGATGTGCTTTAATTGTTTCTAAACAATCTGGAGTTTCTGAAATTATAGAAAATGCTTATAAAGTTGATTTTTGGGATATAGATAAAATGGTAGAGATAGTAATAGATTTACTTGAAAATCCTGAGAAATTAGCTGAAATTCAAGAAAAAGCTCAAAAGGAGGTTCAAAAATTTAAATGGGAAAATCAAGCTGAAGAAATGATTAATGTCTATAGAGAACTTGTATTTAATAGGATATGCTTTATATAATTTTTTATTTTCAAGTTCATCAACCCTTTAGAATAAATAAATATAGAGTTTTTGATATAAAAGAGAAAGTTAATTATTTTAACGAAGATTTAAATAAATATATATTTAATAAAGTTTCTGAAAGATGTTATATCCCTGTTAATAAACTTTTTAAAGACTTAATTTGTGCATCAGATGGGCGTTTTAAGCTCTCTTTTAGTATTACTGGTACTTTTTTAGAACAAGCTAAAAAATATCGTCCCGATGTTTTTGAATCTTTTTTAGATCTTGTTAAAACAGGTGGAGTTGAATTATTAAATGAAACCTATTACCATTCTCTTTCTTCTGTTTTTGATCTAAATGAATTTTTAGAACAAGTAGCGGAACATGAAAACCTTATAAAAAAAGAATTTGGATTCATTCCTACAGTTTTTAGAAATACTGAACTAATTTATTTTGATAAGCTTTCCGATATCCTTTTAAATCTTCCTCATATTAAGATTATCTTAATTGAGGGAGCTGAAAAAATATTAAAAGGAGCTTCCCCCTTGTATCCAAGAATTTCTTATAATCATGCCCATCTTCTCCTTTTAAAACATTATAGACTTTCAGATGATATTGCTTTTAGATTTAGTGACAAATTTTGGGGAGAATATCCCTTAACAGCTAAAAAATATGTTTCTTGGATAAAAAATTTAACTCTTATAGAAAAAGAAGGGAAAAATCTATATTTAAATCTATTTATGGATTATGAAACTTTTGGAGAACATCAGTGGAAAGAAAGTGGAATTTTTGAATTTATTAAAAGTATGATAGAATTGTTGTTAAAAGAAAGGGATATAGCTTTTCTTTTGCCATCAGAAGTGAGTTATACTTTAAATTACAAACCTAAAACTGTATCTGTTCCTGAGCCAACTTCTTGGGCAGATATAGAAAGGGATTTATCTGCATGGTTATCTAATTCCTTACAATGGAATGCTATGAAAACCTGTTATGAGTTATTAAAAAAAGCTAAAGAAAAGGGGGAAAAGAGTTTAATATCTATTCTTAAGAAACTCACTACTTCTGATCATTTTTATTATATGTGTATTAAATATTTTCAGGATGGAGATGTGCATAAGTATTTTTCTCCCTATTCTTCCCCTGAAGAAGTTTATAGGTATTATATGAATATATTAAGTGATATAGAAAATAGATTAGAGGAGTAAAGATATGGAATTTAAAAAATTTTTTGTTTATCCAAGAATTCCTGAAAATTTAAAAAAGCTTTTAGATCTTTCCAACAATCTTTGGTTTACTTGGAATTATGATGCTCTCTCAATTTTCTATAAAATTGATGCAGAAACTTTTAGAAGATTAAAATATAATGCTAAAAAATTTCTTTATTATCTTCCTAAACCCATATTTCAAAAACTTGAGAAAGATGAAAGATTTTTAATGGATTTAGAAGATATTTGGGAAACCTTTGAGGAATATAAAGAATATAAACATCCTCTAATAGAAAAGGCAAATATTACCAAGGAAAATGCTATAGTTTATTTTAGTACCGAATTTGGTTTCCATCCTGTTCTTCCTGTTTATGCTGGGGGATTAGGTGTATTAGCAGGTGATATGATAATAGGAGCTTCAGACCTTGGATTGCCTCTTATTGGAATCGGGCTTCTTTATAAAAATGGTTATTTTCGGCAAAAAATTGATTCCTTGGCTAAAACTCAAACAGAGGAACCTGATGAGGTAGAGGTATTTTTAAATTTTTTACAAGAAGTAAAAACTGAAAAAGAAGAACCTCTTATTATAGATTTAGAGATTCTTGATAAACCTGTAAAAATAAAGGTTTGGAAATTAGAGGTGGGGAGAAATATTTGTTATTTTTTAGATACAGATATTTTTGAAAATCCTCCAGAAATTAGAGATATTTTAAGGTATCTTTATCCAGGAGAACCAGAAAAAAGAATTCAGCAAGAAATTGTATTAGGATTGGGAGGGTATTATGCTCTTAAAGCTATGAAAATAAAGCCAAAACTTTATCATCTTAATGAAGGACATTCTGCTTTTGTTATATTTGCAAGACTAAGGGATTTAATAAAAGAAGAGGGCTTGTCCTTAGATGAAGCTAAAATGTTTATTAAAGAAACTACCATATTTACTACCCATACTCCTGTAATTTCTGGTAATGAACATTTTCCTCATGAACTGGTTAAAAAATATCTTTTTGATCTTCTTGAAGATGTACTTGATTTGGAAACAAGGGAAAAACTTTTTGAAGAAGGTTTTTTAGGAAAGGATAAAACTATCTTTTGGCTTCCTGCTTTAGCTATCAGAAATTCCTCTTATGTAAATGCTGTTTCAAGAATTCATCAAAATACCACTAAACAAATGTGGAATCCTCTTTTTGAAAAATTTATTTCTGAAGAAGTTCCAATTTATTATATTACTAATGGTGCGCACTGGAGATGGTTAAGTGAACCTTTCTATAATTTACTTAAAAAATATTTAGGTGCACATTTTATATACATGTCTGAGGAAGATACTGGATGGGAAGAAATTTTAAAAATACCTGATGAAGAAATCTGGGAGGCTCACAAAAGAAATAAATATAGACTAATAGCTTATCTTAAAAAGATATTAGAAGAAGAATATTTAAAAATAAGGCACTTAGGTAAAGAAACAAGAATTTTTAGATTTCCTACAGCACATCATTTAATTATTACCTGTGCAAGAAGAATTACTGGATATAAAAGAAATACTTTAATTTTATATAATAAAGAGAAAATAGCAGAGATTTTAAGAAATACTGATACAATTTTACTTTTTGCTGGAAAAACCCACCCTAAGGATGAAGAAGGAAAAAAAATGATAAAAGAGATTTTAGAGTTTAGAGAGCAATATGATCTTTATGATAAAGTAATTTTTCTTGAAAACTATGACATACATCTTGCAAGATATTTAGTTTGGGGATCAGATGTGTGGTTAAATACCCCTTACAGACCGATGGAAGCTTCGGGGACCTCCGGAATAAAGGCATCTATGAACGGAGTTTTACATTTAAGTGTGCTTGATGGATGGTGGCCAGAGGGTTATACAGGGAGTAATGGATGGGCTATTAATCCCAAGGAAGGGCTACCACCTTATAACTTTTTTGAAGCTAATCAGATTTATAGTCTTTTAGAAAATGAAATACAAACCTTATTTTTTGAAAGAGACGAAGAGGGTATTCCAAAAAATTGGATTAAAATGATGAAACAAGCAATCTATACAGCTTGTAAACACTTTTCTATAAATCGAGTTCTTCTTGAATATACCAAAAGATTTTATATCCCTGCTTTAGAAAACTTTAAAATCCTTACAGAAAATAATTATGCTTTTTTACGTGAATTAATAAATAAAAAGAACACTATTTTAGAAAAATGGAAGGATATAAAAATTCTCAATGTTTATGATAACCTTATAGGAAAGAATCTTTTTGAAGAGGATAAACTCGAATTAACTGTAGAAATTGATCTTGCTGGTCTCTCCCCTGATTTAATAGAAGTTCAGGTAGTTTTTATAAGTGAAATTTATTGCGTTGTAGCTCCAGGAGTAGAAGAGGAAATAGAAAGACGATTTGAGGTCTATCCTATTCCTTTTAAAGAATATAAAGATAATAAAGCCATATTTTATGGTGTTTATCCTTTATATGCTCATGGTTTAAAACAATATAGTGTAAGAATAGTTCCTAAAAATGTTTTTATTAAAAGAACTTCTCCTGATTTAATAAAGTGGAAAAATTAAAATTCTGTTTTATATTTTAAATTAACTCTTTAAAGGAGTTTATTTATGGAAATTTTAATATATATATTGGTAATTTTATCCATAATTTTAGTAAGTTTATCCATTTTTATATTCATTAAAATTAACAAAATAGTTACTCGTCTAAATCAAGATCTGGGGAATTTAAACTCCCTTTTAGAAAATCTTAATAGCACCTTAGATTCTATTAAAACTACTGTTAATAATTTAAATGAACTAATTACTAATTTTAAAATCATTCCTAATATAATAAAAGAAATAGGTGAAACTGTAAAAGATTTTGAAACTTTTGTAAAAGGAAAAATAGAAATAGTTACAGATGAAATAAAAGATATATCTGAAAATACAAAAGAAAATATAAAAAATGTTAGATTTGTAACAGAAAAAATAAAAGTAACAGTAAATTCTTTAGATCCACTTATGAATTCTGTCATAAATTTTGGGAACACTACTAAAATGTTGCTTGATTCTCTTAATGATCAGATTAAAAATTTGTACATTGAAGTAAGTTCTTTAATTACAGGTATAAAAGAATTAAGTAGTAGTTTAAAAAAAATCTTCTCTTTGTCTTTAAAGGAGAAAAAATGAGCTAAAATTTATAAAGGAGGTGTAAATATGGGTGAGAAAAAAACAATATTTTTAGCCTTTTTAGTAGGCTTTGTAGCTGGAGGAATAACAGCTCTTTTACTTGCTCCTGCAAGTGGGGAAGAAGTAAGAAAAAAAATAAAAGATGAGGTTGAGAGAACAACTGAAAAATTAAAAGCTGAGGCAGAGGCTTTAAAAGAAAAAGCTGAAGAACTTTCAGCTAAAGCAAAAGAAGTTCTTAAAACTAAAAAAGAAGAAATAAAGGAAGCTATTGAAAAAGGAAAAGAAGCTATAAAAGAAAAAAAGGAAGAGCTTGCTTCTAAACTTCTTAAAAAAGAGGAGGAAGAAATCTAATTTACCATTGGAATTTATCTTTCAAAATTTGAAAATAATTTCTTTTCAAAGAGGGGATTAGTTTAAGGTTTTTTTCTGCTTTTTTTATTAAAATTTTTTCCTCATTTTTAATAAATAAATTTATTTGTCCGTCTATTAAAAGGTGAATTTCTTCATCTGTTTTATTCACAGAGATTTCAATTATATAATCATCTGGAATTATTAAGGGTCTAACATTTATTTTAAATGAGCAAATAGGGGTGCAAATAAAAACCTTAGCTTTAGGATGAACAATTGGACCTCCTGCAGAAAGATTATAAGCAGTTGAACCTGTTGGGGTTGAAATAATTAAGCCATCTCCATAAATAGTAGTTACTTCTATATTATTTATTTTTAAATTTAGATAGATAATTTTTCCAGTAGGACCTTTCATTATAGCCCCTTCATTTAAACCTACATATTCTTCATTTTGATAAATTACTTTTAAAAGAGTTCTTTCTTCAAAAAAATTTAACCCTTTTTCTAAAGCAAGAATTGTATAAGGCAATTCTTCTATATAAGTTTCGGTCAAAAACCCAAATTTCCCCATATTTACTCCAAGAATGGGTAAATCATATTTATAAGCATAAGGAACAGCTTTTAAAAAGGTACCATCTCCTCCAAGAACTAAAATAGCCTGTATTTCTTTTAATTCCTCTAAGGAAAGCTTGGACACATCCTCTACAGGAATTAAATCCAACCTTTTTTCTTTCTGAAGATCTTCTAAAATTTTTGGCAAAGGTGTAGTTACTTTTCCTAAAAAAAGAAATTTAAGCATAGTATTTTTAATTATAAATAAATAATTAAGTTTTTGAACCTACAATCCCTTTATTAAAATTTTTTTAAAAATAATAACATTTCCTCTTTAGTTTGACAATTTTAAAACCAATATTATGATAATAATGAAAATGTTTCTCAATTTTAAAAATAAGGGAAATAATAAAATTGCCTTATCTACAACCTTTTGATCCTTGGAAATCTCCTCTTTGCACCTGTCCAACTAAATATAGCTTAAACCCTTATACAGGATGTGGACATCGTTGTCTATATTGTTATGCTACAAGTTTTATTAAAAATTTTTACCATCCAAGACCTAAAAAAGAATTTTTAAAGATTGTAGAAAAAGAACTTAAAAAGATTCCAGAAAGAAGTCTCGTTTCTCTTTCTAATTCCTCAGATCCTTACCAGCCTCTTGAAAAGACCTATGAATTAACCAGAAAATTTTTAGAACTTCTTTTGGGGGGAAATTATAAACTCTTAATTATTACCAAATCAGATCTTGTTTTAAGGGATCGGGAACTTTTAACTAAACTTAGGTGTGCAGTTAGTATAACAGTTACTTCTAAAACTTTATGTCAAAAGCTTGAACCCTTTGCACCAGGCTATGAAAAGCGTTTGCAGGCTATTAAAGCTCTTTTTGAAGCTGGAATACCTGTTTCTGTTAGGCTTGATCCTATTATTCCAGGTTTAAATGAAAGAGAAATTTTAGAAATACTTGATGAAATAGCACCTTATGTAAAGCATATAACTGTTAGTACTTACAAAGCAAAACCTGATTCTTTAAAAAGATTGATGAATGCCTTTCCTGAAAAAAGCCCCTTTTGGGAAAAACTTTATTTAAAAGAGGGTAAAAAATCGGGAAATGCAATTTATCTTAAAAATGAAATAAGATATAAATTAATTTATCCAGTTTATCAAAAAGCAAAGGAATATAATCTTTCCTTTGCCACCTGTAGAGAAGGTTTAAAAGATTTTGAGAATCCTAAAAAATGTGACGGAAGTTTTTTAATTTCTTAATTTTCTTCAAATTCAACTCTATTTTTCCCTTTCTTTTTTGCTTTATACAAAAGTTCATCTAATCTTTTAAGAAGAGAATCTATATCTTCATTACTTTTAAACTCTGTAACACCAAAACTTACAGTAATATAACCAACTTTTTTAAATTTATAAGCTTCAATAGTTTTTCTTAATCTTTCAGCTAATTGAACAGCATCCTCTAACTCGGTATTTTCTAAAATTATCATAAACTCTTCACCTCCCCATCTGGCAAAAAAATCTGTTTTTCTAAGTTGGTTAGAAACAATTTTTGTTATTTCTTTTAAGACCTCATCTCCTACATCATGTCCATAGGTATCATTTACTTTTTTAAAATTGTCTATATCAAAAAGTATAACACTTAAGGGATAATTAAAGTTTTGGCTAATTTTTACCGCCTCTTCTATTTTTTCCATGAAAGCTCTTCTATTTGCAATACCAGTTAAGGAGTCAGTTTCTGAAATTATTCTAAGTTTTTTCTTGTGTTCAACTTGTTTAGAAAGGTAAAAATATAAAGATAA